>JAQVKF010000287.1 GCA_028694795.1 Thermoguttaceae bacterium | reverse complement strand
GGCGAAAGCCGCTTTTTATTTCTAAAATTTTCAAAAAATATTCGAAATAAATATCTTTACGTAGTATATACTATACAGAATTGGCGATTATGTGTATCTAGACACATGTGATGGCTGACAAGCCGACAGCGAGCAGTTCGGTTCGTGCGACGTGATGCGTTGCTGCGACGATGTGGCGATCGAGAGGGTTGCCTGATCGCTAGCCAACACCCGCCGTTGACGCGGCGGGCTTCCTGAAACCAAAACCAAAAAATACGGAGTTAAAACATGGAAAATATTTCTGAAAACGAGATTGCCCGAGTGGCGACGAAACATGGGATTGATCCGAACGCCAGCTACTCAGTTTGCGTTAACGATGAAAACGGCGGTGGGTGCATGTACGTAATCATCGATGGAAAAAAATTCAGCTCGACAAATTCTCCAAATTAGGGATTACCCACGGTGCAATGCAAGTGGATCGGCTGCGGGTGAGTCTCGATGACGTGCAATACATGCTCGATGAGTCTATCCGACAACATGACCTAGGCGACGGTCAGATTGTGCGGGTGGCTGGGGTACTCTTGGGCGACGGAAAACACAACGGCCTAGCAGTATTTGAAAACAATTTCTGGTCCATCGGCGGTGAAAAGATTTTTCCTGAAATTTGTAATTCTGGATGTCCTGTCGTGTTGGGTGGTACAGAGCTTGCAAAACGCATTGTTTTGTGCGAGGGTATACCAGGGTTTTTCACACCGCGTTATCAGTCGAATCAGTATGCCATCATGTGGAGCGAGTATGACGCAGACGCAGCACAGGTATACTACCATGACTAAAAAAATATTTGGGAGAGCTACGGAATGTCCGACCCGCGGACGTCGATGCTCTCGATCCGCATTACCCAGAGGTCGAGAGAGGCTATCGACGTTGCCCAGCTTCTATTGGGCCATTCTGACGTTCGTACTACAGAGAGGTACGTTGTACCAGACGAATCCAAAGTGATAGAGTTTTCCGAAATGTTGGGATAGTACATTTCGCCAAGCGTGAGTGGTGGTGGTCAAAGTTGCGATGGTGAATCTCCCACCACTCAAAACAATCCGAATAGATTTTGCGAACGATATTTCAGGCCAATCATCTCCAAGAACTCCTCTTCCGACATTATGGATGCAAGCCGCAATCTTAAACGGCCATCTCTTGGATATCTTCGTCGAAGTGGAGATCTATTTCGTCGAGCTGAATTTGACGAGCGAGCCATTCGTCACGAACGCTTGGGTTTACCTCAATTTCATGCTCGATCTGCTGTGTCTCGCGATATTCTTCGGCCTCCGATTTCATCGTCCAATGCACATGGGTTAAGCCAATAGACTCAATGACGCTTCTGACTTCGCTTACCGTCGCACGGAAAAATTCTTTGCGATGGTTAACTTTGTTGACTTGCCGAAGTGCAAAATGTTTATGTAATGCGGTTTCCAATGCGGGTGCATCGTTGCTAAAAATCATAGCGTGGATATCAAAACGGAATGGAACGCTTGCGTCTCCCAATTCATTTACTCGCTCCTCTGGAATCAACCGTCGTGTCATACCGATCTTCAGGACATTTTCGCCAAATGAACCAATGTTTGAAATAATATATACGTTACCCTGTTTGGTTTGTTGAGCCATAGAAATGGCTCGTTGATTTTTGAGTTCCGCTTCCGTTAGTTTGTTTTCTAAATCTCGAAGCATTGCCTCATATTTCGCGCGTTGGGTGGTACTCGCCGATTCCAATGCGGCCATTCGACGAGCCTGTTCCAACTCTTTACGTAGCCGAGATTCCTCGAGAGCGGCTTCCCGCTGAACCATTTCATATTCCTTACGAGCTTTTTCTTCTTCACGCATACGCTCACGAATCTCGCGTTGCTCTTCCTGCTCTTTTCGCTTTAGAGCCTATCCTAAAAACAATTATTCCACTGAACAAAAAGTAATAAGAACCCGAGTCAATTGCAAGATCGCCGAGTAATTTGCGGATTTCTTTTCCCAGCGAACCAAGATGCGCCAAAACGATTCATCCGGTTGTGAGCACGCTCGACGCCCCAACGTTGAGCCTTTTTCAACGTTTGAGTTTTGGGGTATTGACTTCATCGTTGTCGTTTCGACGCCGTAAAGAATGCGTATAACGAATATTCGACCGTTTTCACAACTTCGGAACCGAACCGCCGTCGACGCAAAGCCTTTGAGGCAGTATTTTCGAACGTTCAGATGTCCAATGGGAACGCTTGCCAACGTTTCGTGACCAGCTTGGGATCATGACGATTGGCACCGTCGATCCCCAAACCGAGGGGGACGCCGTTTCCTCCGTCGGTAGGAGCGCTTCGTTTAACGCTATTTAATTTAGCGATTTCCTCGATGAAGATATTCCATCATCGCATTCTCGAGATTCGGTGAAGCTGGCAATAGGTCCACTAACGCGCGTTTCCTGTTCGCCTAAACCTTTTCGATGGGATTGAAATCGGGTGAGTACGATGGCAAAATAATATGCGTAGATTATATTTACGAGCAAGACAACGCAGCTTACGATGCGGGTGAAACGAAGTACTGTCCATCATGACAGTCATATCTTTTTGGATACACTGGACAAGTGTTTTACGAAACCATTCGACGAAAAAATAACTCGTCCTGTTTTCTGTATAACATCGCGACGCCACAATATTTCTACCGATTTTCCCGGCAATGACGTTTGTTCTTTGGAATTTTCGCCCACGTTTAACGTCCTCCACCTTTGTGCCACGCGGAGCCCGACCATGCTCACGAACCAAGCATTGATCCACGCTACATCGTCCATATAGACGCGTTTTTCTTCGGGGATTTGGGCCAGATCTTTCACGAATTTGGCCCGTTTTTTCTCGGATTTTGCGGCGTAAGTGAACATCTTTTTTTAGCGTAATGCCCATCTTTTTCAGGGCGTAAAACACCGCTGGAATACTGCATTGAAACAGCGCGGAAAACTCCGAAAGGTAGGCGTCCGGCTTCTTTTCGACCGCTTTTTGCAGTATATCTTTGTCTATCTTTCGTCGTCGTGATCGGAATATTTGTTCAGGTGTAACGGAACCTGTTTCACGCAGCAATTTCGCCCACGCGTTGTGGGTCTTGTGATCAATCCCGAACACCGCCTTGAGCTGTTTGAATGTAGCACCACCTTCTTTGAAAGCGATGGCCCGTTCTCGAAATCTTTTGTCGTATGTCACAGGACCAGTATCGGATGTTCACAGAAAAACTTAAATTAAATGACTATAAAAGAAGCAAAAGCCAGGAATGCAGCGACTGCTTTTGCGGACCGTTGCCGGTCGCACGGTAGTG
>JAQVKF010000286.1 GCA_028694795.1 Thermoguttaceae bacterium | reverse complement strand
ACGCCGGGTTAAGCTACAACTACGGGTACGGTTATTACGAGAACTACCGATATAACCGACGCTACTCCGATTTTGGATTGGAGCCACAAACCATTGGCGACAGCACGCACACGCGCACCGATTTCGTCCGTCAAAAGATGATGGAAAACGACTTTTACGTCGCCAACGTGGGCCTTAATTATATCGATGGACCGTGGAAACTCACCTTTGGTGGAATGTACAGCTACTACGATGGCGATCACTTCGGGAAACTCCCATGGATCAAGCATTCGGCCAATATACCGGCAAACCACGAGTGGTACTTTAATGTAGGAAGGAAGTCGGAGCTCAACTTTTTCACCAAAGCGGAGTACCAGCTGAACCAAAAGCTTTCGCTCTTCGGGGATCTGCAATACCGCCATATCGATTACCGCTTTAGTGGGATGGACGACGACCTGATGGACCTGACGGGCGACTTCACCTACGACTTCTTCAATCCCAAGGCGGGGATATCGTTTCGCATGAACGACTTTAACCGCTTCTTCGCGTCGGTCGCCGTGGGGCAACGAGAGCCGTTGCGAGCCGACCTGAAAGATGGGATTAAAGGTGGGGGGGTGAACCCAATTCAACCGGAACGCATGATCGACTACGAGCTGGGATACCATTACGAGGGCGCCGGGGGAACTCGGTTGAGTGCCAATTTCTACTACATGGATTATCATAACCAGATGGTGCAGACAGGTAAACTCACCGACATTGGCTACAAGCTGATGGAAAACGTGAAGGATAGCTACCGTGCGGGTATAGAGCTGGAAGCGTCAGTGCCTTTGTGGGAGAATAAGGTGCGGCTGGACGCTAATGCTACTTTTAGTTGCAACAAGATCAACAACTATATCGCGTATTTCGACCTGTATGACAGTCCCGATAACTACGGATGGGTGGGGCAAGAATCGGTGGAATACGGCACGACAAACATCTCCTATTCACCCGATATCGTGAGCGCGATGGGGATCACTTACCAGCCCACTTCGGCATTTTACGTGAACCTGTTAGGAAAGTACGTGAGCAAGCAGTACATGGACAACACGTCGGACGACTCGCGAGCGATCGACGCCTACTTCGTGACCAACCTCTCGGCGGGGTACACGTTTAAGAAAACCGCGCTGGGCACGTTCAACCTGCAGCTCTTCGCGAACAACCTGTTCAACCGCGAGTACGTGGCGAATGGATGGGCGGCGACCGATCGGTTCGAAGACGGCAGCAGCATCAACTACATCGGGTATTACCCGCAGGCAACCCGTAACTACATGGCGCGGCTCACGCTCACGTTTTAACTGATTCATCGATGTTTTATTTCTCATTTACACCTTCTCTTCGACCCACCGGGCGGTTTACTCGCTATTTGATTTGAACTCACTAAAGACTATTTCTACGCTCAACATAGCTAAAACAAGTTTTATCTCTGTATTCACTCATCGAAATAGTTCACTCCGCTCGAACAGCAAATCAAATCACGCTCGTTTCACCGGGTGGGTATCCCGAAGATAAGCTGAGATGTCGAAATAAAACATCGGTTGGATACAACCATCCTAATAACATACAGATATAAAAGTCAATAGATAGATGCAAACCATAGAGATCATCGGCGCCGTTATCGGGCTGCTCTACCTCTACTTGGAATACAAGGCCAACAGGTGGTTGTGGCCCGTTGGCGTGCTGATGCCCATCGTTTACGTCTGGATTTTTTACCAGAGCAAGTTTTACGCCGACATGGGCATCAATGTATACTATTTCTTCGCCAGTATTTACGGGTGGATACGGTGGAACCGCTATGCGTCTAAAGAGGAAGAGTTACCCATCACCCGTACGCCACGGCGGCTAATCCTACCGCTCACGCTAATCGGTACGGCACTGTTCGCGGCCATCTCCTTCGTGTTGATCCGGTTCACCGACAGCCCGGTGCCCTACGGCGACAGTTTTACTACCGCCGTGAGCATCGTGGGCATGTGGATGCTGGCCCACAAACATGTAGAGCAATGGGGATTGTGGTTTGCGGTAAATATCGTGTCGTGTGGTCTTTACGTATGGAAGGGGTTATACCCCACCGCGAGTCTCTTCGCGATCTACTCGGTGATCTCGGTGTTCGGTTACTTCAAGTGGCTGCGGATGATGCGAGCTCAGTCTGCCGCGAAACGCAAAGCTGCACGGATATGAATTTCTTGCAAAGCGGGGAGTCTCTCAAAATTTCTTCGTTTGACATGCCCGACGAAAGCCATTGAAGTATATCGGCGACCGCAACGCGTGTGCCTTTGATATAAGTTGCTAAATTGTTCATCGCCTATCTTTTGGATTTGTTCTTACCTTGCTTTCTTTTGTTTTTGGGGGATAATCTTTTTTCACTTTCCGGAACCTCGGTTTCAATAATTTCTTTTTCAGTACGCTTTCTATTCATACGCATCTGTTCTTGAACGCCCTGTCTCGAACCTCGGTTCATTTGCAAATGATCCCTTTCGACGACCACCGGTTTCACGAAAAGTGGAAAAATAAGGAGTAAAATGCTGACAACACCGATTGCCGAAGCAGTTATAACAAACAGGCTTTTTCTGGGGATCATCCGCTTGAAAATTCTCACGATCATTTTCCAATGTAGGATAACATGTAAAATGATAAACGCGAGAAAAAAGATGCTAATAACTAAATGGATCGTTCCCCATTCGTGACGGGTTAAACCCAAGAACTCCAAATCCACTCCGCTCCCGTAATGCTGATTTCGCTCACTTCCGGGAAGCAGCACGTATTTGATAAGAAAGCCGATACCTGCCATGGCCATTAACAGAAACAACAGAATGATATCAATGCACAGGTTTAGTTTCGATTTGTCGATTCGCCTTTTTTTCATCTCATTTAAAATTTACTGGTATTGAAATGCATCCTTCTCATGGCAGATATTGTTTCATGACACTACCAAGGGTCATTCATTCAAAACCTCTATTAATCTCGATCAAATATAATGATCATTTGTTTAATTAGCAAATATTAAGCTACTTATCACTATTTATTGCCATCCTCTTCATGGTCTCGGCACTCGGTTGTTTCAAATGTGGCAAGAATGGCCAAGTAAAACTGATCCTAAAGGCAAACAAAGTGAACATTTGTTCATAATAGAGTTTAATAGCTATATTTGCATAAAAAGAGATGGAAGTTTCGATTCTTACCGACAACCAACCCGGTGTTCATACCGGCGCCGAGCATGGGCTCTCCTACTTCATTGAGCACGGCGACTCCAAGATCCTGTTTGACACGGGACAGAGCGACCTCTTCCTGCATAACGCATCGCT
>JAQVKF010000096.1 GCA_028694795.1 Thermoguttaceae bacterium | reverse complement strand
TGTTAAACTCGTCCATCGGACGTCATATCCGCTTAAGTTCACACCAAAAAATCTCCCACTTTTCATCATTCCGACAAACGGCTCTTACCTAAACGGCCTTCCGTCAACAATCAAAACGATGACAAAGCTACGACCTTAAATTCTTCACCAGTCATAGCCGGGGTGGATGCCTTGCAAAAATCAGCCAACAACAGCCACCCCACGCGTCCTGAAAAACGCAACTCTAAAAAACCAGACTACCGCTTGCTCGTCGCTTTGATCTTGATGTCAACGCCCACCGGCAAGCTCAATTTGTTCAACGCCTCAATTGTCTTGGCCGTCGCGTTCAGAATATCGATAATACGCTTGTGCGTACGAATCTCAAACTGTTGACGTGCCTTCTTGTCGATGTGCGGGCTCGACTGCACTGTATAACGCTCAATCCGCGTCGGAAGCGGAATCGGACCGTGAACCTCCGAACCCGTACGGGTCGCAGTCTCCACAATCTCTCGTGCACTCTGATCCAAAATCGCGTGATCGTACGCTTCCATCCGGATACGGATGATTTCGCCAGTTTGTCCTGCCACTTGCAGTTCTCCCAATCGTTTGGAGAATTTTTCCACTCTACTCGAAAAATCCCCACTGGTTCTGTTTCTTTCATTCCGATCGGTAAGCCCGAATCCATCAAGCTCGCATCCACTCGCTACACCACACCTCACGTGTCGGCTCTCGTAATGAACGTCTTTCCGCGGCAAATCTGCTCACGGCTCGCTTCACGGTTACTTCCAGACTGGACCACCATAACCACACGGCAGACTCACCCCGTCACTCGGAAGTTATATATCCTACTAGATTTTCGCAAACTGTCAACCGTGAACAAGCCACTTCCCCAAAAATATAAAAAGTGGAAGACATTCTCCCACTTTTTACCCTATCACCTACCATCACCCACCGGGAACATTGCAACGAACCGGAACCGGAGTGTTATTGCAACGTTGCAACATTACGGCATCACACGGTTCCCTAAAGGTTTTACATTATTACGGTCCCCTAGCGATTACATGCCGGATTCCGAACCGCTCTCGGACTTCTTCGCTTCCGCTTCAGCCGCCTCTCGCGCCGCAACAATCTGCTCGCAACGGGTGACCAACGCACGGGCTCCCTGAATCTCGCTCGCCGAGAAGTACAGATAACGAACACCGAAAGCCCGCTGAATCTGTTTGGCCGAAAGCTCTTCCCAGCTCATGCCATTCGCACTGTACCACGCCGCCGCCTGTGCCGTCCGCTGATCGACCGATCCCGCACACAACGCTTTACAAATCTCGCCCACCACAGGCTCTTCACTTACAGTCTCCAATGGAAACAGCTTGTACTTTCCATTCGACCGCGGCTCCGCCTTGCCATGCTCCAAACAAACTGTCGGCACGATAATCGACTCGGTACGTTCGGGGGCGATGTTGTACATACCTCCACCGCCCATGCCACCCATGCCACCCATGCCGCCCATGCCGCCCATGCCGCCCATGCCACCGCCAAACGACTGCTGGCCGCCACTGCTGTTGCCCATACCACCACTGTTTCGACCACCTCGGCCACCACCGCCGAGCTCACCACCAGGGCCACCAGGGCCACCACTCATGCCCGGACCGCCACCCATATCCCACTGGGAATAGACTGTCTGCGGCACTCCCGCAAATGTTTCGGGCATTTTCAAGCGAAGCGGCTGCTCCGAACGGCTCTTGATCACGATTTTACACTGACGTGAACCGCTCGGAACCAAATTTACGTCCACCTTTTCCTGCGAAATTGCGTCGAAAAGATCCATCTCCAATGGTTCGGCGGTATCCGCTTTGTTGCTCTTTTTCGTACCGGCGGCAAACAGTTCACCTGAACCACTGAACATACCAGCCGTGACTCCGACTACCATCAGGCCAAGCGCGGCCCGGCGACTCTGATTAACTTGTGATTTCATATCAGCGGCTCTCCGGAATGAGATTCTGCAATGTGATACCGATCCAATTGGAAACACGCACCCACGCTCCGCGCCCAACCACCACGTTCTCACGTGTCGGCACGTCGCCTCGTTCAAATGGACTCGGCTTGGTAATAATCATTAAAATCACTAAATCGTCCACGAATGCCTGTCTTTTACCGTCAAAACACCATCTCTACCCCGAAACCACAGTTTTACTTCCAAAAACCGCAGATTCAAAATTCTGACGGCAAAAACACTTGCGATCGTCCTGAACGAACCACACAGTTTCATTCAGTCGATCTCATTTTTGTATCCGTAGAAGCGGCGAGGCCTAAGCAACCGGGCTTAAAAGAAAACCCACAATCGCATCAAGCCACCACCCTCCTTCTATCGTAACCTTCTATGGAGCGAAAAACAACTCTCTTTTTCGCAAAATATTTTACCTATTGTGAAAATCTTTTTCTGATTTACCTGTTATACCACATTTGCCGAAAAACGGAAGTAAATTTTTTCCATTTCTCCCTGCGTCTCCGGCGTTCTCTCCGTCGTTTTTTCCGTCATCATCACACCGCCATCCAAATTCCCATTCGGTATCGCTCGGCCTCGATAAAATGGTATCATATCGCCGTGGTCCGGCACATAATTATGTGTGGTCCCCCTTCCACAACGTGTTTTTTTCGCGTACAACAACGTATCGTGGTCTACATTGTATAGTCTAATGGTCTATACGTGGAAGGTCTTCCGTACACATCGTACAGAATGACCGTAACCCGATGCCGTATGAGAGGTCCCCCATCCGTACCAGCGGAATGGCCATCAAAAATAAGGGAGAATGAACGTGGAACCGCAGAACAACGATCCGCTGCAAGATCAACAAGAACCGACGAGTACCACGTTTACAGTGGGAAATGAACGTGGTAATGGTTTCGAACGCGCCAAAGCGGCGGCAAAAGTCGCGGTTGAAAATAAGGCGAGAGATGTCGTCTTACTCGACATGCGTAAAGCCTCCCCAGTGTTCGACTATTTCCTCATCGTGAGCGGTGCTAGCCGACGTCAAGTCTATGCCATCGCCGAGGAAATCCATCTCGAACTCAAAAAAGTCTGGGGCGATAAGCGTCTCGGTTTCGAAGGCGTTGAGGAAAGTCGTTGGATTATTCTCGATTACGGCGATCTCGTTGTTCACGTTTTCGATGAGGAAACACGCGATTACTATCGGCTTGAAGATCTCTGGTCGAACGCCACACGAATCACTCTGCCAGCTCCGGAATCCGCAGAATAACACGGGCGGCAAAATCATAGAAACCACAAGATTCCCCGACGGCAGCATAACGGAATCAGCGAAATACCGGGCTCGTTAGGTGGCGGAATCCTCAAACTGCGGAATCGGTCAGCGACGGATATGGATGCACATGACGGTCGTACGAACCGATTTTCGATTGGAATAAATCCATGAGTGTCGATAAACAACCCCAACGTATTCAGACGCTGTTTGGAGAGATTGCGCCGCGTTACGATTTTCTGAACCATCTGCTTTCCGCTGGTGTAGATCGATACTGGCGATGGAAAACTGTACGTCGGTCCACGGTCCCAACGTCTGGAGATTCAATACCAGAGACTCGAACGCGGGCGATTCTTGATGTGTGCACAGGAACGGCGGATCTCGCGTTAGCATACGCTCGACATTTGAAGAAAATCGCTCGACGCTCGGGAGAAGACGCGAATCGTTATCGGGTGGTGGGGACCGACTTTTGTGAACCGATGCTCGAAATCGGGCGAAGGAAGGTTGCGGCGGCGGGGTGCGCTGGACACTTAGTGGAACTGCGGGTAGCCGATACGCTCCATCTGCCATTCAAGGCGGAACAATTTGATCTGGTCAGCGTGGCGTTTGGTTTGCGGAATGTGGCGGATACGGATGCGGGAATTGCGGAAATGGCTCGTGTTTGCCGGATCGGTGGACGGGTAGCGATTCTGGAATTTACGATGCCGCGAGGTCGGTTGATCGGCTCGCTCTATCGTTTCTACTTTCGATCAATTCTGCCGAAAATTGGCCAATGGTTCGCTCGCAATCGCCAGGAAGCATATGGCTATCTTCCCGCAAGCGTTGGAGAATTTCCACAGTATGAGGCACTGCTCGCAAGAATGGAAGGGGCGGGATTCTCACAGCTTCGATTCTATCCAATGACGTTTGGCATCGCGACACTGTACCTCGGTACCAAAACGTCGCGTCCCCCGAACGCCACACGATGAAGAAGATGCTCGGTCAATCGGACGGAAGACTCTCGGTCCGTCGCCGAACCGGTATGGAGGACCGTCGGCACCAACACCCCTCGCATCCAAAAGGCATACTTTGCGGCACGGAACGAGGACACGCCAAGCCACCGTAGCCCCCAAACTCGACGGATCCGCTATATTCTTTGGCTATTTTCTTGACAATAGGCGTTCTAATGGTCATCATGGAAGAAATGGAATTCATCGAAATATTCTGCCGCAATCGGGGTCTCACAGGAGGAATCCGGATAATGAAAATATGGAATGTACCGACACGCATGGGACTGCTCTTCCATCTAATTTCTGCCATGCTGATGATGTCATTCGCGTGGGCGGCCGCCGCCGCGGAAAAAGCGGAAGACAAGAATCCCAAACAACGGGAGACCACCGCCGAAACGGTCGTATATCCGCTATTACGCCAAAATTTTTTTGGCGATAATGTCGTGGAAACAATGGAACCACACGCATATGGAAATGGAAAATTTACCACTGAAACGCTCGATGGTAAAATTGTGTATACGTGTGATACCAGTGATAACGTCAACCGTGACGGCGATACCAATCGTGGAGAAAACGTGCCGCAATACGGTGTGGCCTGGTCGCTCAAGCTCGCTCAAACTCGTCCCGCGCCTATTTACTTCGCGGCGGAAAGCAAGGCGACCGAGGTGAGCGGCGGACCAGATTCGAATTACGCGATTTACGCCGATCTCGTCTACACTGACGGAACGCCGGAGTGGGGCGTCGCGGTTCCATTTGGTGTCGGAACGCACGACTGGCAACGGATCGAAAAAACGTTTTTGCCGTCCAAACCGGTCCAATCGCTGACGTTTTACACACTTTTTCGAAGTCACACTGGTACCGCCCGATTCCGAAATCCAGAAGTTCGACTCGCCAACTTACCAGACGCACCTGATTTTGGTTTTTTTGACGGTCTCCCCGTAACGCTCCATTTCCACTCCGCACAAGAATCTTCGATGGATTCTTCAACAGAGCCCTCGGCAGAAACCTTGGCGGAATCCGCGAAAACATCACAGGAATCCGTCGTAGCTGAATCGTCGCAACAGCAGGTTTCGCCGGTCTATTTGCGGGACGTAGTGGCCCATTCCGATTGGATTCTAGCAACAGGCGTAGGCGATTCGTTGGAAACGAAAAATACCATCGGGTGGCAACAGGAGGTGCTGAAACTTCAGATTGATCTTCAGCATACATCACCATTGGAAAATGGTGAATATCATCTCCGCTTACGGAATAAAAGCGGAACGGACCGGGCGATGACGTTGGTCATTCCTATGCGTTTATCGCCCGAATCGCAAAACATTCAGTGGCTACCCGCTCCGGATCAGGTCGTCCATATCGACGAAGAAGACACACGGGAATACTCGCTTACGACCGGAACGGCGGCTGGTACAGGTCGGCTCGGACTTTGGCCGATGGCGGGATTGCGCACCACCGAAATGGCCGAAATCACACGTGACAGTCAAACGGTCCCAACTCCGACATACTGTGAATACTGGGCGCAGATGAATCCCGACTATCCGGCAGTTTCACGAATTTTTTATAACGCCGCGACGCGTGAACTATGCGTGGCGTTCGATCTCGGCTTCTCGCCGGAAAAAGCTGAATCGGAACTGCGATTTCGATTGATTAAACGGCGTCTACCGAATCAGGATGCCAGCGAACAGGCCCTGCTGCCGGTCGAATGGACGTACCGAGCGGAGTGGCAAAAGTCTCCATTTTATATCGGGACGGAGCGGCGACGGATTGCGGATCAGGGGCTTTGGATGCCGTTTGCCGCGATTAGTAAAGTGCCGCAACCGGAAGATTTCGGGTTCCGATTTAAAGAAGGGAACGACGAAACGGCATGGGACGATGCCCATCGGGTGTTGACGTTCCGATATACCGAACCGATGACGTGGTGGATGCCGATGCAGAGCGTCGAAAAACCGTGGACGCTCGACAAGGCAATTGCCGAGGCGGAACGACTGGCCGCGGCGGGGAATCGAGAAGCGTTGGCGTGGAAAACCTCGGCAATGTACGGTCCTGATGGTAAACCGATTGCGCAAATTCTCGATACCCCATGGTGTAACGGAGCCGTCTGGAGCATCAACTCGATGCCGGGTGTGACGGGCGACGTGACCGATTACGTGAATAAATTCAGTTCCAACGTCATCGAATCGTTATACGGTCCATCGCCTCAAACGCCGCGACCATTCATTGATCAGGCGGAACAAACCACAGGACAGGATGGAGAATATATCGACTCGAGCGAAGGATATGTGACACGGGAACTTGATTGCCGACGTGACCATTTCGCCGCCGTGCAAACACCACTCACATTTGAAAACGCGACCCAACAGCCGGCCATTTTTCGTGGACTGGTGACGTATGAATACACGAAATCGCTCGCCGACGAAACCCATCGACGTGGAAAACTGATGATGGCCAATTCGACGCCGTCACAACTCTGGTGGCTCGCCCCGAAACTCGATGTTCTCGGTACAGAAACGAATTGGAAATGGGGCGGCAAGTGGCAACCGATGTCGCTCCAAGACATGATTTATCGCCGTGCTCTGTCGGGAACGAATGCTTACTGTTATCTTCAGAATACGAATTTCGACGCGTTTCCACCGGAACTGATCGACCGATATATGCAGCGAAGTGTGGCATTTGGCTTCTTCCCCGGCTTTTTCAGCGCCGATGCCTCAACCGGTCACTATTTCTCGCGTCCCGATCTGTTCGAACGGGATCGACCGTTATTTAAGAAATATATGCCGATTGCGAAGGAATTAACACGTGCGGGTTGGGAACCAGTACCGATGCTGCAAATCGTCAGCGAAACAGAGGTGCGGGGGGCCAATCTCGAAGGCGAAACACTCGACACAGCTTCCGCCGCCGAGCCCCAGCCAATTCATATAGAACGGTTCGGTCAGCGGACGGCAGATTCTGAACGAGCGGCAAATTTCACACAACCCGCAAATTCAAAACTCACGGAGAACGTCGTTTATTGGACTCTGTTCAATCCGAACTCCGAGGCAACGTCCACGACGGCGTTCCGCTTCACGAAATCTTACGTTCCCGCGAAGGTGGATGTCGTGCTCGGTGAACCAAACCGCGTCAAGCACGAGGCTGGTACACCGGAACAAATCCGTGTGACGATTCCACCCGAATCCGTGGTCGTACTGCGAGCGACTTACAATTGATGGAAACTTGCAATGAATGGAATCGGCCCGCTGGCAATTGCAATCGGCTAAGTCCGCGAAAATGGATACGCTCATGAATATCCTATTCCTCTCCCAATTTTTCGATCCAGAACCCACGCTGCTAACCGTACCATTCGTGCAAAAGTTCGCGGCGATGGGACACCATGTCGAAGTCCTAACCGGCTATCCGAATTATCCAGATGGCAAAATTTATCCGGGTTATCGGCAACGGCTTCGAACGATCGAAAACTACGGAAATGGAACGCGAGGGGAGCCGTTCCGTGATTCTCCGAAAAAACGGGAGAATGATGAGAACACCCAAAATGACTCCACGGCGGGTGTGCGAGTCATTCGGGTTCCGCTCTATCCCAATCACAGCCGCTCCGCGATGCGGCGTATTCTGAATTTGAGTTCGTTTGCGCTCAGTGCGGCAACGCTCGGTCAACTGGGTGTGACACGGCCTGACGTGGTCTTCGTCTACACACTTCCGACGCTGGGGGTGGCGGCGACACTCTTCCAAAAATTTCGAGGGAGTCGGATTGTCATCGGTGCGTTTGATCTCTGGCCCGATTCGTTGTTCGATTCCGGGATGCTCGGTCGTAAGACTCGATGGTCCGAAAAGTTCGTCGGTAGCTATTGCTGGCGATTTTATCAACGGGCGGACCGCATTCTGGTCCATTCGCCCGGAATCGCCGCGAAACTTGTCGAACGCGGCATTCCGTCCGAACGGATCGAAACGTTTTACCTCTGGTGCAGCGAACCACATACTCCAACCACGACTGCGGATACCGATAGCAAGAAGGATCGCCATTCGCTGGCCCCCCAGTGTGGTGATGTTGGCGAAGCAACCGTTCTGCCCAACGAGGTTCCGCCAGCCGCCTTATCCGACGCCGCGCGGGCCTCTTTCGATACGACGGATTTCAAGGGCTTAACCGTCACTTTTACGGGCAATATGGGGCCGATGCAGGGGATTGATTCCGTTCTTCAAGCGGCGAAAATACTGCAATCGGCGGGTGATGCGGTTCGTTTTCGATTTGTCGGAGGCGGCGTGTCGGTCCCGGAACTCGTGGCGATGAAAGAACGCCTCGGTTTGACGAATGTCGCGTTCGTGCCACCGGTCCGGATGTCGGAAATTCCAGCGATTCAGGCGGCCTCCGACCTGATGCTCGTCCATTTACGTGATATCCCATTGTATCGTTCAGCGATTCCGTCTAAAATTCAGTACGCATTGTACGGCGGAATTCCGATTCTCTGCGGTGTGGCTGGCGATGCGGCGGATTTCGTGCGTATGGCAAACGCAGGCATCATTTTCGACCCAGAGAATCCGGCCTCACTGGTAGCGGCCATTCGAAAATGCACAGCGACCCCACCGGTTCAGCTGCGTCAAATGGGCCAACGCGGTCGAGATTATTACGAGAAAAATCTGCATTCGGATATCGCGGCCCAACGTTTAGAAACGATCTTTCGCCAACTTGTAGAAACATGACCCATTCGTATCGTCATCTCCCCAATAGAAAGTGAAAAATGGCAACGTCACGAGGAAAACGACTCTGGTTCGTTACGGAACCCTTTTATCCGGAAGATGAGGGAGTTGGTTGGTTCATGAGCCGAGCGGCGTTTGAATTCGCAGAGCCCAACCCACTTGGTCAACTTCGTCCGACCGAGTCCGCCTCGCATACAGAAGATATTTCCATCGGAGCGATCTGTACCCAACCGTCCTACGCTCGCAAGGGAACCCGCTGCGTCGCCCACGAAATCTATCGTCATGTGGAGATTTTTCGCTGTGCGGCCACAATGCTGGATCGCCAAAAAATCATCAATCGGCTAATCAATCTAACGACCATGTGCCTTTCCATGTTTTGCTGTATGCTCCGGCAGGTTCGTCACGGCGATGTGGTGCTTGTGGCTTCCTCGCCACCGATGCTTCCCTTCCTCGCCGTCATCGCTTGCCATGTCAAACGAGCCAAATGCGTTATTTGGAGCTTCGATCTCTATCCAGAAATCGCGGTCGTCGTCGGACTGCTCAACCCGACTGGGCGATTCACACGATGGGCTGCCAAGACTCGGGATTTTTTCTATCGCCGCGCTGACGCGATTCTCGTATTGGGCCGCGATATGGAAAAATTACTCCATGAAAAATTGTGCCACGAAAAACGGACTCATGCCCAAACGTCCGCGTCGCCTTCGACTCAGCAGTCTCCAGAGCCATTGCCGTCCCAGTCCTTCTCGGCCAAACCGCCACTGATTCATTATGTGCCGCTGTTCGTCGATACACACGATATCCAGCCAACACCACGAGTGGAAAATCCGTTTCTGAACGAACTTGGATTACAGAAAAAATTCGTCGTTCAGATCGCGGGTAACCTCGGTTTTGTACACGATGTCGAGCTTTTTCTCGCGGCGGCCAAAGAGCTGGAAGATACGCCGGAAATTCATTTCTTGCTGTTCAGCTCTGGGAAAAAAATACCGCTTATCGAACGTGCCGTATCGGAAGAACATCGGACGAATATCACGATTCATCCGCGTTTGCCTCGCGAACGTACAGCAGAAATTGTCAACGCTTGCGATTTGGCGATCAGCTCGCTCTTTCTGCCTGGCATGTACGGTCTCGCCTCGCCCAGCCGGACATATGGGATTCTCGCGGCGGGAAAACCGGTTCTCGCCCTCACGGAGGCCGAGACGGAGGTTGATCTGCAAATACAGGAAAACGGCATCGGTTGGACCGTGCTTCCCCACGATTTACCGGGTTTTGTCGCCGCGATTCGTGACGCTTACGCCTATCGTGAGGAACTCGGCACCATGGGTAAAACCGCTCGGCGGGCCGCTGAGACAAAATACACGCCCGAAATCGTGATCCGCCAAATTGCCAAAATCATTGAGCCGTTACTTTAAGACATGTTCACACAATCATAGTGGAAATTGCCCACTCAACCAGCAACGCAATGGCGCAGCATCCCAGTTCGTGCTGCCGCATGGACTGGAAATGCCCGGCGGCATGTTCACGATTCTTACTATACGGTAGTGGTTCTAACTTGGCGAGCAGGCGTGGATGGTCCGCCGATCATGGTCGCTGCGTTTCCGGCAATCGGCTTATTGGGTGAGAAGTTCCAATTCAATCGCTTGCGGCATTTCTAGGCATCGGACAGCCGTGTGATGCGGCCACGTATGACACGGTGAAAAGTTCAAAAAAGTTCGTGCATTTTTTTGCGAAAAATTTTTTTGATAAAACTTTTTTAGGCAAAAATACAGGTAATGGAGAGTGAGTACATAGGAAGGAACTTTTGGCTGCGTATTCGTTCTGCTCGACGGTAATCGAGCAAAAGTATACCCTACCCACTCCCCCTCAAAACTTTTTACCATACGCACAAGCCTCTATATGTGATGATAAATCTTCTCGTAGCAACATTCCTCGCTGACGGCCCGAATCCACAACGTGACGGTCGAACACGCCTGTGACTCGCTGAAAATAATTGCCGGAACCCTTCGCCGACTGGACTTGTACAAGACCATCCCTATTGCTACGATAAACGCGAGGATCCAGCTTTCGCTTCCCACGTCTTGTTGCTCGTCCTTCCTGAAGCCGCTTTGACGACCGCGTGATTATTATACTTGTTCCATTTTGATTTTGTGTTTTTATACGCGATTTTTCGTTGCAAAGTCGCTTCTGGTGAGGTTAAATTGTCCTACTTTTCAAACGGAATGAGTACATAATAATAAGCGGCCTTTTTTCCATATCTTCTCTGTATCAAAATATCAAATTCTCAAAATTTTTTCCATGAACAAAAACCGGAAAAATTACAGTGAGTATCATGACTTGCAGTATCCAACCTAAGAAGGGAGCGTATGACCATGCCGGAATTCATTCGTATCGTTTTACGACCAGAGACCGTTTTTTTCACCATACGCAAGATTTGGCTTTTGCCGATTTTTTCGATCTTATATTTTGCGGCGCAGGGTGTCGTTTGGGCGGCTGAACTTCCTGATCCCCCCAACTCATCGGAAGTATCACACTCACCACGAGAGGCGTACCCGGAGTCCATTTCGGACGAAGTTGTGGAGATGACGGATGAGGAAATTCTTCAAGCGGCTCAAGCGTTGGAATCCGAGACAGATGCGCATTGTGAACCGATGAACCGTGAGGTTCGAGAAATCTTGCTCATCGCCGAACGTATTGCAACGCATTTGTCCGAATCCGAAAAGAAACAGAATTTCGATTTTATGAGGCCAATATTGGCACTCAGGAGGCAATATGGCGAAAAAGATTCCGCCCTTGTATTTTTTAATGAACAGTTAAAGACGATACGAGAACGTCCGGAGAAAAGCGCGACAAATGATTACCAGATACAACTCTCGAAAGAAAAAGCAACGTATTGTTTGCTCCATCAAATGTGTTACACGGGACTTCGAGCGGAGGCAGTACGTATCGCGTTACAGGATTCCGCCCCTTTAATCCGAGCGGATGCGTTGTGGACACTTACAAACATGCAGGCGAACGCGGGGGATGTAACGGCTGCCTCGCGTTCGTTCGATTAGACACTTCGATGGATCGAAACAATACCACCTGAACCGCCTGTGTCGAAAACGGATCGAAGCCGTAATGGACCGCCCAGACGTCAGCTCATTGCCATGGAGATGGTCTGTAGTCAACCACATACATTTTCATGGAAGCCGGAACAGATTTTGCGGGCGGGTGAATTTTTGCCGCCCAGCAAGTTGACGGATGACGCTTCTGAAAACGCTCTGTACGAAACGTTGGCCAAAACGTGGTGCGAACTCCATCAGGCCGAACTCGACGCCGGAGATTTTGAATCGGCATTGCAACGCGCGGAGGCGACAGGTTCCGATCTTGCCCAAACGGCCTATGTGCGAGCAGTGATCGAACGGATGATACGTTCCGGAAATTGGGAAGCGGTACAACCGGTGATTGATCGTATTTTTCCACTCGGAGCACCCAAGAAAGAAGTGGCCATCGATGTGGCCGCGATCTTCGGACGCTTCGATGGTCGTGATCTTTGTTTGGAAACATATGCGTTGCGAGCGGTACAGTATGGTCGGCTTTCCGAGGCGATGCGAGTCGCTGAAATGATTGAGGAAAGGGGGCAAAAATATCGAACGGTGAATAAAATCATTGAACTTCTTATTGATAAACCGACAGCGACGAACGTGCTGTACGGTTTTCTTCCCGATTCGGTATTGGGCGGCGAAACGACCGAGACAACGATTCCCAAACCTCAGTATACCGATCAGGAGTTGCGGGATTTTTGCCAATGGTATGCGTATTTGGATCAAAAAGATCGTTCGGAAACCACGGAACGCTCAAACCAGACGTCCAATTCTTCGGATAGCCCGTCTGCCTATACGCGAACGAAGCACCTGATCGCCACCGCCGATCTCGCGTTGAGTTTGGGACTGCGTGCCGAGGCCGAGAAGTGGTACGATCAGTCTCTGGAAGAAATGCTCCAAATCGTACCCGAATTGCGCAAACAACGGGAAGAATTGACTGCACAGTTTTGGGAGCTGGAGAAAACTCGGCAACCGGAAGAATCGAATGGAAATACGGAATCTTCAGCCGTTCAAAAGACGGATACGCTGCCAATCCCGCTACACGCCAGGGAAATATTCTTTCCGGAAGAGATCATTGACCGCCTTATCGCGATTCCGCTCGAAGCCGAGGATTACGATACCGTGGCGGATAGACTGCGACAGTGTGAAGAACGCGGCGTCCCCATTTCCTGTCGGCAAAAAATCCAGCTGTTGTGTCGGATAAAACGTTGGGACGACGCGATGCGTATTGTAGATGAAAACATGTCGGAATTTCCCGAAATGAAGACTTTAAAGATGGAGATTCTCCGTGGCCAAAAACGTTTGGACGAAATGATCCAGATGGCTGACGAAGATGGTACTACCGACGGAATCGACGTTGGCTTGCTTATTTGCGCATTGGCGGAGGACGGACAGGTAGATCGAGCGATAGAACAATATCATAAATATCAAAAGGTCGACCCCGATTTCTCAAAATACCTTATTTCGGAACTCCCGTATTCGTTACAGGAACGACTTTTACACGAAATGGAGCCACAACAAAAGTTGGAATATTGGATACGCCAAGCATATGATAAACAATCCTTAAAGGATCGTTCCACAATGGAAAAATCCTTATTGGAAGCTATTCGCATATTAGAATCCATTGATCATCGGTGCGAAAAGTTGGACGAAATTCTGAGATTGCTTCGAAGTAGGTGAATGGTTCACGGGGCATGACGGTGACATGAGTCCTAGTACAAATGTGGGGCGTTACACAAACCGCTTTATCCGAATCTCCGTCAAATTCGGATATCGTCAAAGAGAAAAAAAGTGTATAACGTAGACTATTCCGATTTCGGAGAAATGTCTTTCCCCAAAATGCCAGGATCGTCCACGAAAGTTTTCGCGTTATGTATAAGTTAATGCTCTGCCTCCGTTATTTGCGCACACGTCCTATCGGCCTAGCTTCGATTATTAGCGTCATGCTGGGGGTGATGACGATGATCGTGGTCAATTCGGTCATGGAAGGTTTTTCGGTTCAAATGCGTTCGCGAGTCCATGGCGTGTTGTCAGACGTGATCGTCGAGGCCCGGAGTCTCAATGGCGAACCGAACGCCAAAATGTATCTCGAAGCGATTCAGGAAATCTGCGGCGATCAGGTGGAAGCGGCCTCTGAAGTGGTTGCCGTTCCCGCGATGCTCAGCTTCCGGATGGGCGACGGTTACAGCACACGTCGGGTCCAACTCGTCGGGGTCGATCCCGCAAAACAGGGCAAAGTCACCGAGTTTTGCCAATATTTACAACATCCAGAAAATCGTAAGAAGGCATCTTTTGAGCTGCGTGAAGATGGTTATCCCGGTCACGACTGGAATAGCGAGGGGATTCAGATTCAACGTCCGGAACTGCCGGAGGGCGGCTGGAAATTACGTCGACGTATCGCCTCTTACCAGAATTTTCTAAAATTGGGCAATACGCCGCGTCCGGTCGATACCCCCAAAGTTCCCGCTCTCGAAACGGCGAACGGTTCGCAAACACCGGATTTAT
>JAQVKF010000095.1 GCA_028694795.1 Thermoguttaceae bacterium | reverse complement strand
CAAACCGTTGTTCCTCGTCGATGATAATCAGACCTGGATTTTTGAAGCGAATATCGGTCGAACCGATCCGATGCGTTCCGATCACCACGTCAATCGAACCGTCCGCAAGTCCTGATAAAACCTGCTTTTGCGCCCTAGGATTGACGAATCGAGACAGAACCGCAAGATGAATCGGATATGCCGCCATTCGTTCGCGAAAAGTTCGAAAATGCTGCTCAGCCAAAATGGTCGACGGCACGAGTACGGCAACCTGATACCCCGCTTCGACCGCTCGAAACGCCGCTCGAATCGCCAATTCCGTCTTGCCAAAGCCCACATCGCCACACAGTAACCGATCCATCGGTCGCGGCAGCTGCATATCGTCTCGAATTGCCGCAATCGCGGTCAGTTGGTCTTCCGTCTCGACATATGGAAACGTCTCTTCAAACTCGTGCTGCCATAGAGAATCAGGAGGAAACGCAATACCCGGTTTCGAATTACGTTGGGCAGCAACCTCGAGCATCTCGACAGCCAAGTCGCTCACCGCCTCTTCGACCAACTTCTTTTTCTTCGACCACCCGCCGCCATTGTATTTCGAAAGTTGCGGACGTATCCGTGAACCGCCCAGATATTTCTGGATTAAACCGATCTGCGAGGTCGGAATGTACACCTTGTATCGGTCGGCAAATTCGAGAAGCAAAAAATCTTCCGCGTTCCCATTCTGCTCCAAATGCACCAATCCCAAATAACGCGAGATTCCCTGTGTGACATGAACAACGTAGTCGCCTTCCCGCAGCTCCGAAAAGCTGTCGATTGTACGTGTCAGTTGCTGGGCCGCTTGACGTTCCGCCGCCGTCCGTAGACCGTGACTCGTTCGCGGTTCCATCTCGCTCGTCCGACTTTCACTTTGGGACGCTCTACGCTTCGTCAACGGACCTTTTACCAATTCCATTCCGTTTTTCGTCAACGCATGGGGAGGAGAGGGAGATGCGGCCCCAGTCAATTCGTCCACGTCAGCTATGTCGGCTTCCGGCATCCCGACGAGCGGTTGTAAATCGGGATCGTTACGGCCCCATTTCTGGTGATCGGCACGACCGAACATCTCGGTACTGCTCAGTACAATCGTCCGTAACGACGGAAGTCGAAACCCTTCAGAAAGCGTTCCACAGAGGTAATGAATCGCCGGCTGCGACACCGAACGAGATGAATATATTCCACGTTTTGTTTTTTTGCCAGATGCCGTAGCGGTCTGAATTTTCTCCTCGGAGGAAGATTCCGACAAATTTTCTGGCGGAATCGACGGCGGGGAAAAAGTGAAAATTTCCGACATGCGATGGATCTCGGCCTCGGTCGGCGCGACAATCCATATCTCCTGAGATTCGCCATCCACCGTCTCGCTCGCCACCGAC
Organism: Thermoguttaceae bacterium; assembly: GCA_028694795.1. GTDB lineage: Bacteria > Planctomycetota > Planctomycetia > Pirellulales > Thermoguttaceae > JAQVKF01. Next base: position 13,177 of record JAQVKF010000095.1, on the reverse strand, counting down.
GCCAGCTCGCCACGAATCGTTTCTATAGACCGTGCGTAAATCGACGCACCGACCGGATGCTCCGTTTTTCTAAGTGATTGGGTGACTGATAGGGGAACCGATGGAGGTAAGCCTTCCGACGCGGGCAAGAATACGCTCTTGATGGCGTCCTTCTTTGAGATTTCTTCTCCAGTATTTTCGCTCCATGGTGCGTTAACGTCCGGAGTATCCCAAACGTTTGGCGTATGAATGAGGAAGCGATCAACACCCTCGACTCGAAGTTGGAGATGCGTTTCGGTCGAACCAGTGGCCAGCTCGCTGATCGTCAGTGAGGGATGATCGGCAATCTCGCTAAAAAGCGTGTGAACATCGGCGATTGCGGAAGACGGCGTCGTTTGGGCGCGATACGCCAAGCCCAATCGCTGAATATCAGATGGTTCAACCAGCAGAAAAACACTACCAGCAGGTAAAAAATCGCTGATTCGACCACGTTGCGGTGTCATTGAGGAAAGCAGAAGATCAATTGATGAAATCGGTACCGTGCTCCGTTGCGTCGCGGGATCGAACAATCGAAGCGATTCGATTTCGTCGCCAAAAAACTCAATTCGGACGGGAAGCCGCAAATTTGGCGTAAAAAGATCAATCAATCCGCCACGCACAGCGACCTCATACGGCAACTCGACCGCTGGTTGCGCCAAAAATCCATGCGCCGCCAACCGTTTCAAAAAAGCTGGAATATCGAGCGAATCGCCCACCGAAAGCCGCTCAGTCATTTCCGAAAAACCACTCTTTGCCGGAATCGGTTGGAGCAACGCTTGAATGGAAGTCACCACCACGACGGGCGTCGCCCCAGTCGTCTCCGCCTTTTTGAGCGTTTCCAACAAGCGTAACCGCTGTCCGGAGATCGGATCAATATCGCGGACCGTTCGAACAAAATCACCCGTCTCCGCCGAATCAACAGGACCAGCAGAATCTGCCGCAGCCCCATCATCGGTCCACTCCGGAAGATGATCCCATGCGGGAAACCACGCTACGCTGCTCGCCACGCCACCAAACGTCCTCGACTCGGGCGCTCTGGCGGGAACCACTGATTCGGACGTTGTATCCGAATGGCCCGCATGGTTTGCCGTATTAGGAAGCATAAACAGTGGTAAATCACAGTATAAACGCGACGCCAATACGCGATCTGCCGCGATGAGTACCACCGTCGGCGGGGCCACGTCAAGTTTCACTTTTTCTTCGGCAGTGGATTTTGGATGCACCGTCGCACGTCGAACCACACGAGGGCTTACGAAATTGCGTAACGCCTCCACCGTAGCCGCTGCGAGCAGCGCGACCGACGCTCCCCAAACGCCTTCGACCGACGCCGCTCCACCCGCGCATAACGCCCTCCAAAGCGGACGTAATTGGGCTTCTTTCGCCAGCTGTCGTGTCAATATACTTAATGTCGAATCATGCGAACTTTCCATTACGAAAAATGATACCACATTCTATTCGTTTGAATAGAGACACATCCATGTAATTTGTGACCATCATTCCGACTATTCGGGAAGCGGCTGATCTTTCGTTTCCGGAGCGAATGGCAAAATGGCGATACCGATTAGAAAAACGACACACATCGCCGCCCCTCCGTAACGCAACGGTTCAGCCATCTGACCGAAAACATCGCTCTTGAGCCACGAAAGTACCACCGGTCCCAAAGCTGCCACAAATCTCGCAATGTTATAGCAGAACGACGTGCCCGTGCTGCGAATACGTGTCGGAAACAGTTCCGGAAAATAAATCGCGTAACCACCAAAAAGTGCCAGCTGACAAAAACCTACTATAGGTGAAAATGCGTATACCATCCATGGTTCGCTTACGTACAAGAAATAGAGTGCCGTGGTGAGAGCCGCCGCGAAGAACGCAATCGCAAAGGCGGGGCGACGTCCGATATAGGTCGTCAAAATCGTATAGCCGTAAATGCCGAAAAACGCACCCGTCATGAAAAAGAGAAGCGTCACGGCAGCATAAAACGCACTGTCCGAATGGAATTGATGTTGCCGTTCGACCTGATTGGTCAACACCACCTCCACTTCTTCTGGAGCGTAAGGAGTTGTTTGTTCCAACGCGAATCGATATTGTCGCATTGATTCCACATACGCTTCTGGGATATTTTCCCATGGTGCGCTCGAAAGTTCCATTGATTCAGCAGCTATCGGGATGACCGGCTCACTCGCGGTCTCCACCGGATTGGGCTGATTTTCTTGCGTCAGCAAACGAGCGAAAAGAAACGAAGTGGAACCTGGTTGCGTGTTGGGCAGATCAAACAGCGATTTGCCATCGATTTTCATTATTTCCGAGCGTGTACGAACCTCTGGAGAAGCCCATAGAGTCCGCAGATAACGCATATCGTTGGCAACGGCATCCGGCTCTTCCGCAAAAATCTTTGCCGCGGTCGATTTACGCAACACTTGCCGATTCAGGTCCGGCGTAAAAACACCTATGCTCCATAATCCGAGTACGCCGCTCGACGCTAAAACCATGCCAACGATCGCGTTGCGTCGCCAGCGCGGCACGGTAAACATCTCACGAATTGGTCCAAGTTCCTTAACTTGTGTTTCTTTTTCACGAGCTTTACGTTCAGCTTGTACTTTGAGCCACGCTTCCGGTTCTTTCAGATAACGCATGACGAATAGGGCGAGAATCGCGGGCAAAATACCGATGAAAAACATATAACGCCAGTGCTGATTTTCCGCAACCAAGCCACTTCCAATCAGGTAGGAAAAGAGGATTCCGATCAGAGCCGCGGCAATATTCCCAAACGCGGAACAGGCTTGCAAAAAACCAAGCGCGTGCGGTCGCGACTTTTGCGGAACCGTTTCAGCCACCAGCGAAACCCCCACCGCAAACTGCGCTCCCACACCACAACCCATTAAAAATCGATAAATACAAAAATCGTAAACCGTTGTCGCTAAACCGGATAGTCCCGTGAAAACCGAATACGCCAGAATGGTGAAAATCATCGTTTTCGCACGCCCAAGTCGGTCCCCCATCATTCCGAAAATGATTCCGCCCGTACCCCAACCGAGAAGCAACATCGACGTGGCGATCATGCCCCAGTCCAACGAAATGCCGCAGAACGACTGAAGCGGTGGGTTGCCCGCCTCTGTCGCCGCCACCTCCAAAGCGTTAATCGCTGGTACCCGCGCAAGATTAAACAGATGCTGATCCATCGTGTCAAACATCCAGCCAAGTGTACAAACAATCAGCACAAACCAATGATAACCATTGAGTTCGCGTGTCCACCGTGTTTTTAGGGCGGTCGAAATCGTTTCCTTCGTCGAACAATCGGGTAATTGATTTTCACTCATGAAAAAGCACCTGTTTATAAAGACCAAAAAACATCACTCACCCAGTGTAACAGATTCCATCACTCAATGCAAAAAAGTTTTATACATGGCAAATTTTCTATCTAAAAAGAAAAAACGCTATGTTACCATAGCGTTTTGCACCACACTCGCTAAATCACCAACCTAACGGATGACAGCCAACTGGAATGGGAGGGAAAACACTACGCCTTCTTGCGATTGCGGCGATACCACGCGGCACCGATCAAGCCCAAACCACAAAGCATCGCGTAGGTACCCGGTTCCGGCACAATAAAAGTCGGATTCGACGACGCCAACGGTGTCGTACCGTTGAACGGATCGTCCCCCTCGTACAACGTCGCTGTGCTGAACGTCAGATTCTGCACACTTCCCATGCCATCGAGACCGCCCTGCAAATACCCATTCGTTCCGGGAATTGTGAAGACAACGTCCCCATGACCAACCACATCTGACACGGCCAAGTCAAAAACACCTAAAAGCCAAGACGTACCCGCAGTTCGCCCGGCGTTTGCCGTAATACCAAGGGGTTGCTTATCGGGTGAACCACCGATCGTCAACACATGCGGGTCACCTGAATCGGAGAAAAAGTCTGCCTTGACCCCCGTATTCGTGGACTCACCCACACCCGCAAACAGGAAATCGCTGTTCGTCCAAACTCCCCCCGTATGGTCGACAGACGAATAAACCCTATTCCACGCTATGCTCCACGTGGCCCCATCATTCAGCGTACCAAACGGACTGAAGTTGATTGTCTGCGATTTCGCGTACAACAGGTTACTCCACGCACCCAAATCGCCCTCTAAATTTACGTAGAGAGCAAATGTTCCCGTGTAATATCCACTACCTTCAACATTTTCCGTCAATTTCCAGACGGGCGCGCCATACACTTCGCTCCCAGTTACGATAGCAGACTTTAGATCAGCTTCGGCATCATCTATGCTCTGCCCCGCGACCCACCGCGACGCCCACACGCCGCCGTTGACCGTTGTCGTATCCGCTTGCGATTGCTGCGCACAGATCGCAAGCGTTGCCATACTCAGGCCAACCGCCATCCATTTACAAAAGTTCATAACAACCCTCCCAATCATTCCATATGCGCTGGAGCTTTCCCCACAAAGGCAAGACTTTTTTATTTTTCCACGCGTGAACCCACCCCCGGATTCTCACTATCTTCCCATTTTAACTCACCACCCTAGAATTGCAAGGGAAAATAGGGCAAAATAGACCGTATTTTTACCAGTCTCTCGTATGAGCCATACAATCCATACACCTACCTCATTTAATTCGTACTTCATCACAGGTGGTGTGAATCTAAATATCGGAACCGTTTTCTCCACTATCATCAGTAGAACATCATTAACCGTAACACCCATAAAAAAAGGCGCATCCACACCCATGGATGCGCCTTTATCGCTTTGACATTCGGCTTCCACACATGCCATATCCCGCATATGCTGCAACTGGCCTCACACGACGTTCGAAAACGCTCGACTACTCAACCGTGATCGCTTCGTTCGGGCAAGCGTCCGCACACGAACCGCAACCGCTGCACGCCGATTCATCCACAATCGCCTTGTCGTCTGGAAGCGTGATCGCGCTGACCGGACAAGCGTCTACACAAGCACCACAACCGATACAATCGTCGGCATTCACTTTTGCTACCATCTTCATTCTCCCTCACTTTTTTCGTTATCTAATGCAACCTTACCTTACGAACAGATAAAGTATCTCTACATATGACAAAAGAACGCTCGGCGTATCCCCATATCGCCTCACTCACGTTTCGCGGGTTTCCCGCCGCAAAACCGCGGTGTACCCTATTCTAGCAACGAATTCAATGTTAAATATTCCACTTTCTCACGACACCCCGCGTATTTAACATATTCCACACATTTCGCGTGTTTCGCCGCGAATGCCGCTTTCTTGAAAGTGTGAGGAAATATATACCCCATCATGGCGCCGCCGTCAAGGACATCTCCACCGAGGTCGCCTCTGCACTCGTCAATTCGACCTCTTGCGACGTGGGACTGAAGCCGCTTTTTTCCACTTCAATCCGATATTTGCCCAATGGAAGCGACATCTCAAAATCTTTACGCCCAAAAAGTTTCTGTTCCGATATTTTCTCGCCGCTCACAGCATTCACGATCCGTAAAGTGGCATCCGGCTCCGAAATTCGGATTTTAATCGACGAAAGTATGACCGCCGTTGGTTCCGTATCCGTTGCCGCACCCGCCGCCACGTCTGACTCCGATTCCGAAGGCGTGACGATCGGAGCCGAATTCGCCGCCGACATGTCGTTCAAACTTTGGACTAAATCATATAATAAGGTCCCGATGATGACCGTGGCGGCAATCACCGCGACTAAGCCGACAAGCCAATACAGTTGACGTTCACGACGACGATATCCACCCAAACGCAATGGTGGCGTCACCAAATGCGCTTGCGAGGTCGAGGAAACATCATCCATAATCCACTCGTCCAGAAGCGAATTGCTCACCGAGGTGATCGTACCGGGATCTGGGGTAGCGGGATGGGGCGGCGTTTCTTCTTGAATCGCATGGGTAGAGATGGAAATTGTCTCTTCCATCCGTGGCGAATCACCTTCCACGCCAGACTCGTTCGGCATGAGGAAAATCTCCTCGATGCCCGCGATCACCTCGTCCATCGACTGCGGACGCTGTGCGGGATCTTTCGCCACCATCCGCTGAAAAAATTGGTCCAAACGCACTGGACAGTCTGGATTCGTTTCTCGAATCGGGGGGATCGGACGGTCGCGGTGCGCCAAAATACGCTCGACCACCGTTTTGCCGCTGTACATTGGATGGCCGATCAGCAACCAATACAGCGTTCCTCCCAAACTATAAATATCGGACAGCTGGTTCGTATTGCGCATATCGAACCCCTGTTCCGGCGACATATAATCGACCGAACCCATCACCGAGCCAGCCTGCGTTAGTTCGTCCGCTTGGGCATCCAACTCCATCGTCTCTTCGATTCTCGCCAAGCCCATATCGAGAATCTTAACGATTCCGTGGCTATCGAGAAGCAAATTGGACGGCTTGATATCCCGGTGAATCACCCCCATGGAATGCGCGTAAGCCAACCCACGCGCTGCCTGAACAACACATGCCGCCGCCTGATCGGGTGGAAAAGGACCATTTTCCTTCACGAACTGCGAAAGATTCATACCGTCCACATATTCCATGACGAGAAAATGGCAGCCTTTCGCGAAATCGGCATCGTAGGCGGTCACAATGTTCGGATGAACAAGCCGTGCCGCCGCCTTCACCTCACGATGAAAGCGTTTCACCGCGTCTTCTTTGTGACCGATCGGCAGCACTTTCAACGCCACCACTCGTTCCATCACACGGTGTTTCGCTTTGAAAACTTGTCCCATACCGCCTGCGCCCAAACGTTCCAAAACGACATAATTCCCCAGCACCAATGGACGACTTTTACGCCCTTGGTAGAGAACTTGCGCTTGGTATTTGGTGAGATGTTCGCGATGAACCAATTCGTACGCGAGTTGTGCGGCACTTTCCGGATGCTTGCCCTGTTGTGCAAGCAGTTCCGTAAAAGCAGCCAACTCCGATTCGGACATCAATTCCGATTCGAACAGCGTCTGGGCAAATTGTTCAATCGTTGGTGGTGTTTTGAACGCCATCAGTGGAGTCCAATCTGGGAAAAGTTTCGCAATAAAAAGCCTCTACGCCATTCTATCCATTTTCCACCCGAAAATAAAGCGGTTACCCTCCATTGATCAATCCTTTGGCGGGTTTTTCGAAAGCGTTTCGATTTCCTGAAGCGATAACGCGCGATTACGGATCGTCAGCCCGCGAATTTCGCCATTCAATTGGCTACGATAATCCCCTGTACCATCTTCGGTCACATTCCAATTCAGAGGTGAATTAATATTGCCCAACGTCGAAATATCATCGGAAATGAAGGTCAATCGACCGTCCGTGCGTCCGAGGTACAACACCGCATTGCCTTTACGTTCCGCTGTCACGCCGACGAACCACCATTGGCCGTCCACTTGATAAGCGAGCGGTCGCAAATCGTCTCGTGTCGTCCCATCGCTAATGTTCAGGCAAAGATTTGTGCCATCTTTATCGTTCGTATTAGCGGCCAAGATCACACCAGGATTTTTACCGCTATTCCAGTCTTTGTTGCCGATGATGACCGGATCACCCTGTTGGGGTTTGTCGGTTCGGAACCAGAGCGTAATCGAAAAATCTTGGTCGGTACCGAAATCGAGCGATTCCGGATGTCCGAGTTTTTCCGGCGTCACCGAGGAAGGCTGCTGGTAGACGATCCCCTCGGCCAAGTCTGCGGCGGCGGACGCGGGATAAACGGCTTCCACTTTGCCATCGAACTCAGTGGGGACCGATCCGGTCATAAACTGCATCACATACGCGGCCACGTCGCAATTTTCGGGTTGTCCGACCATGCGGCCTGTTTCCACCTCTTTCGAGGCCACGACGAGCGGAATGGTGTAACAATTTTCACAATCTTGAATACCGTGGCTCTGTTCTAATCCACCGTGATCCGAAACGACGATGATCTGCCACGACTCCTCGGCGAAACACGGACGAGAACAAATGGCCCGGAGCATGCGTCCGATCGCCGTATCGTATTCCGTCATCCGTACGTAATATTCGTCTACAAATGGCGAAAAGCCTTTGCCATGGCCGTATATATCCATCGAATCGAGGTAGAGCATCAGTGCATCAACGTCGGTTCCCGCTTTCCAACGCGTTCCATTCACCCCCTCTGCATCCACTTTGGTACCGGCGAGGATTGCCACAGCATCATCCACGAGCAACATATCGAGTTCCGCACCGCTTTTATCCGCATACCGCTGTTCATAATCGGCTTTCGTGGGAATGAGATCGTCTTCGCCCCAACTTCGTAAAAAGGCCGTCACGAGTTTCGGATTCGCCTGTTTCAGACGTTCGAGATACGATGGAAATTCACCATATTTTCCCTCTCCGATTTTACCATTTTCGTACACATTGTTCTTCGTCGCGGTCACACCAGTCGCAATCGCCACGTGATTGGTCGCACTGCTGGGCAACGCGTCAAGATTCGTATGAGCTTGATAGGTCCACGCGGCACGATACCCCGAATTAGGGCCCGCCCACGTACCATTGATCAGCGAGTCAATCGCCGGAGTCGCCGCGGTGAACATCACGTCCGAACGCAAGCCGTCTAGCATAATGACGAGCGATTTCTTCGACTGATCCGCGGCCAGCGATAGCGAACTTAGGCCGCATGCCAGTAACACAGCGAGTAACAACATGGTCTTACGCATTAAAATTCCTTCCATTAGATCAATTGAATTCCCACACCATCCACCGCTTCTATTTTAGTAGGAATGAAGACCGATTTGAATACAAGGGGAACCGCATTTTGAAGAAGAACATCGAATTTTTTGAATATCGATGATTCTTTGTCCACTTCTAGAAATGTGAAATCGCTCGTGAATGGGAAGGAACCGAAGGCGGATCGCCCGATGTGATTCCGCGATCGTCCAAACGGGCTATGTTCCCGACGTTGAATTTGCGCATACAGCGAGAAAACCGATTGCCGGAAGTAAAATAACCGCAATCGGCGGACCACAAGCGACCGCACTGTGGTACAAATACACTGCCGGGTGTTCTAGGCCCGCGCGGCAGTACGAACTCACAGCGGCATGTTTGCGCCATCCCCGCATCGCTGATCGGGTTAAAGCGGACTATTCGCAAGTCAACGTCCCGAAAAGTCTCCAGATGAAAGTAAATCGTGCATGGTATGAGATTCGATCTGTGTTTTGACCATCCACCAGCACCTCGCATAATCGAGCGACGTCATCGTAGCCGGCCCAACGATAGCTTCCACCAAGGCCATCGAAGGTGGTGGCAACCCGGTCTGTTCCGCCTGGCTAAGCAATTTTTCATGATCGGGATGTTGACCATACTCGGATTGCGGCACTTCAAAATACTCCGCGAGTCCCTCGTCGAGCCATAGTGGAATTTCCGGTACCGCGGCGTGCAAATAGCCATGGACAACCTCGTGCCGCAGATCGGTCGAAAGAGCGTCACTCAAGAAGGTATACACTTCGAGACGACTTTGGTGTTGAGCAAAAAACGCGCGACGATCCGCAAAACCCGGCACCCGCTGATTCGCATATTGAAGGAATTGCGACTCGGTATCAAAAAGATAGATATGAATAGGCTCATTCGATGCGGGCATACCGAGATCCATGAGCGTGAAACGCAATATTTGTGATTCGCGGACCATCGGCAACTCACGCTGAATTTCGACATTCGAATGGAAGATCAGCGGGTCTGCCGCCAACGTATATCGCGACGGACGCACAATAAGCGTAGCCGCCCCGTTTGTTTCGTGATTTTGGAATGCGATTTCACATTTTTTTTGAAACGATGCACAACCGCATAACAGGCTTACGAGGAAACCAAAACCTGCAATCTTCAATATGGGCTGCGCAAAAAACATCCGTCGTATCATTCCTTGTGCATTGCCGGCATCGGCATTTTCTGAGGGTGTGACTATATCTCCCATTGATATATGGTATAATGGAATCCCTCAAAAATAAAGAGCATTTGAAGAGGAAGGATGGCGGTATCGTGATAGGAGCAGAAGCGGATCGTGTGGCACAGGAACAGTGGGCGGCTTATTGCGTGTGGCGTCACCAGCGGTTTCCCACCTCGCAGGCGGTAGAAACGGAATTTGCCGACGCGCTTGCGGTACTTGAGCCGTCTGTTCCGTGGGAATCGGTCATGGAACGCGCCGCGCAGCTAACACGCGAAGCGTTTCGATCACAAGAGCCATCCGTCAAGTATTGGCGAATGACCATGTACGCTCCGATTTACGTGGCGAATTACTGCTCCAATACATGCCGTTACTGTGGATTCCGCGCTCCGGAAAAGATCGTGCGACGCCATCTGACGCCCGAAGAAGCCATGCTTGAATCGGATATCCTGTTTGAACATGGCTTCCGTCACCAATTGCTGCTTACAGGGGAGGACCCGCTCCGTGCGACGACGGAATACCTCTGCGGAATCATTCAGCAGATGGTGGCAAAAGGCCGGAATCCATCGGTCGAAATTCCTCCACAATCGGTCGAGGGTTACCATGCATTGGCCGAGGCGGGAGCGACAGGCGTGACACTGTATCAAGAAACGTATGACGAAACACTTTATGCCGATTACCATCCACGTGGTCCGAAAGCACATTACCGTTGGCGATTCGGTTCGCAGGAGCGCGGGCTTTTAGGCGGTTTACAGCGAGTGGGTTTTGGATTTCTCGTGGGTCTGGCGGAACCTCGCAGCGAATTTCTTGAAATGCTGGTGCAGGCGAAATATCTTCAGGAAAGATTTCCTGATCGGACATATTCGTTTGGTCTCCCGCGTATTCGTGAAGCGCCCGAGGGATTCACCATTCCGTATCGCGTGGGCGACGAGCTGTTTCGCCGTATGTATGCCGCGTTGCGTATCGCGCAACCAAAGGCGGAGTTGGTCATTTCGGTACGTGAACCTGCCGAGATGCGAAACTTACTCTCACAGACCTGTTTGACGCAAATTTCCGCCGGTTCACGCACGAATCCGGGCGGTTACGCCGATGAAGAGCATCCATCAGAACTTCCGCAACACGCGTCCGAGCAGTTTCCAACCACCGATAATCGAACGCCAAAAGAAGTCGCCAATTGGCTCTACACGAATCATTTCGAGGTCATTAGTGCCATGAAGTGAACTGGTTGTCAAAATGCGGCAGTACGATGGGGTCAACTGGAATGGGGGGACGTCCATTGCCGCCGGACTTCCCGGCCCGATTTACTGGGGCGTGTTCATATATGGTTACATGGTAAAACCCCATAGCTAAGAATGAAATAACAGCAATCGGGGCGTTGAGTTGATTGACATTGAAGTTTGTGCGTCTAGTAAAATGTTTTGGAAAGGGTGTTTGAGAGGAAACTTTTCGCAAAAAGTTTCCTCTCATGGGTTCTTCGCCCTAAAAAGGTATTACGAAAAAGTACTTTCGCGGAAAATGTGCAAACTTTTCACCGGACGATGATGTTACCAACTCGGTAAAATACTGCCGACGAGGCGGTCACTCCGTTCCCGGCACTCGTCGGTTCACCCTTTTTTACCTGACGCTGGTACAACCCGATCGTCCCGATTGGGGACAACTTGTGTGAACACGCCTTAGGATGTGTTCACATTTCCAAATCTCCCATCCGAACTTTTTACGGTAAGTACAAGCAGCAACATCGGCCCACATGGCACAACATTTATGCGGACACGCCCGGATACACAGCCACCAAGTTACCACAGCCACCACTGCCGCGACCAAAGGACCCATAATCCGAGGCATAGATTAGTCGTCATGTGAACTTGAACAGCGTACCACAAGTTTTGCGTGCGAGCGGTCCACCATGTAACGGCAGAAAACCAGACCATCGCGGCGACCCATTCACTCGGATGGGTCACAACGGCGTAAACGATCAGTGTGACGATTGCCAGCCGTGTCAACGCCCCGACTGGGACCGTCCACCATTTCTCCCGTTGGACAAATCTCAGCAAAAATCCACGTAGAAAAAGTTCTTCGGCAAATGGCACAATGACGGCGAGTCCCGCAAATCGCACGGCCAAAAACGTGGCCAAACTCAATGCGCCAGGCGTGGCGTCCAGATCGCTCCACGGATTGAAGCCCACTCGCGCCGCACTTCCCACCAGCCAGTGTGCCCCATCGCCCAGACCAATCCAAGTGGCCATCTGAACACACCCTGTATTCCATGGAATTTGGCATAATCCAACCCAGACGACCGCGCCGAAAACGCCGAGCAGTAGGGAAACGCCATGCCAGCGGAACGGTTGCCAATCACCCGCCAAGTGACTCCGAATCCCTGGAATGACTAACAACAAGGCGAGTAGCGTGAGCGTCATGCGGAAGAAATAGTACGCCGGATAATAATCGAACGGAATCGCCCAAGTCGCCATCCAGCTACCCACAGCGGGTGGTGTCCGTGACGGTTCGACCCATCCGCACAACAAATAGACCGCCAACGGCAACACGGGGATCAACCACCGATTCCGAGTCCAAAAATGGGGAGCGGGCGGCAACCCAGCCTCTGCGGACGACTCATTCGATGTCTTTCCATGCGACGCGGCTGGCTCACTCGATATGGACGGTCCTACTGAAGGCGTAACATGCATCGCAGAATCAACGGCCGACTCACTCGATGCCGCGGCGGACGGCGTGGAATCTGTGGACGAGGTTTCGGAAAGTGACGTTTCGGGATGCGACTCGGACATCAGAACCTCCTTCGAGCAGCGATAGTAGACATGTGCGTATTGATTCACGTCCTATTATACGTCTGTCTGGTACTTTGCTCAATGTTCCGAGCCAAAGGCGTTCGGTATTTTGTGAACTAGGATGTGTTCACACAAATTGCCATCTTAATCGGAGCGATCAGCTATACCAGTGTCAGGTAAAAAGGGGGAACCGACGGATACCGGGAACGGAGTGACCGCATCGTCAGAAGTACTTCGCCGAGTTGGTATGACCACCGTCAGGCAAAAAGTTTGCGCATTTTTTGCGAGAATGCTTTTTCGTCAAACTTTTTTGAGGCGAAGAGCCCATGAGGGGAAACTTTTTGCGAAAAGTTTCCTCTCAAACACCCTTTCCAAAATATTTTACTAGGGCGTGTTCACATAATAATTATAGAAAAACAGCCAACTAGCCGATGATATCGGTATGGAGATTACAAAACAACAATTTGAAAAAATCAAACACGTTTTCCCTAAGTCTCGTGGAAGTGTACA
>JAQVKF010000285.1 GCA_028694795.1 Thermoguttaceae bacterium | reverse complement strand
TCTTCCCCAAAAACTGAACGAGAAGGCGGAAAAATCGGATGAAATAGCCGATTCCATGCTAGGAAAGGCATATCGTTCATTTTTTCGCAGGAGGCGATTTCGGAGAAGGCATGATGACCGCAGCAATTCTAAACTCGATATCTTCCGTAATTTCATTTTCCTCGATTCCTGAAAAAAACACGTCACACACGCAATCTCCCACTGTTTTATCATCAATGAGCGAACGTGAACGATTACGTCAGGAACTGTTTCGCCGCATTTTACAAAACGAAAGCCGTCGCCGCGAAAGCCGTGAATCACCAAACACGTCTTGGGAAATGTTATGATCATTCGACGTCGTGCTCCGAGATTCGGTAAACGTCGCCCTCTAGCGCTCCAGACTTTCCGAAGTTTGTGTGTCACACTCAGTTTGTGCCTCTACCTTACTTTCGGTAGCAGTATCGTTCCTATCGGAAGCATCGGTTTTATCAGAAACATTGATTCCATTGATTCTACCAGCGGTATGGATTCCACGAGTGAACTCGGTGGTTCCGCGAGCGATTTGGAAACGAAAGGGCTCTTCGGAGCCAGTGCTCTCGCGGCTCCCGTACCAGATGGTGTCACACCCAATTCCACATTGCCCAATCCGCAAGTCCCCGCCACTCCAGCAATTCCTCCCGAATTAACCATTCCGCCATCCGCGTTCACCGAAGCAATCGAACAGGCAATCCAGGCTATCCAGGACAAAAATCCAGGTTTGGCACAAAATGCGGGGGATGCACGACCTGTTAATACAAACAACTTGAACAACGATGTAGACTTGGGTAAGGGAGGTCGATACAATGCGGTCGTGCGGATTATCGTGGTCACACCAGAGGGAATCGCGTTAGGTAGTGGCAGTCTCATTGCGGTTTCGAAGGATTACGGGCTTGTTTTGACCAATTGGCACGTGGTAGGGGGGGCGAAGGGGCCTATTGTGGTGGCATTTCCCGGCGGCTATCGTTCTCAGGCTAAGGTTTTGAAGACGGACGAGATGTGGGATTTGGCCGCGATCGCGATTTGGCGTCCACCGGTCAATCCATTAACACTCTCCCAAAGAGTCCCCGCGAAAGGTGATCGACTTCGAATCGTGGGATATGGCGACGGAACCTATCGATGTGTTGAAGGGGTTTGTACGCAGTTTGTCGCACCTGATCCGACATATCCTTTTGAGATGTTGGAACTTTCGGTCGCTGCGCGTCATGGTGATTCTGGTGGTCCGATCCTCAACGACCGCGACGAAATCGCGGGAGTCCTTTTTGGCGCGGCGGACAATTGTACCACCGGTTCTCATTGCGGACGTGTGGCTAATTTTTTACACGAAGTCATGCCATTATTCCAAGCGTTGCCAGAAGGTCCGTTACCAGAAGCGCAACCGCAAAAAATTGCGGGGATTCCGCGTCCGGAACCGATGATTCGAGCGTCCGAGTTGCCACCGGAAACCACCCACTCGAGTACGCCGCCCCTTCCCGATACGCCGAACACCGATACGCGGACAAACGCTGTCTCTGCGGAGGGAGACGCTACGGAAGATGGACGAACATCAACGCCATCGGTAAGCGAGGCAAATCGAAAAGAGTCTAGCGACGCTAACAATTCCGCAATATCAGAAACGGACACGACGGGAGGCAATGCAACCGAGTCAAAGGCACCTGCCGGGGCGGACTTGGCACAAGATACCGTAACGCAAACTGCGGAGGTGACCGGTTGGCACCGGCCAGACTCCAAATCAGATTCAGGCGACAGTACTGATTCCTCCCCATCCCCAATGAGTTCTGACGTTTCGGATACGAAATCCCATCCATCCGATGGAACTCAAGAAGCCAATCCCCCCCCACAGGGAAGCCCTTCGCCCGTTCTGATCATGCCATCCGATCGTTCGACACAGCCCGGTCATCCAACAACGGCATCTTCCGGCGAAAATGGGGGCAATGTGGACTCCGCTGATGAACCTTTGTGGTTACGCTGTTTGCATTTTTTCTTCAATCGTCCGATTTACGACGTCGTTCGCGATATTTTGGCGATCATCGGTAGCGGAACGGTGTTGCGTTATCTGGTTCGCACCGCGATGGCGGAACGTCGCAGACGATATCGAGAATAAAACAGGCATCAGACGGAAACGAAACTTCTAAATAGTAATTGTTTTGGGTAAGCCATTCGTATTTTTTGCGACTAGCGTCACATTTACCATGCGTACTTATCCCGCGGCTGAAGCAAGAGGAATTGCGGTGATTTACCGCGAAAATCGCGATTGCGATTCGTAAATCGCGTGGAACTGGTATGAAACCTTGCGAAAAGCGGTGCAAATCCGAAGTTTCCCACTTGCGTGGTTTGGATTGCTGGGATATCATTACGGGTTGTAGTCGTGATGTTGTTAAACCGCTTGTGACGATTCTCCGGGCCGGTTCGCGGTTGCGGCGGCGGTTGGGATTCAATAGGGTGAAGATGTTACGTGTGCATGCAATCGTATACAATATAACAGTATAACAATACCGTGTAACAGATTATGCGGCGATACGATGTGATGATATTTGGGCATACGTACAATGTTGTGGGATGCTAGTATTGTGAGATGAGTGTCATTTAGGGAAATACGTACCATGCGTCATGTGCTTTCAGCGTTAGTGCAAAACCTACCGGGCGTGCTTTCTCACGTCGCGGGAATGCTTGCGTCGCGAGGATATAATATCGAGAGTCTTGCGGTTGGCGAAACGGAGCGACCGGATCTATCACGAATGACTTTTGTGGTTCGTGGCGACGCATCAACGCTCGACCAAGTGCGTAAACAGCTGGAAAAGCTCGTGACGGTGGTTCATGTGGACAATATCAGTGCGCAAGATTTTGTTGAGCGTGATTTGATGCTCATCAAGGTTAACGTACCAGAGGGGCGTCGTAGCGAGATCATGGAACTGGTTGAAATATTCCGGGGTCAGGTCGTCGATGTGTCTTCGAAGCAGATGATGATTGAAATTTCCGGGAAAGAGCGTAAAATAGAGGCTTTTGTCGAGGTATTGCGTCCATTTGGAATCGTCGAGATGGTGCGTACCGGACAAATTGCGTTGGTGCGGGCGATGCAGTTCAACGAAAGCGGAACGCTGAAAGGCTGACAGACCGTTATTGCGGCAAGCTGTTGCGTTTATGTTGCGGCAGGCTGTTACGTTGCGAGAGATGCATTGCGAAAGAACGTGATGTTGCGATAAGGGCGGAGCCGTGACAGGGGTAGAACTGTTGCGTTGGATGAGAATGGGGTTTCGCTTGCCCGTCGGGAACGGCCCGTGACAGATACACGATGGTTGTTTCACGGCTGGGCGAAATTTGTGATAAAAGTTTGATCGA
>JAQVKF010000094.1 GCA_028694795.1 Thermoguttaceae bacterium | reverse complement strand
TACGGTCTTTGGGAATATCATGTTGATCATATCAGCGTTATCATGAATCGGTCAGATCCCAATGAATATTCCAGATTCCAGTCGGTCCTACGGCAAGGACTCGGTGATCACAGTCTTGGAATAATAGGCAACTTTGGTGGTGTTGAAAATCTTGGGACGAATTGAAATCTTGGGGTAGGGGGATGGTGCCCAGAAATTGTCCCTGAACAGAATATCTCAAAACGGCTGGCGTTGCGAAGTGGTTCGAGGTTGCCGCGTAGGTCACCGGCAGCCAGATTTCGTATGATCCGTTGTGAAAGACGCGACAACCTAACCCCATCCCCGAGCCAACGGGCGGGACGTTGTGGAAATTCCATTGTGAGGAGGCATTCCACGGAGCTTCCCCTATAGGATTCAGCTCTTCAGCCTGTCCGACGTGTGCCCCCTCGGTGGTGAATCGATAAAAGGTCATCCCCATTCCCCACCCTTGCGTATCTTCTATATCGAGCAAACTGTCCATCTCTTCTAACGGCACACTCGCCGCGATGGGACGGCCTGTCGCGGCATCCCACGCGAAGATCCGCTCGCTATCCTGGGGGGCTGTCCACAGAATTCCTGAGTTCAGCCGGACTGGAGCGAGATTTCGTGAGGTGGATGAGGTGAGACGTTGTTGGGTTTCATGAAACGAATGACGCGGATAGGTGGAGATTCCAAAGGGAATGCCGGTGACGCGATCCAATGTGACGACCGCGCCGAGTTGCGTGTTGACGAATAATGTGGAACCCGAACGGGTGGTGTTGTCCAACGTGAGCCACGTGTAGGTGATTTCTGGACGTTGAGCGGCTTGCACCGTTTGCAATAGTGGACGTTGCCAAAGTAATGCGCCAGTATTGATGTCGAAAGCGGCGATATCGAGACGCACGCCTTGCGATTGGGTTGGTAATAAGGCCGCGTTGGCTTCTGTGTCGGGCAAGCTCGAAATTTCCCCGGTCGGATCGGTCTTTTGACTGATATCTCGACGCAGAGCGCAATACACACGTTGCGTATCTGCGATTGGAATACCTGCGAACGTCATGCCAGATGGCGGCGAAATACGCCAATCCAACCGTCCCTCGGCGGCAAGGTCCAGCGAAACCAACACGTTTTGCGTCGTTTGTGAAAGGGGCGAGGTGGGTGAAGTCGTGGCCGATGTAGAATTTATCGGGGATAATCGCGTGATGTGGGAACCCAAGCGGACGAGAAGTCGATTGCGGATGATCGTGACCATCTGGATCGGCTGACCGATCGGTGCCGCTTCGGATGGATGGTAGGAGGTCGTGGGAAGCTGAGCCAATACGTCGGAGTTTTGGGACGTTTGGACTTGTTTCGCCGCGAGTTGTCGATCCCATGCCGTAAATAGAGCCGCCATTTCCGTATCTTGGTAGACACGCGGCGTTTCGTTACCCCATAGCGGTTCGCCTGTCTCACGGTCCACCGCATAAACCGACTGTGAATCCGCAAACCAAATCGTTCCATGCGACGAATCGGTTGAAGTATCCGCTGATACCGGTAGAATTTGCCCCGTCGAAAGTAATGGATCTGCCGGATGAACCAGCGACTGCCAAGAAAAAAATGGTGAAACTTGGAATCTCGATGAAGTGGATATCGTTGATGCTGATTCCACCCCAAAGCCATCAGAATCTTGTGGATGGACCTTTTCGAGAATTTTGCGTAACCTTCCGATTGGTAACGAGATAGACGCATCGGACGTATCACTGGTCGTGGTGAATTGGGGGTAGCGAACCTCAAAGGCCGCAAGTTCACGAGCGAGACGTTCACGATTGTGTTCCGCGACCGAAAGCCACATCAGACGTATCCGGAGCTCCTGGCCCCAATCGGTCCCCAGCCACATGGTGGAATGTAGGGAAGGGGCCAATGTTGTTTCATTTTGAACGGATTCCCCTGAAGTTGTACCATTTTGATCGGATTGTGTTGGTGGCTGATTCGAGCTAGGTTGCTCCGCGGTCATGTCGGAGATCGCTTCCCAAGTCACTATCGCGTCGCTCCAGTCACGCCGCGCCGCCAGCGTGTCGCCTCGCTGCCACGCCAGCTCACCAGCCATGATCGCGGAACGAAGGGAGGTTGGCCCAAGTGGATAATACTCCGAAATTTCTCGAAGACGCCGTTCAATAGCCGTGTATTCAAAGGATTGCGTTAAATCAAATCGCGTATCTTCCGATAACACGGAAGATGGTGGTAAATATGAACCCGGTGCCACATTTGAGATCATGCGTTTCATTGCCCGATAGTCGTCCAAAATTCTCTCAAATCGTTCCGCGACGACCGGCTCATATCGTCGCTGAAATCGTTCTTGCGCGAGCTTGGGCAAGCGGAGCAAAATGTTTCGAATTTTTCGCCGTAATGGAACATAAGTCATCTCGAATCGCTGTGAAGCGTCGAGGGCCGAAATAGACAATGTTTTTTCAGTGTTTGGGGAGGCGTTGGTCGGCCAAATTTGGGCCAGATTAGCAGGGACCAGCGTGTCACCCTCTGTGATGGCAAGCGTTTGGAGTTTGATAAAAACATCTCGCCAACCATCCGTGTTCTCGGATCCTGTGCCTCCGGATAATGGTGATGTGTCCGAAGGTGGCTCTGTGGATACCTCGGAAGAGACCGCAGAATCAGATGGAACCGACTCTGACAGCTTTGCGATCTGTGCTAAAATGGCGGCCAGTTGATTGTCCGCTTGGACGTTGAGTGGAAATTCGATTCTCTCCTCATCGTTCGTTACGGTCGGTATCGGGCCTGTTAATATCAGCGGGGACAGCTCTTGCGAGTAGGACACGCCCCCTAGCAAAGTCCACCCCCCCAACAGAAACCACACCCTCACCGGAAACCACAGCCCAATCACTTGGCGTATTTTCGAGAAGCCCAATAAATCCATCCAGGAAAACCCGTTGAATTGATGAGACATGACCACCCACTTCCACAACCCGTTGGATTCAACCCGGTTGAAAATGCTCGTGTACAGATTCGCTGAAAAGGGACTCAATTGTGGTGGACAAAATGAGTTTGGGTTAAATTTTTCTCACTAATCCAGTGGAATCTGTACACGCAAAAAGGAATTAAAACAAGAAACTATGGTTTCGGTTGAATGTGAAAAATCTTCCCCTCAATCAATGTAAAGATGATACTTCCATCTTCCAACTCCGTCAATCGATTCATCGCCGAAGTTCCGCCTTGGAATGCCCATAAACGTTCACCAGTGGATGCGTTAATTGCCACCACCACCCCTTGCCGTGAACCGATGTACACGATACCATCATCTTCCAAAATCGGACACGCGACATGTTCGTAGCCGATGCCCGTATTGCAAACCCAACGTGTTGTGAATGAGTTTGCCGTCGTCGGGACCGCGATCACCTCGCCGTCCATCGTTTTAGCATATGCCGTTTCACCATCGACCGATTGTCCCATTGATTCACGAACGGTATACGGATTTTCACGCCATATTTGTGAACCATCGGTAAGTGACAGGCAATTCAGATAGCGATCAGGAGCCGCGAAAATGACGCGCCCCTTCGCCACTACGGGAATCACATTGCCGGGGGAATAGAGTACGCCAGGTTTCGGCGAGTTCCATACCCAACGCTTGGTTCCGGTTGCCTCATCCAGACAATAAAGATGGTTATTCCACACGCCAAATACGACACACCCATCGGCAACCACCGGTCGCGCTTGAAACATACCCGGTTCGATATCGCTGAAACTCCAAACTTTTTTGCCCGTTTTCATTTCCAGTTTACAAAATTCTTCGCGACCTAACCCAATGTACAAAAAACCATCTTTCGCGAGACCGTCGTTACTGACCGCCGCGTGAGCGGGAACACGCCAAACGATTTTACCGGTTTCCGCCGACATCCCGACCACCTCGCCTGTCGAGGAACCTACCGCTACGATACCGTCTTCGTAGACCGGAGTCGAAAAGATTGAATCGGCCAAACTCGTCGTCCAAAGTACCTTTTTCGTCACGATATCGAACGCTTTGAAATCGCCCAGCGAGGTACCGTAGTAAATCGTGTTTCCATGGCTTGCCACACCCCCGAAAATTGACGCGTCTTCCGCCACAAGCTCGGTGATTTGTACGCCATCAGGAGCAGGGAATGACTGCGGCTCCGGTCGCGCGTGGACTTCCTCATTTTGAATGATTGAGGAATCGCCCCATGTGAACGCGTAAGTCGGCTTTTCCGGAATCGGTTGCCCCATTGCGACCGGGGCGTACGCCAACCCCGCTTTGGTTAGTTCAATGACGGCATATCCCACCGGTTCGTCACCCATATACATCGAACGGCTGATGAAGCCTGGGATTCCATCATAGTTGTACAGATGAACACGATGTTCGTGTCCACCGAAACAGGCGACCGTATTGTATCGCTTCAAAATGTCGGTCACCGCGTTCCAATTGTCCAGCCCGGTGTTGAGCGGATAGTGACAAACCACGATGACTTTGGTCTTTTTATTCTTCGCGTTTTGATCGAGCGTCTTTTGGAGCCAGTGTAAATCTTCGGCCTTGACGTGACCGTCACCCATTTTGACAAATGGACCGGTACTGAAACCAACGAAGAAAAAATCACCCACCCGAAACGCAAACCGATCATTGCCCCACAGTTTGTTGAACGTGGTACAGGCACTTTCGGACCAACACGTTTCATGATTACCGGGGACCACAAAATAGGGAATCGTGAGTTTTTTCAGCTTTTCACCGATATTCGTCAACTCCACATCGCTACCAGAATTGGTGAAATCGCCGCTGAGAATGAGCAGATCGAAACCGCCTTGATTGATCTCGTCGACCATTTTAGGTAGGTTCTCGTCCGCCGCATTGCCTGGTACGACATGCAAATCGGTCAGGAACGCGATACGTAATTTCCGATTCGCATCCCATTTTTTACCGAGTGGATATTCGACAGCAGTTGCGGTTTTCGCCGTTTCCTCTTTTGCTGAAACGGGGCCAATGGCACCGAACGTGGCAAAAAACAATACTGTCGCCAGCAGCACACTCGCACCAGTCCCTTGAGACCATCGCATAAGATAAACATCCTTTATATACATTTGTTCCAATAGAACATTCCCGTTGATTCCCGATTTGTGCTAACGAGTATTTTGCCAATGGGAACGTCATCAAGTTGACCCATCATGGAGTTCCCCAGATCAAGAGGCGTTTGGCACTTGTAATTGGCCGTTTCGGAAGGCAATAGCCATCGCGCGAGGTACTTCCGATTCAGCGAGTACCACTTCGGCTTTTTTCTTTGCGATCTCTGATTTCATTTCTTGTTCACGCGCAACGGCCAGAGCGCGTCGTTCTTCCGCCTTTGCTTGAGCCACCTGGGTATCGGCATTTGCTTGATCAATTTGGAGGCGTGCCCCGATATTTTCACCGACTTCAATGTCGGCAATATCAATCGATACGATTTCGAATGCCGTTTGAGCATCAAGTCCGCGAGCGAGTACCGCTTTGGAGATACTGTCTGGATTTTCCAGCACGGTCAGATGGGTTTCGCTGCCGCCGATGGCTGTGATGATGCCCTCACCGACACGTGCGATGATCGTCTCTTCCGTTGCCCCACCCACAAGCCGTTTGAGATTCGTTCGGACGGTCACCCGCGCGAATACACGAAGTTCCACACCATTGCGAGCGATGGCTCCCAGCGTCATTTTACGGGTTTTATCTCCGCCCGGACAATCAATAACACGTGGATACACGCTTGTTCGTACGGCATCCAACACGTCGCGTCCCGCCAGATCAATCGCCGCGGCACGATCAAAATCGAGATCAAGATCCGCGCGTTGGGCCGCGATTAGGGCACGAATGACATTGGGCACATTACCGCCCGCCAGGTAGTGTGCTTCCAATCGCCGCGTGCTGATGCCCAATTCTTTTCCGATACCGGATTGATTTGCCATAATCTTTGCTTCAACGATCAACGTGGTCGGAACCTGACGAAATCCCATTCCGACCAACTCCAAAATTCCGACCCCCGCATTGGCCATGTACGCTTGGAACCACAGCTTGCCGTTGATCAGAATGAATAGAAAAAGCACCAAGCCTAGGAGTCCAAAGAAGCCGCCTACGACCCAGAGTAAAATTTCCATTGGGCCTACTTCGCCGGAAATCTGTGCTAAAACGTTCATGTGCACCTCACTTGGTTAGTGATCCAATATTTATTTTGGTGGAGATGGGACTCATTCGAACCCGCAGAGACGATTTTACGGCGCAAAACGGCCGTCGTAAACACTATATCCAGTGACGTTGCCTGGAAATTCGGACGGTTGTTTACTTCTGCCCTGTTTATGGCAACGGGATGGATGTCCTCATTTGGCTACTGGCACGAGGTTTGGACTTCGCCACGGGAAACGTTTACGTACATTCTAGGAGATACGACACTTGTTTTCGAGTCAATTTTTGTCATTTATACCGATTTTAGTTAAAAAATATTGATTTTAGGCATGTTGTGGGGTACCTTGCCGCGAAAAACGGCAGCACCAACGTCAGGTAAAAAGGCTTCTTGTGGCGGGGCATTTGTGAATGCCGAATATTCGATGTACAATAAGGTCTTGTATCACGTGGTGTTATAGAACTAAAGGAAATTGTAATGGATGAAAATTCGATAACACGCCGCAATATTTTACAAACTGTTTCAGGTGTATTTCTGGGTAGTGCTTTGAGTCCGTTCTGCTTTTCGCAAGAATCTGTGGAAAAATCCACGGCAAATGGACAGAGTGAACATTTGTCTAAGGACCCCATTGCGGCGGCGTTACAACCGTTTGTGGATGCTGGTCAGATGCCGGGATTCGTGACAATGGTTGCGGATCGTGAACGAGTGCTGCAAACGAATGCCGTGGGATGGGCGGATCTCGAAGCCAAACGTCCGATGCGAGAGGATACGCTTTTTTGGATTGCGTCGATGAGTAAAACGTTTTGCGCGGTCGCCGTTATGATGCTCGTGGATGAGGGAAAAATGACGCTGGATGATCCGATCAGTCGTTTTTTTCCTGAGTTTTCACAGTTGAAAGTCGCCGTATCTCAGGAAAATGGCGACGTTCGTCTTGTTTCGCCGATCGCGATACCGACCGTGCGACAGGTGTTGTCACACACTGCCGGCTGGCCGTTCAAAACACCCTATATGATTCGATTCGGTAATGATTCTTTGCCTTTGGAACGAAAAATTCAAACATTTGTCAATATGCCGCTCGAATCACAGCCTGGTACAAAATATCAGTATTCTAACATAGGGATTGATTGCGCAGCGGCTATTGTCGAAAATGTTTCAGGCCAGAAATATGAAGATTTTCTGCGGCAGCGCATTTGGATGCCGCTTGGTATGACGCAGACGACTTATCGGCCCACAGAGGAACGTTTGACCACGAATTACGCCTATCCATATTGTTGGAACGCGGAACAAAATAAGCTCGAACGCACGACGATTTATGCTCTAACCTATCCACTTTATCAGGTGGAAGGTCGGTTTGCCGATGCGGGTGGCGGAATCTTTTCGACAGCTGGCGATGTGACGAAATTTTATCAAATGTTTCTACGTCGCGGCGAATATGATGGTAAACCACTGCTTTCGCCAGCCGCGGTGGATGAGATTAGTCGCAAACAGACTGGCGGTGCCGTGGACACGTCGTACGGTCTGGCGGTTTCGGTGAGCGAGCGTTCTTTCGGACACGGTGGAGCGTATGCGACCGATGGACTGGTTTATCCACAAGACGGTTACGTGGCGATTTATATGGTCCAAGTGACGGGTGTTCCGAAACAAAACGAAGCCAAAACCGCGTTTAATCACGCCGCACACGCTGCGTTTGAACAAAAGCGGTGATCGTTCGAGAAAATATCATTTTTCATCTTTTGCCGCGGATGACACTTCACCAGACCGCTTGCAATGTAAGCTGGAAGGGTTTGTTGCGTTACGTTAAGGCTTGTTGTCACCTTTTTATCCGTTATGACAAATTGCATATGGGGTATTCCCATTCGTTCTCATGGTCATCACCTGCATTGCTACGCCGAGGTGAACACGTCCCAATGCGAGAAATTGGACCAGTGGAATTGGACCTGGAACAGTCGATGAACGAGTGAGGACGTTGCCGTGGTTTGGCTGCGTGAAATGCTATTTCCCATTGCAACCATATTGAGGGCATCATTTGGGACGAAAAATCAAGGAAAAAGTTTCGACGACCAATGCTGTCCGAAAATCTTGAAAGATTATTGGAATTCCGGTAACCCATTCCATGTCAGTCCGAAATGTGAGTCGAAACATGGGACGGCATGATGACCATGGAAAGACATGGTTCGATACTCTTGCCTTGATATCGATACACATCGCGCGGCGACTAAGGCGGAGCTCGAGCTTTAGATGAAAGGAATCTCAAATGGACACAGCGCATCGTGAGGAAACATGGTTGCTAGGAAATACCGACGATCAGGACGCGAGCGATGATCGCTCGTTCGCCGTGACTCCCGTTTGGCAGGAAATGCCGTGGGAAGAAGAGGGCTGGACGGTGAACCCCTCCATGAAC
This sequence comes from Thermoguttaceae bacterium, assembly GCA_028694795.1. GTDB lineage: Bacteria > Planctomycetota > Planctomycetia > Pirellulales > Thermoguttaceae > JAQVKF01. The sequence goes on along the minus strand of JAQVKF010000094.1, from coordinate 6,426 downwards.
CCCTCTATGGCCGTCGATTCAGAGCCGAAAGGGGGTGCGTCCAAGGCTGGTACCCGTCGTTCAATCCGATACACGCTTCCGGTGATTTTCAGCTTGCTCGCCGTAGGGGGCTACGGTTGGCTGTCGATTCAGACCGAATTCGATGGCAATTTATTCAGTCAACCGTGGCAGTTTTCGTGGAATCGGCCGGTACCGCGTGATGAGGCGTCTCTGATCCGCGACTCGGAAATTCATTCTCTGACTCAGGCCGCGGAATTGGGACGTGTCGAGGTGGTTCAAAAAATGCTTCGCGACGGCGTTTCCGCTACGCAAAAAGATGAAAATGGCAATACCGCACTTCATCTGGCTGCGCAGCGGGGTTTTGTGGAGGTCATGAAGGTATTGCTTGATGCGGGGGCGGATCCCAACGCTACCAACACAGTAAATAATACAGCTTTATTGAGCGCGGTCTCCAATTTACAGTCCGAAGAGGTCGTGGCGTTATTGCTGAAATATGGCGCGAAAATTCCAACATCTTATGATTCGACTGGTGGAAATACCGAGTTGCATTTCGCGGCGAGATGTGGCAATAGCGACACGTGCGAATTGCTCTTGGACGCGGGAGCCGATATCAACGCGAGAAACGGTCAAGGTGAGACGGCTCTGTTTTTTGCCATTGATTCCAAAGATTCGGAAACGACGCAGTTTCTGATTGATCGTGGGGCTGATGTCCGAGTTCAAGACAATCTTGAACGGACGCCGCTTTGTCATGCGGCAAATGTGGGTGATCTTTCAGTGATTGGGACGTTGATCGCGGCGGGTGCGGAACTCAATACCGCGGACAGTGATGGAAATACCCCGCTACACATCGCCACGCTGCAAAGACATGATGAGGTGATCGCGTTGTTCATCACAGCAGGGGCGGATGTGACCATTAAGAATCGAGACGGCATGGAACCGATACAGGTAATTCCATGGAATATTCCTCATGAAAAGCAGATTGCGATTCGACAGGCTTTTTTAGACGCTGGGGCGACAGCCTCGGCGTTTCCGGCGAATCCATGGGCGAAAATGGCGAGCGAAAGAAATACAGCTTGCACTTTCGTATCTGTCAGACCGTTGGTCCAGCCGCCGCGACTCTAAAAGGTTCTTATCGTGTGCTGTCCTTGCGGCCCGCAAGTGCGCTGTGTGAATCGGCCGTGCCAATGACAGGTAAAAAGGTTGGGAATGCTGGGACAACGTAAGGACGTTCGCATCGTGGTTGTCGCTACCACTAGGACGGCATTGTGCCGCCCTAGCGGAAGATCGTGAAGGGGGCGTTTATTTCACGACATATTCGATAGGTGTTGGGCCGAAACGCCGCGAATGTAACCAACCGATTCACACAAACCGGGAAGGGGGTCTTTTTCCTCCGCTTCGTACTCAAACGCCGCGATCCCCTTGTAACCGATCTCGAAGAGTGTGCGAACGACCTCCGGTAAATCAATGACGCCGCGTCCACAGATACACGTGCTGCCTTTCGCCGAGGCCGCCGTCACATCTTTGAAATGGAAATCGTGGATACGGCTTGCGCAATGTTTTAATGATTCCACCAGATTCGCCCCATAACGCACGGTATGTCCGATATCGACGCACAGTCCGAAGCGTGGATCATATTTTTCCACTTTCTCGAAAACACTTTCCGGGGTCGGAAAATTCTTATCGCAAGGCCCATGATTGTGGATGGCCACGACAATTCCGGTTTCGACGATTTTAGCGTTTACCTTCGCAAGAATCGCTTCGTCGTTTTTGGGTGACGCAACGATAATACGCATACCCGCCGCACGCGCATATCGAAACGCGTTGTCTACATCCGCTTCTGAATTCATACCGACCACGCCACAGCCGTATAAATCCAATCCCGCATCGGCCACTTTTTTTGCCGCTGCCGCGCATGTTTCGTCGCTTGACTGAAGTGGAAGATGAAAATCCTTGAGACATAAATGCTTTAAGCCCGCACGTTGACAAAAACGGATCGTCGTTTCCAAATCAAACGCTCGTGTCGTATACGAGGCCAACCCCAACGACCATGTGGACGTCGTCGCGGCCTCTGGTGGAACTTCGTCTGCCTGAACAAAACGACTGTTTCCTTCGGAAAAGAGAGTATAACCGAGAGCCGCGACTCCCAGTCCGAGAAAATCACGTCGTCTGGTAACCTGATGGGATATCATTTCAAAAACTCCTTTACAAGATGGATATCGCGGGTTGATTCCGCACCTTAAACAGTATAACATAGGGAATTCTGGCAAGTCCACTGTTTTTTGCTTTAGGTTTTTTATGTTTTCGCATTCCGATTCGTTCGCATCCTCTCCATCGGAATCGCCGTTCAATCGTCCGGCTCCATGGCTTACGCTTTTTTTTACGCTAGGAATCGTCTGGGATCGTTTTTGGCCTATTTCGTATACCTCGCGTGAACTTCTTTTCATGACCGTTGGGCTGACGCTCGTGTGGCTCGGTTGCCTGCTCGGATATCTTCGAGGCGTTCTCCGAAAAAAGCTGCCGCTGGGTGTACCTCCTTCGGGGGATTTAATTCGAGCTGATTCGAGTGGAGCTTCCCATGGTCGGGTGTCTTTTTTACCTGTTTTTTTCGGATGGCTGGGGAAGATTCGTATTGGTGAGGGACACACTTGGTGGGGGGTGGCGATGATGTGGACCACACTCGTCGCGATCGGCTACTTCGGAGCGATTTATCATCACCACGCTTTTTATCGATTTTCCGAACGTGACATCGGGCGATTGTTGCCCGAATCGGAGCCAGTGAGTGTCGAGGGTATCGTCGTGCGGTCGCCACGTTATTTCTCCGTTCAAACGACATTCGGAAAGAACAAGGATACCGAAAATTCCGAATTTATTCTAGCGGCTACTTCTGCGGGAAGTGCCGATGGTGACGTTCGTGTCGATGGAAATGTGCAAGTTTTCGTTCTTGGACGTATTGCCGCGTTACGTTCAGGAGATCGAGTACGTGTAGTCGGAATGCGACAGGGACCTTATCCCACGCTTGCGTTCGGTGATTACGATGCGATGGAAAGTGCCCAAGCGAAGCGAACGCTCGTGTCGCTCCAGGTGAGTCAGCCCTCGGGTGTTCAAATTCTTTCGACCGGCGGCGACCGAACGTGGCGCGGACGAATCGATGCGGTACGCAATGCTGGAATGCGTATTTTGCGATTCCATCTTGACGCGCAAACCTATCCGGTCGCCGAGGCGATTCTATTAGGATATTGCGACGATCTGTCGGATGATACTCGTGACGCGTTTCTGCAAACAGGAACGATCCATCTGCTTTCGATTTCTGGGTTGCATGTCGGTATTTTCGCGGCGATGCTGTTTGCGATCGGACGTTTCGTACGATTACCCCAGTCGTTGGCGTGGCTTGTGACCATGCTAGGCGTCGGCGGTTACATTATTCTGACCGGTGCGGAACCCCCTGCGGTCCGCGCGGGATTGTTCCTTTTATGTTTTTGTCTGTCACAACATCCTTTGTTCTACGGACGCCGTTTAGAAATTTGGTCGATTGCGTTTGTCGTAATATTATTGCACGACCCCAACCATCTTTTTCGGATTGGTTTTCTTTACTCATTCCTCTGCGTCGGAACGATTTTTTGGATAATCAAACGTCAGATGGAATATGAAACTACTTCGGAAAAATTGTTGCGGATCGAATACGAACGCGATTTATCTCCGATGCGACGCTTAGGTAGGCGTTTCGTGCGTGAACTGACCCAACTTTTACTGATAAGCGGTTTGCTGTGGTTCGTTTCCGCTGGTCTGACGCTCGCGCAGTTCGGCCAGACCTCGCCTTGTTCCATTCTGAGTAATCTTCCCGCCATCTTTACGACGACTGTTTTTTTGTGGCTGAGCTTTGCGATTTTACTTTTCGGATGGCTCGGTACCCCCTCTTGGCTCATTTCTTGCCTGGTGGCTTGCGATGAGACCGTGCTCCGTTTTTTAATGGATTTCCTCCAATGGATCGCGACGCTCCCCGGAGCTTTTGTACAACTTCCACCCCCTCCACAGAGTTGGACTGTGTGCTTTTATGTGGTTCTTTTTCTGTTAGTTGCCTTTCCTAAGTTGCTTCAACCGCTTCATTTACGCAGATGCCCAAAAGAAGGGGAAAAAAAGTCTTCTCTCGCCAGGCCTGATGAGCTTGGTGCGGGTTCGGTATCGTCTTCCTATTCGTCCGAGTCTTGCGTATGCTATTTATGTCGCCCGTTTTCTCATTTAAGCTACGGGGTGCTTTTGTTGCTGGGTTGTTGCGGTTGTGGAGCTGTTTTGGTGCTGACACCGACCTCGTCTCGCGGTTTGGAAGTCCAAATGCTTGCGGTCGGACATGGGAACGCGACGTTGGTACGAACTCCAGCCGGGCGAGTGATCCTTTATGACGGTGGAAGTTTAGGCAATACAGAGAGAACAGCTCAGCGAATTTTGCGAGCGATGTGGGTGTGGCGCGAACGGCGGATAGATACGGTGGTGATTTCCCATTTGGACGCGGATCATTACAATGCCATTCCGACGTTGTGCCAAAATATCGCGATCGGCGAGGTCTGTTATGGTCCGCTGCCATTGCCAATTTTGCAAAATAGCGAAAATAGTGTGAACGAGCAGAATGAAAATGATGTAAAAAATGGAGAGGAAGCGTCCGACTCTACGGATGGGGTGGATTCTCGAACGACAGGTTTGGCTTCGATTAAAGACATGGATACTTTGAATAAGCTGAGAAATTTGCGTAGAGTATTGGAAGAGCACGAGATACCGATTCGTTTGGTTACGGAAGATATCGAATGGTGGAAGGAGCCGGGCCTGACGATGGATTTATGGGTGTTTACCGAAGATGCGATTCGTTCGATGGATCGACTGGAATCCTCGATGATTCCAGAACTGACGTCGAGTAATGCGAATGGGATCGCGTGTTATATCCGGTATGACAACGCGTACACAAATAATACAAACGTTGCAATTAGCTTAAATTACGAAAATAACATAAGTTGTTCAAATATTACAAATTTTCAATCTAGTGCAAACTTACCCAAAAATGACGGTTCGGATAGTAAAGCAGGGGTGATTTGTGAAGATAGTACGAGAATACAAAACAAGACGAATGGTGAATATACTGCGAACAGAGTGGCTCGTATGAGTGGCTATGGCCAAGGGCGAAAAGCGGCTGGAACGGTACGTACGCTTTTGCTTACGGGCGATTTGGACGGAGAGGCCGTAACGACGCTGACAGATCGCGAGCCGTGTGGAGTGGAAATATTGGCCGCTCCGCACCATGGAAGCGTCAAAAGCTGTTCGGATGCGTTGCTTGCGTGGACCAATCCAGAGACGGTCATCATCAGTAGTACACATTCGGATTATCGATTGGGAACCGAGGATTTTTACCGATCCACGGCGGAACAAACCTGGTTTACGTGGCGAGAAGGGTCGCTTTATGGACTCGGAACGATGGCTGGCTGGCAGTGGACAGGCTGGCGGTGCGGCGAAATGGATTGATGGACCATCGGATACTCGAATCGGCTTACTTATGGCAGAATTAGGTAAATGGATCAAATGGGTAGAGTGAATATATGGTTGTGGCCATTAAGACGACCGCAAAATCTGGCAAAACAGGGGAAATGGAAGGTCCTTTGGATTGACGACATACTAGGGCGTGTTCACGTAATTAATATGGGAGTTTGAGGGGTATTGGTATCTTTGGGTCGAATATACCAAGCTATGAAATTCAGCGTAAATATCCTTAACTATTTATTTGCTGTATATTATCATTTTAGACTCGCCACAAGTCATTTTTGGGTAGACGAAAAGTATATGGGGGGAGAACTTTTGAAAAAGTTCCCCTCCAAACCACCCCCAAAACATTTTACCATACGCACGAGCTGTAGCATCGGTTAAAATGAAACGACATTTATGTGAACACATACTAGGGAGGACGTTTAGATAGAATCAAACTGAAAGCATCGGATTTTTTCGACAAAAACTTTGGGAAGAACAAAAAAAACGGAAAAATCGCAAATAACGTTCACCCCCCGCTTGCAGAAAAATCGCAGAACGGCTACACTAACGGCTTATTGGAGTTGAGGTAAAAATATTCTGGAATTTGTCCCGGTTGAGATTGGTTTTGATCGGGGGCCGTTGACGTAGGTTGGACTCGTTGACGGTAAGGAATTCGACGGAAGGAACAACGGAAGGAACTGCTGCATACGATGACGATCACGAAAGAATGTAAACAGGGGCTGATCAGTCAATATAAACGAGGTGAAAACGACACAGGGTCGGCGGAAGTACAGATCTCGATCCTTACGACTCGTATTAACGCGTTGACGGCGCATTTCCCGAAGAACACGAGGGACTATGCGGGTCGTCGTGGTCTTTTGATGTTGGTCGGTCGTCGTCGTAGTTTGTTGGACTATTTGA
>JAQVKF010000284.1 GCA_028694795.1 Thermoguttaceae bacterium | reverse complement strand
TCAGATATTGAACCGTCAATACGAAGCCCCGGATTTCAATCCAGAAACGGGTCTGGAATTTGACGCTCTGGAGCGGCAGACCCTAGCGCTGACCGATTCCATGGCCGGACAGCCGCATCCGGTCGTCAAGGCGAAAGCCGTTGAGTTCATTCTGGATCATGCTCAATTGGCGGTCAACCCGCTCGACTGGTTCGGCTTTGATTTTAATGTTGCTCCGGTAAGGGCGACGCGGGATTTTGGCTGGCAAAGGCATCATATCATCAACGATTTAAGCAGGAAATGGATCGATGAACTCAACCATGGCCCGGTGGAGGTATATACTTCGGAGAGAATCCGTATGGGAAGAGAGGACGGGTTGTTCGTGATGTACCCCGACTACGACCACACCGCGCCAGATTGGGAATCCATTCTGAGACTGGGTTTCCCCGGAATTTTGGAGCGGGTTCGACGGTATCGAGGAAAACATGCCGCCTTGTCGCCGGAACAGACGGCGTTTTTCGACGGTATGGAAATCACGTATACCGCGATCCTTCGCTTTTCCCGACGGTTGACCGCAGAAGTGGGAAAACACGCCGGAGAAAGCCCAAAGACCGCAAACCTATTTCGGGCACTGAACTGGCTCGTGGAGAATCCGCCGTCCTCGCTTTACGAGGCCATGGTTATGGGTCTACTTTACTGGAAGCTTCAGGAAAACGTGGATGGATTCCGGGTGAGAACGCTTGGGGATATCGGGAATTTGTATTTCAACTTCTACCAGCGGGATATGGAACAGAGAACGTATTCTCGGGAACAGGTGAAAGAGTTGTTCAAGTATTTCATGAATCAGTTTTTCGCCATGCACATTCCGTACCAGCAGCCGATGTATTTCGGTTCGATGGACGCCAACGGTCGGGTGGAGATCAACGAGTTGTCACGGCTGATTTTCGATGCCTACGATGAGGCCGATATTTACGATCCGAAAATTCAGATCTGCATCACCGAGCAGACGCCGGACGACTTCATCAAGCGCGTCTTGAAGGCGATTCGCCGGGGAAACAGCAGCGTTTCGTTGATCAACAGCGAAAACACCGTCAAGGCACTGCTGAAAACCGGAGTCACGCTAGAGGAGGCACGGACTTATGTCATGACCGGTTGCTGGGATTTCGCGGTCAAAAACGAGGCAAAGACGATTCCGCTACGGCTCAATCTTCCCAAAATCGTTGAATTGGTCTTGAATGACGGGATTGATCCGCTGACCGGCCATCGGCTAGGATCGGTCACCGGAGCACCAGAGACTCTGACCGATTTTGGGAAATTTCATGCCGCTTTCAAACGCCAGTTGAAAGACGTGGCCGAACTTATGATGAAAACGGCTGACACGTTCGAAAAGTTTCTTCACGAGTACAACCCGTCTTCCATGTATTCCGCCACGATCGCGGAGAGTTTGGAAAAAAGAGTTGATGCGTATGGGTTTGGCGCCAGACACTGCAATTCTGTGTTCAACATCAGCTGTTTGGCGACTACGGTGGATTCGCTTGCCGCGATTAAAAAATTCGTCTATGACCGGAAGGTTCTTTCCTTGCAGGAGTTGACGGAACTGTTGAAGCGAAATTGGGAGGGCGGCGAGGAGTTGCGCCGAAAGATCCTGGCCGACGATGACAAATACGGGAACGATAGCGCGTTGGCCGATCAACTGATGGTGGATCTGACTGACGATACCACGAAATTGATCAACAACCGACCCAACGGTCGCGGCGGCATCTGGAAGCAGGGACAGATTTCAATCGATTTCAATGTTCGGTTCGGAACGAAGACCGGAGCGACGCCGGACGGTCGGAAATCCGGCGACATACTTTCGAAGAACCTCTCCGCCACGATCGGCATGGACCGCAACGGTCTGACCGGACTGATGAACTCCGTCTGCAAGATGGATATGAGTAATTTTGCCCATGCTGGAATGCTGGACATCATCCTTCCGCCTTCGGCGGTGAAGGGCGACGAAGGGCTGGACATCATGCTGGCACTCGTCCGCACCTATTTCAAAATGGGAGGACATTCAATTCAGTGTAACGTATTCGACTCCAAACTTTTGCTCGACGCACAAGCTCATCCAGAGAAATATGCCACGCTGCAGGTTCGGGTTTGCGGATGGAACGTTTATTTCGTCAATTTGAGCCGACAGGAACAGGATCTGTTCATCGCGCAGGCGGAACACGTGGAGAAAGAGGGCATCCGGAAATGATTCATTCTTTTCTGATGGCGGGACAGTCGAACATGGCCGGACGTGGCGATTTTGGCGTCGTCCCGGAAATCGTCAATCCGAATATTTTCATGCTGCGGGACTGGGGATGGGCTCCGATGAAGGAGCCCATCAATCCGGATCGTCCATCCGCCGGTATCGGGCTCGCCGCCAGTTTCGCCGATGCCTACCAGAAACACTATGGTGAACAAGTCGGACTGATTCCATGCGCTGACGGTGGAACCTGTCTTGATCAGTGGGTGGTGGGGGACTATCTCTATTATCAGGTGCTAGCTCGCAGTAAGCATGCCCAAAGAAACAGTGAAATCGTTGGAGTTCTCTGGCATCAAGGGGAAAACGACAGTCATACACAGGAAGACGCCGATGCCTACGAATGGAAGTTTACGGTCATTATGGATGCGATCATGCGTGAGTTGGATATCGCGAATGTCCCGCTGATCTTGGGGGAGATCGGCGAGTTCGCCGGTGGATACAAGAATGGGCGTTGCCGTTTCTTCTCGTCTGTAAATGCAGCTCTGCATCGGCTGGCTAGGTCTCGGTCGAACTGTGCGATTGCATCTTCCGCTGGGTTGAAAGCGCGCGAGGACAACATTCATTTCGATTCTCTAAGCTGTCGAGAGCTGGGACTGCGTTATTTTGAGCAATATCTGGAAATCAGATCTCGGGAGACGAACGAGTGAATATGCCGAAAGAAAATATTGCGGATTTTCGTCTTACGGATCTGGATCGAAAAATATGGAGTGAGGAACTTGAGCGTTTCGTACCCCGCAGAATATTCGACACCCACACGCATTTATGGAGCAACGCCTTTACCACTTCGAAAACGGTTAGCAACAATGACTGGCTGGAACGCCAGACCGATTTTGAGGAGCTCCGGAATCTGTTGCAAGCCCTGTATCCCCGGCGGCGGGTCGATGTTCTGACTTTCGCGTTGCCGGTGATCGGCGTCGATTACGACCGAATGAACCGGTGGGTTGCAACGGAGTTGAAGTCAGCTCCCAATTCGCGTGGAGCGATGTTGGTTACGCCGGAGACTCCACCAGCGACGATTAAGACGATGGTGAAGGAGTGTGGATTTGCAGCAATCAAGGTGTACCACCATTATGCGACTGCCGGTTCGGTTGGAGTCAGCGGCTATTTCACTCCGGCGCAGATGGAAATCGCCGATGAACTGAAACTGGCGGTCGTGTTGCATTGCCGCAACGGAAT
>JAQVKF010000283.1 GCA_028694795.1 Thermoguttaceae bacterium | reverse complement strand
GGGAACAACCAATTTAACCAAAGTGGAAATAATCCATTTGGCCAAGGGATGGGACAGGGCGGCAACGGCAACGGGATGAACCAAGGCGGATTCGGTGGAAACGGCGGTGGGATGGGGCAAGGCGGCTTCGGTGGAAACCGCGGTCAGAGTGGCCAAATGGATGGAAACCAGTTTAGCCAACCAGGGAACAACCAATTTAGCCAAGGGGGAAATAATCCATTTGGCCAAGGGATGGGACAGGGCGGCAACGGGATGAACCAAGGTGTGACCTCGACGAATTCCAGCCTTCAGGGTTCAGGTTTTAATCGTGGGCAAAGTTCCAATCCGTTTAGCGGCAATACAACGAATTCATTTAGTCGCGGCACGAACACATTTAGCGGCGGCATGACCAGTGGCCGTGGAGGTTATGAATGATCATTCACCATACTCCTCGACGTTTTTTCACACATCCAACCCAAATGGGGCGATGGTCGAGTCCGACTATCGCCACGCTAGACGTGCCGTACACCGTTAGCCATGGGACGCGATATTTCACCGATTCTGGGGCTTCGCGACGTTTTTCACGGGGTTTTACCTTATTGGAAGTGTTGTTATCGCTTCTTTTGCTGGCTGTTTTGCTCGCGGGTGTTTGGCAGGTGATGTCGCTTTACGAGCAGGTGTTTATGTCGGGACATACGCGTATCGAATCGGTTCAGGTGGTGCGTTCAATTCATGAGCAATTGAGTTCGGACTTGCGTGGCGCGATCCCGGATGTACCGGGCGAGTTGGTGGGCGCGTCGACGATTCGACGATTTGGTCTTTTTGGCACCGCGACCTCGCTTCAAATTGATCTGATTGAAGTGGTTCCGACTCAATTTGTGTTCGACACGACGACCACAACCGATCCCTACTCCGAAGCGTTGAGTGAAGTCGGTGGTGACAGTGGCAGTAGCGGATTGATCAGTAACGATAGTTCGACGGGCGGCGGGTTCGGTCTCGATTCGACGGGCGGTCTTTTAGATACACAAAGCACGGAAAGTATCGCCAAACGAGTCCCCGAGCTTTCGACTGTTCGTTGGCAGTTTTTCAATTGGACCGATTTTGAAGCGGGCGAAGGGCTTACCCTGTTGGACCTTTTGGCGATCAACTCGGGGATGGAACCGATCAACACGCCGACGGGCGACTCGGAGGCATTCACAACCGGTTTTCTCGCCTCGGACGAATCGACCGATTCCAGCGATGTTCTCAATGGCGGCGGCGTTTCGTCTTCCGCAAATTCGAGCGCGAACGTCAGTTCTATTTCGAGCAGCTCGACCAATCCAAGTGGAACATCAAAAAGCAGTTCAAGCGGTACGACGGGAAGTTCCGCCGACAGCACGAGCGGTTCGAGCAATGCCTCGCCCAGTACGGTCGGTGATTCGAGCGGTGGTGGAGCGAGTACGCGATTCCGCTATAATCAAAATTTCGCCGCCGCCTCGCAAAATGGCGACGCGATTCTCATCGGGCTGGTTCGACGCCAAATCGACTGGGAAACGCCTCTCGACCCGGCATCCAATTCCACCAGCGATTCCGACACACTATCGAGTTCTACGGAAGCAACGAATATAACCAGTTCAACCAAATCGACAAGTTCGAACGGTAATTCGACCAATTCCAGCGACAGTTCGACCGGTTCAACGGATTCAAGCAGTACCACCGATACAACAAATGCGACGGACAGTTCCAATACGTTAGACGAGACAAAGTTGGCGAACACTCTTTTGGGAACAGAGGATAGCACAAGTACGAGTGAAAGTGGTTCGAGCGGTATGCCGACCAGCGCATTGGATCAGCGGCGGATTCGGACGATTTTCCATCCCGATGATCCGAACGTCGTTTGGTTTCCGGAGGTCATTGGCGCGGAATTTCACTATTACGATGGCGAAAGCTGGACGACGCAGTGGAACAGCCTCACGAAGCGTTCACTTCCAGTGGCTGTAGCGGTTCAGCTCCAAATTTTGCCGCGCAAAGCATTACCGCAAAAAGATCTACTGAAATTGCGAGCGGCACTTTTGAGTGGCAGTGGAACAAGTGGTTCAAGCCCCACCAGTGCCAGTGGTAGTAGCAATGCCAGCAGTAGTGAAGGCACACAGAGCAACGTAGACACACTGAACACGTATGGTGTTTTGATTGACGGGATGGTCATTGGCGAGGTGGATCCAGATACGGGAGAATATGAAATGACCGCCAGTTCGTCGAGTGGTACCAGCGGTACGATGACCGGCAGTAGCGAGATCAGCGGTAGCATTAGTTCCAACGGTAGTGACAGCAGCGGCCTATCATCGATAAGCAAAGTCAGCAGCGGTGGCGTATCGGGCGGCTCGGTAAGTACCGGCACCTCTTCGACCACGGGCGAGATCACAGGCATCCCGATTGTTCGAGGCGCGAAATATTACCAGTTCTTCCTACCGCTCCCATCGACGGCATTGGCAAAACAAGTGGCCGTTTCCGCGACACCCTCCGTCGACACGGAAGACACCGCGGATAAAGAGCTTCAAACGCTAGAAATTCCAACGGTCGCGCTGCCGACGACCGAGTCGAGCGGTACGACAAGCGGCAGTACCACGGATTCGGACCAATGGATGCGCACACAATGACCACAAGGAGTGGCTTTTTTACCTCCCCCATCCTTATGGGCCGCTGGGTTGGAGTAGGAATACACGCGAGCCGATGCTGGAAGCGTAGCGGCCGCGTCGGCGGACCTTTTGGTGCCTGTTCACTAGGTTTTGTGGCATCACCGCCTAGGACGTGTTCACATATAATCACATAGTAAAAGTCGATGGCCAAGAATGACATAACAGCAATCGAGGCATCTGTGTTGGTCGATATTGAAGTTTGTGCGTCTAGTAAAAAGTTTCGGAAGGGGAGTTTTGGGGGAAATTTTTTGCAAAAAGTTTCCTCTCATTGATTTTATTTCGCCAAAAAAAGTTTGACGAAAAAGCATTTTCGTAGAAAATACGCAAACTTTTTACCTGACGCCGGTGTTGCCTACCTGACGCTGGTACCGTTGGTCGTTCCGATTAAGGGGCAACTTGTGTGAACACGCTCTGGTAAAAAGTTATCGCCAATGTTGCCAGATGATGCCAACCGTTCCAGTCGTGTATCCCGGATAGGATCGCAGGGCTGTCTGCATGGCGGCATAACTATCTCGTGCGGGGACAATTGCCACGAAACGGGTTCCCTCTGTTCCGAGATTCGGGATCATCGTCACACGCCATTCGTCGATCAATCCGGCGGAAACGGCCATCAGCTCGACCATTCGTCGGCTGATAAGATCCCGTTGATAGTCAGCCGTACGTGCTCGTAAGGCTAGATTGGCCAGTTGTTGTGCGTATCGATCTTGTTCCGCCGTGCCGCTTGACGTGTCCCACAAGCCGCCCGCCCGACGCGATTCGTTCGAGTATTCAAAAGCCAGCCGATTAATGGCGTCAGTGTCGCTTGGAGAGAGACTGT
>JAQVKF010000282.1 GCA_028694795.1 Thermoguttaceae bacterium | reverse complement strand
TCCTTCCGTGTCGCATCCATCTTCTTTACCTGACGTTGGTAGTACCAACTCGGTGAATTGCTACCGACGATGCGGACGCTTACGCTTCCGGCATTCGTCGGTTTCCCCTTTTTACCTGACGTTGGTACCGCTACCGCTAATTCACGCAGCGTAAATGAGTGTCTCCTCAATCCTTTGACGTTGACGCCGCGATTTTGATGAAGAACCGGAGGTTTGTTGTTCTACAAAAGTACGGAGATTCTGTTCTACTTCCTTTCCGAATAGTTCGCCGGCTTCTTGAAGCAAGGGGGCCATTTCTTTCGCGTCCGCCCCTTGTTCCAGTTGGAGTACCACGATCATTTCCCACAGCTCTTCGATCTGGAGTCCTTCGGATTTCGCTTGCAAGGCATATTCTAAGGCTTTTTCGGGAGATTTCTCCATGTAATAATATGCTATAAGAAGTGTTAGGTATGGATCGTTACAGACGTCTTCGCGAACCGTTTGAATCGCCTGAAGAAATTTTTCATCTTCACCGCGGATGAAATATATGTCCAACGAAATCAGTTCCAGGAAAACTACGGGGCTATCGGGCCAGTTTTTCCGAAATGTCTCGACAGCTTTCGCATACTCCTGATTTAAACTGCCGTCATCTTTTAAACTGTCGTCACCACTGGTCAGGTGGGATAATGCGGCAAGATAAATCCGGTCCATCTCATAATTTTTACCTTGACGTTCTGGGGACCGCATGTACTCTACGATCTTTTGGTACTCGCCCTGTTGAGACCACTCACCGATATTCCCAATCTTCTGAGCCATTTTATTGAGATTATCGTCATCAGATACAGACGCTTTCGTCTGCATTATATTGACGATGCCACCGACTGTAGAACCTCCGGCGTGAAGTGCCTCGGCTTCTCGTCCGACCACGGTTCCGTCTTCTTGGCGATGGCAGATGAAACTGTAATACTGTACTCCATTACGTACCAGATTTCGCAGAACAATCTTGGTACCCCGAGGCCCTTTTTTCAGTCCGAGAAAAACACATTGGGATCCTTCAAGTTCCCTTTTTAGAATGGAATAGGCTCCCTTCTGTACCCCACGGAAAAAAAACGGCCGATTAATCATCTGGATGAGCTGACGACCCATCGCGGTAGAAATCTGACCTCGGGTAAGACGTGAGCCTATTTCTCGGAGTAGGTCCTCCTTTCTCATACATGATACGCAAAAACCGGCGGGATCCTCTGTGAACTTTCGTGCAAGTTCGATCCCGCATGCGGTTGCTTCCTCATCGGTTACCTCTTGATCTGCCGTTGGCTCATCATTCGTCGCTTTAGACGCGGATTTTTGTGACGCCTGTGTGACTTCCACGGCACAAAGGAACGTCATCCATAAGATCAGAGTGGCCGCAATCCTACCAGACCATCGTTTCATAAGCGATCTCCCTTAAAAACTAGAAATGAAGAATTTACCCCACCTTGCGTTTCGCTCTCCCCCAATACCGATCATAATGGTCATCAGTGAAGAGGTGAACAAAATAGCTGCCAGAAATGTCTATGTACACATTTATTTCGGTTGGAACTGTAACTGATTTGGACTCGGACGAAAGCGATCTTGCAATGAAAAATCGCTGTCATAAAAATCGCTATCCGTCTCCATCGCATTGTACTGGAGAAGTGAACAAAAAATCAAGTCTTTTGTACCGGACGAAGTGCAATGTTCTAGGGCCTGTTCACACAAACATTGTACCATTTTGACCGATGTTGCTGCTTGTACTTACAGTAAAAAGTTTTTTGGGGGAGGTTTGGAGAGGAACTTTTTCAAAAATTCCCTCTCCACTTCGTTCTTGTTTGTTCAAAAAAATTACCTACAGTATGTTCACACTGTCAATATAGGATAAATAAGTTGATGCAATGGTGCTTATGTCGAATCTTAGGGTGCAATATTCCCAATACAAACACGCTATATTGTGCAAATATCCTATACGCATCAAATTTTAGCGTGAACACGCCCTAGATGATATGTATTCACACAATCATAATCATGGCGGAAAAGTCGAAATTCTGATCATATCGGTATGAAACCTACCAAACGGCCATTTGAGAAAATCAAACATATTTCCCATAAGTTGTGTGGTGTACAACTACTCGTTTTACGATGAGACTCTTATCATGTTTGGAAAATGGAATGGATTGAACAGATTCCGAGTGATTTTGTAACGAAAAATCCGAGTATAACCAACCCGTCCAACAAAACAGGTAAAATCCACCTTTTCGTGGTGGAAAATAGCCGTAAAAGCGATGCTTTGCTGAAACATTTTTGGGAGCTGAAATGGAGATATATTTATATATCAATAGCTAAATCATAGTGTTTTTCCATTAACTTTAGACCATCCAGCAGGAAGTTCCACTCGGCCTGGACACGTTTATACAATTGCGTGAAACCGCCGTATCGGAGTCCTTCATGATACGGTCGGCCCGAGAATGCTCAGCGGTGATAACGTAAGCTGTTGTCGTCCGACGAACCTTTCGTAGCATCGTACCGCGGTCCGATACCTAGCTATGGGATAATCTTCACTTGATAAGTGGATTGCCGGGAACGAAGTGACCGACCGAATGATACGCCGTCACTGTCGCGGCGGCGACAATTCGTCACGGCACGTCCTTGCCAGCCAACAGCAATCGCAAGTACAGACGTTCTCAAAGTCTCAGGGCTTCATCCAATGCCTCACGAATATCCTCAATATGCTCCAAACCGATAGATAACCGGAGTAGTTCCGGGGTCAGACCCGATGCCCGTTGCGCCGCCTCGTCCAGCTGCGCGTGCGATGTACTTGCCGGATGTAAAATTAAACTCTTCGCATCCCCGACATTCGCTAAATGACTGAAAAGCTGAATTTGGTCAACGATTTTGGCCCCCTTGGCCGCTCCCCCTTTCACACCGAGTACGACCATTCCCCCAAATCCGTGGGAAAGATAACGTCGGGCGAGCGGGTACGACGGATCATTCGGTAACCCAGGATAACGAACCCAATCCACTTGGGGGTGTCCCACCAGAAACGCCGCGATCGCGGCCGCATTTTCCGAATGTTTGGCCATCCGTAGCGGTAACGTTTCGACCCCTTGCAGAAATTGCCACGCCGCATCAGGGGCGAGTGTCGCCCCCACATTGCGTAAACCAACCGTTCGCAAACGTACGGAAAATGCTAATGGCGTCAGTTCAGGACCTAAATCACGGGCAAAACGCAATCCGTGATATCCCGCATCCGGTTCATTGTAAAGTGTGAATTTCGGATCGCTCCAATCGAATCGTCCCGCGTCAATCACAACTCCTCCGATTCCTGTGCCATGTCCACCGATCCATTTCGAAAGTGAGTGAATCACGATATTCGCCCCATATTCGGTCGGTCGCAGTAAGGTGGGGGGCGTAAATGTCGCATCGACCACGAGCGGTAGATGGTGCTTCCGCGCGAGCTTGTCATATCCCTCGATATCCGCCATATCCAAC
>JAQVKF010000093.1 GCA_028694795.1 Thermoguttaceae bacterium | reverse complement strand
TTCCCGTCCAGGAGGAGGCCCCGGCGGCTCCCGCTGCTGAGGCACCGGCTGAACAAGATCCGGAAAAAAATTGATTTTCTGCCGACGTTTACCTATAGAGGTTCGTTTCTATGGGACCCTAAAGTAAATGATCGCGAGTACGTCGCCGGATGTATTCGCGAATGGTTAGCAAGAGTAGTTAGTGAGAGGGAAGAAGTCCGCCAAATGTTGCGGACGGTTCTCCATACGCAGCGCGAACGACCATGAATTCCGGTAAAATTCGCGGATTTTGCGGGTTGTAACGGAACAACAGCGTCAATGAGATTTGCAGTAGCCGAGAGAATGTGAAGTTTAGAGAAGATTCTAGATGAAAGGTGCTGAGAATCAAGACGACTAAAAGGTTAGCGTTCGCGTTTCATAGATACCGTTCTTTGGAAGAGCGTCCAACTTCGAATGCGGAGTGTGCGTAAAGAACGATCACGGCACAAAGATATGACGATAAACGATAACGGCAACGAGGAGTGGATAAGCGATGGCAGAAATCACGGCAAAAATGGTCATGGAACTTCGTAGCAAAACCGGCCTTCCGATGATGGATTGCAAGAAGGCATTGGCGGCTGCAAATGGCGATATTGATGTGGCGATCGAACAGTTGCGTGTTTCGGGTAAAGCCAAAATGACGGCTCGCAGCAGCGAACGTTCGACAGAGTTCGGACGCATTGCAATTGCGATTGAAAACGGCGTTGGCGCGATGATCGAATTGAAGTGCGAAAGTGCTCCTGTAGCGGCGAACGATGAGTTTGTACAACTCGTCAACGATATGGCAAAGGCTCTGCTTGCGACGCGCGTGACGACAGCGGACGAGCTGTTGGCACTTCCATCGGCGAGCAAGGGTGGTACGCTACGTGAACAATTCGACGAATTGACAAACCGTATTCGTGAGGTTTTCCGCGTTGGTCGTATTCTTCGCGTGGAAGCTCCATGTGTTGGCTATATTCACCACTCGAACGACATTGGCGTTTTGCTTGTGTGTGAAGGTGATATTTGCGATGCGACGGGTAAAGACGTTTGTATGCAAATTGCGGCAATGCGTCCGACCGTGGTGGCTCCAGAGAATCTGGATTCCACCGTTGTAGAAAATGAACGTCGTATTCAGATCGAAACACTCAGAAACGATCCGGCTAACGCCTCGAAGCCTGAGAATATTCTGTTTAAGATCGTAGATGGTCGTATGAAGAGTTTCTTCGCGGAACAATGCCTGCTGGATCAGCCGTTTGTGAAAGATTCCGGCAAGACCGTGGGTGAGTTTGTGAAAGAAGCGGCTCCAACGATGAAAGTCGTCGCGTTCCATCATTGGCAAATAGGTAAGTAGTTTGTGAAGCATCAAGCCTCCCTTTTGAGGGGGGCTTTTTTTTGGCTGTTGGGTTAGATTTTTTGACCGTTAATGGAATTTGAAGGCAGGGAAGGGATCCAAAAAATGAGTGATATTCCACGTATTCGTCGCGTGTTACTCAAGATATCGGGAGAGGCTTTTTGTCCAGCGGGTGAGCGTGGAATTATCGCGAGTTCATTACTTCCGGCGGCGCGTCAGATCGCGCGTGCTGCAAAGGGTGACGCAACCCATCCAGGCATTGGAATCGGCATTGTCATGGGTGGTGGTAATATTCTGCGAGGCGGTCAATTTGTCGCGCAGGATGGTAACCAATGTGTTCGAATCCAAACCGCTCATTACATGGGAATGCTAGCCACGATGATGAACGGGCTGGCACTGCGTGACGCATTGGAATACTGTGGTGCGGAAGTACGTTTACTCACGGCGGTGCGCGCGGACGCCATTGCAGAAGCATACACTCCGCGTCGAGCTCAACATTATTTGGAAGGCGGTCGAATTGTGGTCTTGGCCGGCGGAACGGGTGGACCTTATGTCACCACAGATACCGCCGCGGCGATGCGAGCGATTGAATTGGAATGTGATCTGCTCTTAAAAGCCACCAAAGTGGACGGTGTTTACTCAGATGATCCGGAAAAAAACCCCTCTGCCACACGTTTTGAAACGATTTCTTATGATGAAATGCTCGAACGTCGGCTCCGAATTATTGACCTCGAAGCCACGATTAAGTGCCGCGAACATGGAATGAAGTTCCGAATCTTCAACTGTCGTCCGGAAAATGCGCTTTTGGATGCCCTACGCGGTAAACCTCTCGGAACATTGGTGGAATAATTTTTTTGAAACGTCGCCACTGTCATTCGGTGCCATGTGTTCTGTAGAGGCGGCATGTCAGTACCGTCACCCACCGGCAGAGTTTTTGTTTATCGTGAATCATTTGTATCATAGGCGGGAACCTGCTAAAATTTTGGTTTGTCCGCAGTTCAATGCTACAAAACGCCATAGACATATTTACATGAGAACCAAATTCCCAGAAGGATAAACCCAGTCCCAGTGATGGAACGCATCCAATAGTCGAGTCGGCTGACCGCGGAAAAGGCTCGGCTGAGCAGCTTCGCGTTCACGACGATAATTCCGGCAAAAATCATCACCGGAATCGCCGTACCCAGGCCGAAAACCATAGGGAAAATCACACGTGACTCAAATTGCGACGCCATCGTCAACATGGCTAGGAACGTCGCGGCGGATGTTGGGCAAAACGCCAGCGCAAAAAGAATGCCAAGCGGCAACGCACTCCAAATCCCTAAATGGTCGGCGATTTTCTGCATTTTTTCACCCGACACGTGATTCAAGGAGATCGATATCCAACCGAGCAAGGCCAGACCGATCACAATCAGGATCGGACCGAGCCACCCATGAATCTGAACCTGTAGGAATCGCGTGACGTTTTCTCCGCCGGCAAGGATGGCGGTCAGCAGGCCAATCGCGAGACCGAGATACGCAAGCACTCGCCCCAATGTGTACATTAGTCCAGATAAAACCACGGTGGTCGCCTGTTCACATTGACGTGTGATGTAGGAAATGGCGGCGATATTGGTCGCCAACGGACATGGACTGATCGACGTTTGGAATCCGAGAAGTAAAACCCCACTCAGCGCAAGCCACCAGGATGCGTTCCACATGATTACATTTCCTTCAGTTCTTTAACATAGGCCGCGATT
Organism: Thermoguttaceae bacterium; assembly: GCA_028694795.1. Lineage (GTDB taxonomy): Bacteria > Planctomycetota > Planctomycetia > Pirellulales > Thermoguttaceae > JAQVKF01. The sequence continues at coordinate 12,244 of JAQVKF010000093.1, read as the reverse complement.
TCTTCCTGGACATAATCGAAGAATTTTTCCTTTTCGCCAGCCAGTGACCAAATTTTAGTAGCTAATTTGGCTTTCACCGGTTTGCCATCTTTGATCCAAAGAATCGCCAACGATGGCGATTTGATCTTCAAACGCTGAACGAGGACGACATTTTTGGGATCTTCAAAATTCTGGTATCGCAACACGAGACGCCGGTTGGCAATTTCCTTCGCAAATCGCGTTTTGACCGTCTGATACACATATTTCGACATCTTCTGACAAGTGTCACAACCGGGCAAACGATGGAAATAAATCACCTGTACAAACTCGTCTGGTCGTTCGATTTTTGGATCAATACCAAGTGATTGATCCAAATTTTTCTCCGTCATGTAGTACGGGGGCTTATCATTGGAGACGCTAGGCTCATCGGTAGCTTTCGCATCATTTAATGTACAAAAAAACACTAATAATATACATATCGACACACTCGTACGATTCATTTTTATCTCCTTTCATGGAGTAATCATGGTATGGAATTAAAGATTCAATGTTTCATTTTCATCAAAAATAATCTCCTCTTGCGGAATATCCATCTCCAGCGATTTTCCGTCAAACATGGCGTTAATCTGCTCTTTTAACATTTTTTTGAACGCAGATTCATCGGTATACAAATTCCAAGCCTGATCGGCAAGATTCGTTCCATCGGCGATATGTCCATCCCGTACCCGGACTAACACGACACTGGATGTCGCCACTTTAAAGCGTTGGACGAAATCGGCGACTTCAGGTTTCTCATAATTGATCTGTTGAAAAATAATTTCTCCGGAATTGAGCCGCGAAGCAAATTCCGCATGGAGCAGTTCATCCGTGAGCCGCTCCATGGTCATACAGGTAGGACATCGCGTCGTCGCATGAGTACAGATGACATGCAAACCATCGGTCAAAAGCATCTGTGGCGTATCCCGAAATTCCTTCCCTATTTGCACGACGAGCGTCACCGCCGCAAAAAGAAGCAACGTCCCGGTCACCATACGTTTCATCGTCACATAGGTCATGATTTAGCTTCTTCCAACAAGGCAATCAGCTGCGGCAATGTGGGAACTGTACCGCTACATCGCAATCGGCCATCCACCACCATCGCCGGTGTGACCATCACACCCATCGCCGTAATTTGCCCAATATCGGTGACTTTTTCCAGCAAATAATCACCACCCACCTGTCGAGCCGCCTGCTCAGCCAGTTCCGTCAATTTTGCGCATTTGGCACATCCCGTGCCCAAAATCTGAATCAACATCGCACTTCCTTTCTCCATTTTACTCGATTTTCCGTGTGCTGTCCGCGTTTGGCGTGCTCCTCGTACGTCAAATCCGTTCGAACCATCCGTGGAACGGGAGCCGCCATGATTCCGACATTGGGCGTCCATCCAAAATCCATCCCGAATCGGACGCCGATACTCACATTCACTCGTCTATTCTATTGGACAAAACATCCAAAGGTCCAACCACTTAGTGCACTTAGCACAACGATAAGTAGGACAAAAGTCGTGGCTTTTTTCATGCCAAGGAACTTTCCGATCACAATGATACTCGGTAATGACAGCGTCGGTCCAGCTAAAAGAAGAGCCAATCCTGGTCCTTTACCCATCCCCAGATCAAGTAGCGACTGCATGAGCGGAATCTCCGTGAGCGTGGCAAAATACCATAGTGAACCAATCACAGACGCCGTCAGATTCGCTAAAATCGTATTCCCTCCGACCCAACGCGCAACCACCTCTGCCGGCAGCAGCGAGGCGACAAAACCGGTCACCAACACACCGCCGAACAATAGCGGAATAATCTGTTTGGAAAAAGTCCACGTCTGTTCCATCCACTCCCGCAACTCGTCGCGGTTGAACCACCGGACAATCATCACCACAAGCAATATCGCACACAACGCGCATAAATACCATCGATAAGTAAAAATCGTCGCGGCAACCCGATAATTTTCCGGAACATTCTCCGTAATTTGCGCAATCCATGTGGTTTGAACGCGAAATACGTTCCCAGGAGTGAACATCTCTCGCGTCTCCTGAGACATTTGTTCATCGCCATCCATCACCTGCTGCACTTGAAAAACGACTTCGCCGCTCGTCTGTTGTGTGATCGACGTATCCAATCGCACCGTTTCCGTAAGCGTCACCGTTTTGGCGCCCTCTATCTGATCCAGGTGCGTCAGCGTCGCGTTTTCCGGAATGGTCAAAATTTTTGTTCCCGGATTCACCCAATCGCTAAAGACCAAAAATGCGATCATGACCGTCAAAAACGCCCCAGTCTGCCACAACTTTCGCCCCGACGGAAGCGGATCGGGAAGCAGCATGGTCGTGGCGATGCGTTCCTTTTCACTCGCACGGAAGATCATTGCCATCAACAATCCTACGACGATGCTCATCAGAATCGCAACCACCGTTCGCGCAATGCCCAGCGAGACGCCCAACACACGTGTGGTGAGGAAAATCGCGATCACATTGATCGCAGGCCCCGCGCAGAGAAACGTCGCGGCCGGACCAAGTCCCGCGCCCACTCGATAAATCCCGGCAAACATCGGCAATACGCTACACGAACAGACCGCCAGAATCGTTCCAGAAATAGAGGCGATGCCATACGCCTCCACTGGATGCGATTTCGGCCCTAAATGCCGTAATATCGACTCCTTCGATAAAAATGTCGAGATCGCGCCCGCAATAAACATCGCTGGCACAACACAGGCCAGCGTATGATAGATCGCGTACCATTGCAACATTCGAAACGCATCCAAAATGGCGTTCTGTACGTCGAGACGTCCGATCGGCAAAAAATACGCCGTCCCAAACGTCCCAAGCAATATCAACCCTGTCTTCAATTCACGAGGCATCGCTCGTCTCCCATCCCATATATTTTGTTATTTGGCTTTTTTTACAAATATTTTAGTAAAAAATTTTCACCCATTGTGTTGAGCCGTTTACGTTTCGTCTTGATGATCCAAGATACCGTCCAAACAATAGAAAATATCCATAAGGCACGGACAGGCAAGACGATAATACACATTTTTTCCACGTTTTTCAGAAGTGACCACCCCCGCGTTTTTTAAGACGGCCAAATGCCGCGAAATCGTGGAGAAATCAATCTCAAACATTTCGAGCAGTACACAAACGCACTGTTCGCCCCCATGAATCTCCAGATTCTCTCCTAATTTTTCGACAATGGCCAATCGAGTCGGATGAGCCAGGGCCTTAAAAAAGTCGGCCTTCCGCTGGGGCGTTAAATGGGGCTTTCCCTGTTTGGTTGTAGATAAGGTCATCAAACAAGTCCTTCGGGTGAGTACCGCTGGTGATACGGATTTCGGTTGAAACGCGGTCCATTGGAACTCAATCGACATGATTTTACGGTCAAACAGCTAGGCTCTCACATGGGCAACGCAAAATTCGGTGGAATATTTTCCGCTTCACGGCACTCACGCCAGAACATTTGTCATTTTAGCCAAATATCATTTGAAAGTCAAGCAAGGCCGAACGATTTTTGCCATAAAATCACGGCTTCTATGTAAACGCGAATGAAATCTGTATAAAATAGTCTACGATTGAGAGGATAATTTTCGCTAAACACGTATCGAACTTTACACCTGGGGGCTTCCGTGAAGATTCGTTTTGTCCTTCCTGCACTTCAAGAGGCCAAAGGCCCCTATTGGCGACCGATTAAATATTCGCTGTTTCCGCCGCTCGGTTTGGCCACGCTCGCCGCGTTTTGCCGCGAAGATGATCAAATCACCATTACCGACGAGCATGTCGAAGAACCGAACTACGATGATGAACCTGATTTAGTCTGCATTGAGACCTATATTACCAATGCATATCGCGCGTATGCGATTGCCGATCAATATCGAAAGCGTGGTATTTATGTGACCATGGGGGGGCTGCATGCGACGACACTGCCTCAAGAGGCAAAACAACACGCCGATACAGTGCTGCTCGGCATTGGTGAAAACGCGTTTCCGCGATTTCTTCACGATTTCCGCCAAGGAGAACCGAAACCGTTTTATGAACGCGGCAATGTCGATCTGTCACTCTTGCCCATGCCGCGTCGCGATCTTTTTCAAAAACACGCGTATCTCGTGCCCAACTCGATGGTTTTTACACGAGGGTGTCCGAATCGTTGTTCATTTTGCTATGTGAGTTCGTTCTTCCGAGGCGGCAAGTCGTTTTATACCCTAAAATTGGATCGTATTTTGAAAGAGATTGATTCGCTCCATGGGCGTCATTTATACTTTTTGGATGATAACCTCTTCGCTGATAAGAAGTTAAGTCGCGATCTGTTTCGCGAAATGCGAGGAATGGGGAAGTTGTTTCAGGGAGCGGTCACCGTGCGTGGTGTCATTGAGGACGATCTGATCGAACAAGCGTATGAGGCGGGGTTTCGGAGTGCTTTTATCGGCTTTGAATCGACCAATACGGCCAATTTGAAACAAACGAATAAACTTTCTAATATTGGCCAAGACTATCACGTGGCTATTGAACGTTTAGATCGTCTGGGGATCATGATTAACGGCAGTTTTATCTTCGGCATGGATGAAGATGCGCCGCAAACGTTCGAGGAGACGACCCGTTGGGCAATCGATAGCGGTATTACGACGGCGACATTTCATCTGCTAACGCCATACCCCGGTACCACGCTCCACGATCAAATGAAGGCACAAAATCGGATCACTCATTGGAATTGGAACGATTATGACACACGCCATTTGGTCTTTCGACATCCAGTTTTATCGAAAGAAGAAGCCGAACGCTTGTATCATGAGGCGTATCGTGAGTTTTATCGTTGGCACAATATCGCTTCCGCGTCGGCGACTCATGAACGTTTACGGATGAAGCTCAAACATCTGATTTATGCCGGAGCGTGGAAACGATTCGAACCGATCTGGAATTTTATCGTGAAAGAGAAACTTTTTACCCCCGCGCGTCGCCTGTTGGAAATGACACTAAAATAAATTGAAGACGCAGCAAAACGGACGTTGACCAGCTGGTACGAATCGGGTATAAATAGACTGTGAGAATCAGGAGATTCTGTCCATAAAACGGACGGTGCGGCAGATGTTCGGCGGAATCTTGGCGATTGGCATGGCCAATGTAGTCGGTAGTTCCAAAGGGGACTGGCTGGTTTTGTCGAGATTCGCCGATGGCTCGAAAGAGGAACTTGGTGAACCTCTGTCGATCGTTTTGTTTAATGTGCCCCTAACGTATCTTGACCATAAGGAGTGTTGCCGTGTCAGCAGGTATTGAACGTTGTCGTGAACTTCGTCGTCGTCGCCATCGGACGAAAACGTATCCCAAAATTATCAGCAAAATTCCCAAAGCTTCGGCGACGGATAAAGAAAAATTGGCCGCGAAGTTACGTAAGATGACGCCGGGTTGTGAAGAGCTGATCAAGGCGTGGGGCTTAGAATAATCCGCCTGGAATTATCGGTCTAGAATCATGGTGAGCCGGGGTGGTTCGTGGGCGATGGTCCACGAACGAATCATCCGGAGCGAATGGTCCGCGGACAGATAGTCCAGAAACTTTAGCGGTAGGTAGAGGGAACGGAATGTATTTTCGGTGGAAAATGCGCTCCGTTTTTTGATGCGCTAGTTTTTTTGGGGAATGAAACATCGTCAGTTCAAAAAGGAGCGGTAAGATGCAAGTACGAAGATGCGAACAGCGGTTTTCGATTCGAAAGCGAACCACAGGCGGTTCGGGAGATTCACGTGACTATGGTAACATTTTTCGAGCCTTTTTCGTTGGACGAAGCACGATGTCATGCAGACCGTTCGGCTTGCTCGGTCTGCTCGCTCTGCTTGGTCTGATGAGCAATGCGGCGCACGCCGAGTCGCCGTCGGCAAAACAGCCGCCAGCTTATCCGTCAGGCGCGGATGCACCGGTAGTGACCGTCTGTTCGGATGGCGGAGCGGGGGCTTATGAGGCGTTTCCCGACATTGCTCGTATCACCACACCGGATGGCAAATCACGGTTAATGTGCGTATTTTACGCAGGCTACACCCACGTTTCGCTGCCCAACGCGGAAAAATTGCCCAAGGGTGGACGTATAGTCGGATGCTGGTCAGATGACGAGGGGCGTACGTGGTCCGCACCGAAAACGTTGATCGATACCGACCAGGATGATCGTGATCCGTCCATTTTCCAACTTCCAGATGGACGTATTTTGTGCAATTTCTTCATGTATTACGGGGGTGAAGGGCCGTTTAACACCTGCCTTTCGGAATCGACCGATGGTGGACAAACGTGGAGCGAGCCGCGAGTGATTTACGAAAATTTCCCGTGCAGTGCGCCGATCCATCGGCTAACGAGTGGACGTTTGATCCTGGGATTATATGGTAAAGATCCGACGAGCGGAATCAGCAGCGGCGCGATTGGATATTCCGATGACAACGGTCACACATGGTCCGAAATCGTGATCATTCCGAACGGCGGCGTGCCGCTTGACGCCGAAACCGACGTGATCGAATTACAAGATGGTTCGTTGTATGCGTTAGAACGAGAATGGATGGGCGTGTCACGATCGACGGATGGCGGAAAAACGTGGAGTGAATCGCAAAACGTCGGATTTGCCGGCCATTGTCCACACTTTTTGCGAACGCGCGACAATCTCATCCTGCTTGGCACACGTTTGCCCAAAACGATGCTGCGTATCAGTCGTGACGAGTGTCAAACGTGGAGCGATGGCATTTTGGTCGATCATCATATCGGAGCCTATCCGTCGATGGTCGAATTACAAGACGGTTCGATTTTGTTCGTGTTTTACCAAGAAGGTGGAAACTCGGACATTGTGGGCAAACGTTTCCGTGTCACCGATAACGGACTCGAATGGCTCGGTTTCGATGCCCCTTAACCATCCGCCGTTGGGGTTTTCCCCCATCAGGAGAATTTTTGGGTGGAACTGAGGGTGGATTGTTTTGCCAAAAATAATCGAGGAAAAAAGAGGGAAACACTGGAAACGATGGTTCGAATCGGTTATACCTAATCTCATGAAGTTCGATTTTTTTATCACATACACGTAAGATCGTTTCAGTTTCTCGATAAGCGGTAGTCCGTTTGGAGAAGTGGCCGTTTTGGGGAAGAAACGATTCTCTCGCGTTTTCGTTTAGAATCCGTATCATGAAAGGAATTGTTCATATGTTGAATCGGCGTGGTCTGTTAGGAGTGGTTGCGGGAAGTGTCGCGGGAGCGGCTGTCGCAGGACTTGGTCAATCGGTGCAAGCGGAAGAAAAAACGGATGTGACTCTGCGGTTGTCTTCGCAATTCGGTCCGATGCCGGGTAAAGACGACCAAGAAAAGGTCGCCAATGCGATTAAGTGGGGCTTTGAAGCCATGGAATTACCCGGCGGAATCGCCGGGAAAGTCGATTATTACAAAAATTTGCTGAAAGATACGCCGCTCGTTTACAGTGCGGTCTGCTTCGGTTCGATGAACGGAGCGTTGGTTTCGGAAGATGAATCGCGACGTGGTCCGGCGTTCGACGAATTGAAACAAGTGCTCGAAGCGGCTGGCGAACTTGGCAGTACGGGTGTGATTTACGTTCCGGCATTCAATGGCCAAACCAAATTGACAAATCAGGAAATCCGGGCGATTCTTCTCGATAAACTTCCCGCGTTGGGCGAATTCGCGGTTCAGTGCGGTACGCGGCTTCTGTTCGAACCGCTCAACCGCGGCGAGGCATATTTCCTGCGTCAAGTGGCGGATGGAACGGCGATCGCGAAAGATTGCAACAGTGATGGTGTTTGCGTCATGGGCGACCTGTATCATATGGGCCGTGAAGAACCGTGTGCTTGTGGAGCATTCGTTTCAGCTGGTAGAAAACTGCATCACGTTCACTTTGGTTCGTTCCCGAAACGTCAAATGCCAGGTACCGATGAGGGCGATTTCGAACTGTATCGAAGCGGCTTCTGCGGTCTAAAAATGATCGGATATCGCGATTTTTGCAGTTTCGAGTGCGGTTGCAAAGGCGAGGAAGATATGCTCAAAGCGGTCAAATTCTTGCGTGAAACGTGGGATGCCGCTGATCCGAAAGCTGAATTCGGTCTGTAATCTATATACCGCCGACATGTGTGTCGCTAAGAAGTCGCTGGCGTATTGTACCGCATGGTCGATATAGAGGGGTGGTCCATGTAAGATGGCGGCCGTGCGAGCGTGGCTTTGTCGGTTTCATTTTAATCCAACGTGACGATGATATGATCCCAAGTGTCGAGTATCATCGTTCTTTTGGAATGGCGGCAGAAAGTATCGCTATGCCTCGGCAATCGGGTGTATACCCTATTTCTTTGCCCAAAAGTGGAATAGATGTAATAATAGAGGCAGACAGAAAATCACAACATTTGTTCCGGAGCGAATTGGCTTCGAATCCCGTCGATGGGTGGTCCGCATTTGAAAAATCTGAAAACAAGATTCAAGAAGCCACGTCGGTCGAACCCAATCCTTTGGGATGAGAACTTTCGAGAAACGATTTAATATTGGAAAGGGATGGAAATGGCTATTTCTACAAAAGTGGAAGCGGCGATCAACGCGCAAATCGTGTTGGAGCATTATTCGTCTTACCTTTATTTGGCGATGTCCGCGTGGGCGGATTCGCAAAGCCTCAAAGGTTTCGCCAATTGGTATCGAGTGCAGTCGCGTGAGGAATTAAACCACGCTTGGATTTTGTACCAATATTTGCTGGAGCGTCGCGGTACGGTACGTTTAGGAACGATTCCCGCTCCGGAAGTGACTTGGAAAACGGTGGAAGATCTCGCGATTGGCACGATTGCCGCCGAAGAAGAAGTCACTTCGAAGATCAACGCGTTGGCAACCCTCGCCATGCAAGAGAACGATTATGCCACATGCCAAATGCTTCAGTGGTTCATCGCGGAGCAGGTTGAGGAGGAAAATAATGCACATGAGCAGCTTGACCAAATTCGGCTCTCACAGAACACGCCCGCCGGCCTGCTTTTCCTCGATAAAGAACTGATGGCGCGAACGTACATCGCACCTACAGGCACCCCAGTCACATTACCATTCTAACGCGGTTGGAAAATGGATTCGATAGATCCGTGTGGCATGTTGATACAAAAAGGATCGCGTTGAATCCATTTCCGCTGAAAGTGAGACGGAATAGGACCTATCCCAAAGCGGTTTGGAACGAAAAATCGCGAATCGGAAGACCGAATTCGCATGGATGGGAGACAACGATCAAAAGATTCCGAAATTCACCTATGGAATAACAGTTTGGACAGAACATGTTCCATCAGAAATATCAGGGCCGACGGGTGTTGATCACCGGGCACACCGGATTTAAGGGTTCTTGGCTGGCGTACTGGTTGCGGCATCTCGGAGCGGAAGTTTGTGGCGTCGCACTGCCGATGCCGCACGATCTTCATTCCGGTCAGCTGAGTCATTTTGAACTGTTGCGTTCGAGACAAATGCTCGATGTACGCAGTGAAATGGTGGACATTCGCGATAGGGTGAAACTAAATGCGGTGTTCCACAATTTTCGTCCGGAAATGGTGTTTCATCTTGCGGCACAACCTCTCGTGCGGTATGCTTATGTCCATCCGGTCGAAACATTCGAGGCCAATGTGCTCGGAACGGTCAATGTACTGGAGGCGATACGTCAATCGGCCACCGTACTAGCGGCAGTCGTTATTAGTTCTGATAAATGCTACGAAAATCGTGAATGGCTATGGGGTTACCGCGAATCGGAACCGATGGGTGGTTACGATCCGTACAGTGCGTCAAAAGGATGTACGGAACTGGTCACGGCCTCATATCGGCAGAGTTTTTTCCATCTTTCTGACTACGGGGTGAAACACCAGACACTATTGGCAAGCGGCCGGGCAGGAAATGTGATTGGCGGCGGCGATTGGGCGAATGACCGCTTAGTTCCGGATATGATGCGAGCGGCTGTCGCTGGCCATGAAGTAATCATTCGGAATCCGCAAGCGACACGCCCATGGCAACATGTGCTCGAACCACTGAGCGGATATCTTCAATTAGGGCAAAAACTGTTGGAGGGCCGCACTGAATTTGCGGATGGTTGGAATTTTGGTCCAGCGGATGACGGAATCATTACCGTGGAGGCGGTAACCCAGGCGTTGGCACGGCACTGGGATCGGATCCGTGTTCATATCTGTCCGCCAGAAAACGCACCCCATGAGGCGACGCTGTTGCGGCTCGACTGTTCCAAAGCGAGATATCAACTGGGATGGCACGGTGTTTGGGCACCAGAAGAGACGTTCCGTCACACCGCAGAGTGGTACAAACAGTTCGACGTGGATGGAACGCTTCGCACGGAAGCTGATTTGAACGCTTATCTTGCCGCCGCCAGCCAACGCGGATTGGAGTGGAGCCGATGATCACCGGACGATTCCCACCGCGGCAGTGGAATCTTGTGCCCAAAAATTTCCATGGAACCTCATCTTGCCAAAATCCATTCCTCGCGATCTCACTCCTCTCAAACGTGCCTCACTAAACCACCATCGACGTTTACAGACGATCGTTTCGATGTGAAAATAGGAACAAGAGCAACGGTATCGCGAAAACTGAATTTGATGTGGAAACAGGGGAATCTAGATCAAAATGAAAGCGGAGACAAAAGTGGAAACGGAAGCGATGCGGCATGTGGAAGCCGGAAGTCTGGAGCTTGGGTCGCGGTTGCGTGGGCGTCGGATTTTTCTCACGGGTGGAACCGGTTTTTTCGGAAAGTCGATTCTCTCCATGGTGCGTCGTAAACTGTTTTCGGGCATCTCGTGGACCGTTCTTTCGCGCCATCCAGAACGATTGTCGAATCAATACCCCGAATTCGCGAATTTACCGAACGTCCGCTTCGTTGCGGGGGATGTTCGAGATTTTTCTTTCGATACGCCGGAGCTGCGCGAAACGTACGACGACGTGATCCACGCGGCGACGTCCGCGGTCAGCATGCTTCCGCCGGGCGAAATGACATCGGTCGTGGTGGACGGAACCCGCCACGTGATCGAATTCGCCAAACGTGTTGGCGCAAAGCGATTGATGATGACCAGTTCTGGCGGGGTTTATGGTGCGCAACCGCCGGAATTATCCCATATTCCAGAGGAATTTCCATGCCATCCGATCACCGAATACGGTCACGCAAAGCTCGCGGCCGAACAACTTTGCGTCGATTCCGGACTTTGGACGCTATTACCGCGTTGTTTCGCGTTTGTCGGACCGTATCTGAACCGTGACATTCATTTCGCGATTGGAAATTTTATCGGAGATTGCCTAGCGAATCGACCGATCATCATCCGAGGCGACGGAACGCCATATCGGAGTTATCTGTATGCGGACGAACTGGTTGTATGGTTGCTCACAATTTTGGCGCATGGGCAAAATGGCCGGGTTTATCACGTCGGCTCGGATGAAGCGATTTCAATTCACGATTTAGCAAAACGTGTCCGAAAGAATTTAGGTTCTACCAACGAAATCCAGGTTTTAGGCACGCCCGCTCCGCATCGGCAGCCAGCCCGATACGTTCCTAGGGTGGAACGCGCGAAAATAGAATTGGGGCTATCCATCGAGATCGGCTTGGATGAGGCGATTCGACGTTCCGCCACACAACCGAGTCCGTGATGGGGAGACACTTTACGCGATATCCCGCGGAAATTCCGCCCATATTTACCAACCAGACTTTTGTGAACCGTCTGTGTAAAGTGTTCATTGGATGGTATATTGGATGGACGATTGGATAGGCGAAGCGTGTCCCAACCGCGGGAGTCGCACTTCAGGAATCTGGAAATCGGTGAACCGGGTATTGGCAAGTTGTAAATTGATGAATCGATAAAACATGGACTGATCGAGGAGAGTTTGACGAATGGATACGCACAACGCGGCACAGCGGTTACATGATGAAATTCTTGAAAAAGTACGGGAATACTATCGGTTGTTCCATGAGCCGTCGCAGCAGGTCGCGTTTGTCCCCGGCGAAAACCGTATCCATTACGCAGGCCGTGTTTTCGACGAACAGGAGTTGTGTCATCTGGTCGACGCGTCGCTCGAATTTTGGCTGACGTATGGTCGGTATTCGCGTACATTTGAACAACGTCTGGCGGAATATCTGGGCATTCGTTTCGCGCTAGTGGTTAATTCCGGATCTTCCGCAAATTTGCTGGCACTCATGACGCTCACCTCGCCGCTGCTCCGGGATCGGCGACTGTGTCGCGGTGACGAAGTTATCACCGTAGCGGCTGGCCTTCCGACAACCGTTGCCCCCA
>JAQVKF010000281.1 GCA_028694795.1 Thermoguttaceae bacterium | reverse complement strand
CCGGTTCACAGGAAGCCATTTCCGGAGATGTCGCAAAACGATCGGACGTCACGCTCAAATTGTAAATATCTTGCGGTAATACAAGGAAAACACCCGGTGAACCCGCGGTGGCAAAACGGATCGCCCCAGTTTGTGGATGAAGATGACCGGCAAAAACCGCAAATCCCTCATCGCCAGCGGAGGCCATCCAAAGAGTACGATGGATACGTTGGAGTAATTGGCTCATATCGGTCGCTTCAGGAGCCAATGCACGAAGAGCCATGCGAAGTTCGCTCGCGGAAATAGCCGCAATCGGACCATTCCCACCCGCTTCGCTCAACGTGAGAATCATTCCCTCCTGTCCACAAAACCAATCGTATCCTGTACCGCTGCGCCAGGCGTTTTTCGTGACCGTATAACCACTGAATTCCCAACCATCGAGAAATGGCCCCACCGAAGGAAATTGCATACGTCGGCGGCGTTCCAATGAGCGGCAAAACTCAGCCGTTTGGTCTTCCTGCCGATTTTTACGGGTAAGCAACTCATTTTCCAATTCCATCGCGATTCGTGACGCCGTCTGGAGCCAATATTGCATTTCCAATTCCGCAAAACCATGATACTGTCGGCTAAACGCCCACAGCGTACCATGAATGCGTGTCGGACTCGAAACTCGCGCACAGATCGCCGATGGAAACTCCGGTTCGGGCGAGTTCCACGAAATAGGCAACTCCGCATCTTCTTCAAACGAAACGACATCACCGAGCATCGCGTTGAGATCGGCCCGTGCGGTGTGCAACAGCCGAGGCGCCTCCGTAAATCGGCTGGCGGGAAGCCCTTGCGACACATGCAGACGGAGCGACGTTTCGGTCGGATCAATCATATAAAACGCCGTCGCGTCGCAACCCAAATGTTTGACACCCACCTGTAATATCGCCTCCAAACGTTGACGAATCGACGGTGCGGTATATGCCGAAAGCGTTTCCAAACGGGATACCGCCAACTCTGCTTGGCTGCAACGCAACGCAAATTCCGCCTGATGCAACCGTTGCTGAAGCGTTCCTTTTTTGCGGGGAGAGACCGGGGCAACTGACGTGCGGTCTGGAATCACTCCACCGGAAGACACTTGATCTTCCACCTGCACTTCGCCATCCCCGTTACCCTCATCCGCAGTTGCAACGGATAAACCTCCATCCGCTAAATCGTCACTCGTTGGATCACCGCGAATGACTTCCGTTGCTGCCGATTCGGCTTCCAACGCATCCTCGGGCACACACCGTGGAAACACACGATCCTCACCATCCGCAAACCTCATCATGTCCGCGAATCCAGTTTCATCAGCAGACCCAATCGTATCCGCAAATATCGCGCGACCCAATGTGGTCAAGCGTCGCGGACAATCCGCTCCCGACAAACCACGCAATCGATCCGAGGATGGAGAACCAGCCCGCGACACATCGCATGACGAATCGGTTGCTGGTGGATCAGAGACCATCGGAGGAGTCGATTTCCGAAGATGAACTCCATCACAACGAATCGACAGACAGACCGCTTCTGACTCCGGCCCAACATCCGACTGCACAGACGATAGAGCGGAAGACAACGGATATTCGGGACATTCCGTTTTTTGTGGCGATTCTTTTTTTGTTTTTTTTATGGAATTTAAAGAGGCGATCTGTTGTTGCGACTTTGATGATTGTGCTGAATGAGGCTTCTTTTTTGAATTTTCTGGTGACTCCGCGGGAACCGCTTCGGCCGCGACCGATGTACAGCGCGGTACCCCACCGGTTGGACACAATACCTCGGTGGTTGACGAGGGCAAATTTGTCGATTTTCGTCGTGTCGTTTGCGCTCTTTGGGGGCGATTGTCCGTATCGGCGGTAACGGAAATATCGACAACCGGAATGGCTGGCTTAGCAGAGGCGACCGCAGGGGATATGGAAGTTGTCGCGGAGGCTGTCACGAACGCCGAGACCGCTGCCCCGACGGCAACTGCCGAGGAATCTTTGACACCGCCAGAATCTTTGGCCAAAATCGGCGGATGATCCACTCGCTTTGACTGGTCCGGCCTCATTTCTCGCGATGCTTCTGGGAGAGCAGCATCGTTAACTTCCGACGTACCGAGCGCACCGGAGAGCCGATAGGCTTTCGCGGCAGTTTGCGATCTGGAGGATCGATCGGAATGATGAGGACGCATGACGAACTTCCAAAAAAAGAAAACGGCTCACGAAACAGTCGTGACTACCGAAGATTATCGTCACCAATGCTAGCAAACTTTGCGAGAAGCGAAGAAAGTGGAATCGTGCCCATCATCCCGAAAATACCGGGTGAACCGACCGTACCAGCCACGGCATATCACGCCGGTCGTGTGCAGAAATCCGAAATCAACGAATGAAACGGGCCACCCACAAAAAATTTAAACCACTTTACCGATATTCGATAAATCTTTCTTCGAAGAGCTTTCCAAAACGTATAGTCAATTGTCATTTTACCTGACGTTGGTGCCGCGACTTTAGTAAGTGGCACACATGGTCTGCTCCGACGGTCACTGCGGTTCCCGGTCCATCACGCTACACGGATCACGGTATTGAGGTCATAAATTCCAAAATCTGTCGAGCGGGTTCCTCGCAGTCTTTACCCAACCCTGAAATTCCATGGTCAAACCCCGCATTCTCATGGAAGAAAACTCGCGAATGACCGAGTGCCTTCAAGCTCGCATACATCAGCTCGTTCTCCTCGACCCGCGCCTTCCACTCCAACTTACGATCTCCCACGATTAGCAGGATCGGTGGAAGCGATGCCGATAGATGGCCAAGCGGAGCATTTCGGTCAATCACCGGTTGGTACTGATCCCCCTGATCACCGAGCAGCTTTTTTACATGAAAATGCGTTGTCACCTGGGCACTCACCGGAATCAAACCCGCAAAATCCATTCCCGACATGCCATACGGTTCAAGCCAGCGAGGATCCATCCCAACCATCGCCGTGAGATATCCGCCCGCACTACCACCCGCCAGAAAAACACGATTCGAATCCCCGCCATATTCCACGATATGTCGTTTTACCCAAGCAGCCGCCGCGGCCGCATCTTCAATAAAAACCGGAAAATCTACCGCCGGTGACAATCGATATTCCACCGCCACAATCGCGATTCCCTTCTCTTTGAGAACTTCCGGAATATGGCGATGTCCACTGGTCAATCCACCGCCGTGAAACCAAACGAGCGTCGTAAAACCGGGCGTATCTTCCGGATAATAGATATCGAGTAAACATTCCGAGCGACTTACCACGGTCTCAGCACCGTCCGAACGCTCCGTTGCGGTCGCCTCACCATACGGAATATCCGTCTTCGTCACATAATGCGTGGGATCTTTCGCCTCGACCACCATCACACTCATCACCAATACGATGAAATAGCCCCACCAGCACGGCATCCAGATCACGTTTCGCTTCATTTTTATTCCCCCCGCACGGCTTTGCTCCATTTCCATCCCTCCATCATACTTGATATGACCATGTAAAAATAGTATGACTCAGAAAAACGTGACCACC
>JAQVKF010000003.1 GCA_028694795.1 Thermoguttaceae bacterium | reverse complement strand
CACTTCCAGTCAAAAACGATACCATTAAAAAAGGACGGCACCGAAGCACCGTCCTTCCTCAAGACTTAATTTACGCGCACCACAGGCATTGATTAATACATGCCTTCGCCACCCGGTGCGGGCATCGCAGGTTTGTCTTCCTTCGGAATCTCAGCAACCAATGCGTCACTCGTCAACAGCAACGTTGCGACCGAGGCGGCGTTCTGCAATGCCGACCGCGTCACTTTCGCCGGATCGACAATCCCCGCCTTGACCATATCCTCATATTCGCACTTCGCCGCATTGAAACCGAAGTTCCCTTCCCCATCCAACACCTTTTCGCAGATAATCCCACCGTCTTGACCTGCGTTTTGGGAAATTTGCGTAATCGGTGAGCGGCACGCTCGCACCACAATGTTGTAACCAATGGTCTCGTCTTGCGAGAGTTTTTTCGGCGAAACTTTCTTCGAGGCTCGCAACAACGCGACACCACCACCCGGAAGAATACCTTCCTCAACCGCCGCACGTGTCGCATACAATGCGTCTTCCACGCGAGCTTTACGCTCTTTCATTTCCGATTCGGTCGCCGCACCGACCATCAACTTCGCAACACCTCCAGCCAACTTCGCCAGACGTTCCTCAATCTTTTCACGATCGTAGTCGCTCGTCGCCACTTCGATCTCGCGACGCAACTGTGCAATCCGACCCTTGATCTCGTCCGTCTTGCCAGCGCCCTCGATAATCGTCGTGTTTTCTTTATCGACCACGACTCGTTTCGCACGACCCAACTGCTCAAGCGTCACGCTTTCCAACTTGCAGCCTAGGCTGTCGAACAACGCCGTTCCACCGGTCAAAATGGCAATATCCTCGAGCATTGCTTTACGGCGATCGCCGTAACCCGGAGCCTTGATCGCACAAACCTTGATCGTACCACGCAGATTGTTGATTACCAACGCAGCCAACGCGTCGCCATCAACGTCTTCCGCGATGATGAGCAGCGGTTTGCCCGTCTGAACAACCGCTTCCAACACGGGAACCAGGTCACGGGCGTTGCTGATCTTCTTCTCGTGAATCAATACGTACGCATCGTCAAACGCGCATTCCATACGCTGCGGGTCGTTCACAAAATACGGCGATAGATAGCCACGGTCGAACTGCATCCCTTCGACAAACGCGACCTCCGTCTTAAGGCTTTTGCCCTCATCCACAGTAATCACGCCGTCTTTACCCACTTTTTCCATCGCGTCGGCTAGGATATCGCCAATTTCTTTATCATTGTTCGCCGCAATGCAACCGACCTGCGCGATCTTTTCCTTCTGATCACGAATCGGCATCGCCATGCTCGCCAGCGCATCACGAATATCGGCCACCGCACGGTCTATACCCGATTTAAGCTGGAGAGGATTGACGCCCGCCACGACCGCTTTCAAACCTTCGTTGAAAATCGCTTCCGCAAGAATCGTCGCCGTCGTCGTGCCGTCACCCGCAACATCACTTGTCTTGCTCGCCACCTCACGCACCATCCGCGCGCCCATGTTCTCGTAAACGTCTTCCAGATCGACTTCCTTCGCCACCGTCACACCGTCTTTCGTGACAGTTGGGGAACCGAAACTCTTCTGAATAATCACATTACGCCCGCGCGGACCAAGTGTTACCTTGACCGCCGCGGCCAACTTCGATACACCCCGTCGAAGAGCTTCACGTGCTTCCTGATCAAACGCTATCATTTTCGCCATGCTTGATTATCTCCTTATACCCTATTTTATTCGTTGTGGATATCCCATCGTGATCGTCACATTCAGACGCCTTGCTATCGCCAAACACCTAGGCAATCTTAATATCCGATCATTTCGGACGCCCAGTCGCCATGGTGACCATCACTCAACCTACGGTCATGCGGATTACTCGACGACAGCAAAGATATCCGCTTCCCGCATGAGCAGATATTTCTTATCGCCAAATTTGAACTCGTCGCCCGCGTAGCTCGAGAAGATTACACGGTCGCCTACTTTGATCTGGAATTCGCCACGGCTACCATCGTCCAGCATACGTCCTGGACCGATTGCCACGACCGTACCACGAGCTGGCTTTTCCTTCGCGGAATCTGGCAGCACAATACCACCCGCCGTCATCTCGGCGGAATCTTCACGCTCTACCACAACGCGATCACCCAGCGGCTGAATGTTGATCGAACTGGAACATTCCGTTTTGTCTTTGCAGCACTTCTTCGCCATTGTCCACCACTCTCCGTCAAAAAAATTCCGATATTTTTGGTTCTTTGATGATATTTTCTCGACCGTAGCTCTCGCGTTCTCACAATCCGCGTTGCCAACATCTCCCTTTCCACTCATTTCAGAAATCAGGAAACAGAGACCCTGCCGAGACGGCACCCGCTAGGAGCCTGTTACGTTTTATGCAATTACTGTGCCATAAAAAACATCCCTTCTTTTTTCGACCGATCCCAACACAAAAATGCTCTGCTTATTTTGGATTTACATCCGAATTTACCGAGATTATCCACCTAGATCGGACCCAAAACACTCAAGTTAAACGGTGCGTGAGTGAACTGCGGAAGCCATCTTGCCTACGGGCTCTCTCCGGTACATCTGCCAGAATGGCAGACGATTCCGCGTTCTATTCCACGAATGGAAGACAAAGCTCTGACTACCCTTTTTCATGAATTCCACCGAATCTCCTTTTTTCCATCGGCCTCCGTTTAGTTTGGCCTCACCGTCTGTTAAAATGGTGTAAAACTTTTTACCTTTCTCCTGCCCCGCCGCGCGGACAGTGGGGTTGGGATAGGAAATTTAGCGGTATGTAGTAGATTCGACTAGTGATGGCCGAAAGCCGCAGGCGACCGTTCGAACGGTTTGGCAGTCCTGCTCACCGAGTTTGAATCACCATCATCTAGTAAAAAGTGCGAACTGGGATACGGGCATCCTCGCGTTGCCGCCGAGTTGGAGCCAGTATTCCATAAGACAAGCCCCTTACATTACGTCCAACGAAAGGTTTATTTCATGAAATTACTATTATCTCTCGCGATTTCATCCGCACGGATGGCACCACCTCGGACTGTGCTAGCCGTGTCCAGTTTCTGCGTTATGTGCTTTGCGGCTCTCTCCGGCCTCTGTGTCCACGCCGCTCAGGCGGAAACGACCGCTCCGCGTGATCTTTTCGCCGATACCTGGGTCGCTAGTGACGCGCTCGGGCGATCCATGCCGCTCATCGACATAGCTGGCGAGGTCAAAACAGACCAGCCACGTGTCGTCGGAATTTTTTATATCACCTGGCACACACAAGGGTTAGGCCAAGGTACGCCGCCCTACCAAAGCGATGTGACCAAAATTTTGGCCGAGCATCCGGAAGCGCGGCTCAATGCCCAAAACCCCGCATGGAAAGGCGGTTCCTTCCACTGGGGCGAACCGGAAATGGGATATTTCCTCAGCCAAGACACCTACGTCATTCGGAAAGATATGTCGATGTTGTCAGACGCTGGGGTCGATGTCATTATTCTCGACGTGACCAATGCCGTGCGATATTGGGACGAATGGGAAGTTTTGTTCACTACGATGGAACAGATGAAGGCCGAGGGCAATCCTGTCCCGAAGTTCTGTTTCTGGTCATTCAACGGTCCATCAATCACCGTCGTACAGGACCTTTACGATCGAATTTATAAGGAAAATCGCTTTCCCGACCTCTGGTTCTATTGGGATGGCAAACCGCTATTGATGTACAATAGCACACCAAATGTCGATGCCAATACCGATAAGATTCAGCACCCGAACCCGCATTACGATCCAGCGGCCAAGACCGATCCGAATCACCCACATTATGGCGATCCAGACTACGCGGACGAATTTTATCGGGATTATACGAAGGAAGTCCGCGAATTTTTCACTCTACGCACCATGTGGTGGGGATATTACAAGTGGGCGGGCAAGCGATTCATCGGAACGGAAGATACCTGGTCTTTTGGATATGATATGGGCGATCAGAACGTCCAGAAAATGACACCGTTAGAGATGGTCTCGAAACATGCGGGGCAGCTGGAAGAAGCGGCAGTCACTCCGGCGCAACATCCTTCGTCGCTCATCGGTAAATCATGGACAAAAGAACATGGAGAACCGGAATTGGATGAACATGATCTACCGAAACCGACGTTCGTTCCATGGCTTGGCAAAACGGTTGAACATCCGGAAGCGTATGGTATTTATTTTCAGGATCGTTGGGAAGAGGCGTTAAGCGTTCAGCCGCGATTCCTATACATTAACGACTGGAACGAATGGACGGCGGGAAAATATCACGAGCAATCAACGCTCGACAGCATCAATTTTATGCGGCGAGGTAAAGACGCGACCTATTTCTTCGTCGATCAGTATAATTCTGAGTTTAATCGTTGTATCCAACCGATGAAGGGTGGATATACAGACAACTACTATATGCAGATGGCCCAAAATATTCGGCGTTACAAAGGCGTTCGTCCGATTCCGGTGAATCGCGGTACCGTGACCCTCACCGATGGTAAGCCGCTCTCCACGTGGGATCAGGTCGAAGTGGAATATCGTGACACCTATGGCGACACGTTCCATCGCGATCATCCGGGATACAGCGGTTTACACTACGTCGATACGACAGGCCGCAACGATGTGGTAACGAGTAAAATCACGGTCGACGCGGACAATCTTTACGTGATGGCCGAGACCGCCGAGCGGCTCACGCCTGCCACCGATCCGAATTGGATGCTGCTGTTCATCGATACCGATCAGAATCCGCAAACCGGCTGGTTCGGCTATGAGTTGCTCGTGAATCAAAACGTGGTGAACACGCAAGAAACGACGCTCAAACGATGGAACACGAAAAGTCAGACGTGGGACGAGGCGGATACACTGGCGTATCAGGTGGTAGACAATCGGTTGGCAATCACTCTTCCACGTTCGGTGTTGGGAGCGACGACGGATCAGATTCAGTTCGATTTCAAATGGAGCGATAACGCCGCGGAGTTGAGGGATCCGATTTCATTCTGTACGGCAGGTGATACCGCGCCGAATCGACGATTCAATTATCGTTTTCTGTTTGAAGCGAAATGAAAGCAACGACAACGCGAGGGTGTTGTATCTCGGTTGTCACCACCACGAGGTTGACACCAAAATCGTCCGGACGGACGACAACGTGCCGCTTTTTACCGGACGGTGGTGGTCCCAGCCGAGTAAACAGGTATACAAATCCGTTCGGATCCGTTCGGATGGTCACTTCGTTCCAGGCATGCGTCGGTTCACCCTTTTTATCTGACGATGGTACAGCTGGTCGCTTCGATTCGGGCGGCCACTGGTGTGAATATGCCCTAGGGAATGGGGTGGCAGGTTTATCAATCCTTCCGGCTTGATATGCTGTATGACGTGGTGGAAATGTGAACCCAAGCGATTGATTGAATTTTTGCCATGCCAGATAACGAAAATTCGCCAGATATCACTGGCTTATTGTATAGTTTACGTATGTTTTAACAGGATCTGAAGCCGCAGTGACTGTCACCCATTTTGGTCGTAATTCCGCATATTCCACCGTCCTAACCAATCTCCAGGCGATGCTAAAAATAGAACGTGAAACAAAAGAAGCCGCCACGGTAGACTGTATCGTAACAGCGAATAAAATGTAAAACATTAAGATCAGTTTAATCAGTTACCGCCAAGATAGCGTACGCCATGCAGGTAACACGCAAACATACAGGATGAAATTTCGTATGGAATCAGGAAAAGTCATGCAAGACAGAAATGCAGAATTGGAATCCACCCCATTATCAGCAAAATTTGCCCGAGGAAAGCCCCGCTTATATGATAATCTGCGAAAGATTCTTTGTGGAATTTTCGGTGTGATACTATTATCTGTAATCGTCTATTCCATCGCAAAGGGGGGGACTTTTATCCGAGATGCAGTGTCGGATTCAAGGCAAACTTCGGTCTTGCACGAATTCAATCTTTATTTGTGGGCAGAATCCGATTTTATGCTACCCATAAACGATAAGCCCGAAAGTGTAACGAATGAAATTCATCGAAATCATTTGGCCACCACCAGTCCGGAGGTTATCAAACAGGCTATGAAACGATTCGCAGAGCGATCGGGATGCCGAGAAGAGTTAACCGGAAATCCAGATTTTCCAATAGAGGCTCTCATTCCAAAACGCCTAGGAGTTTTTATGGTTGGACCATATCTGTATATCTGTACAGATAACGAAGGCAATCAGATTCATCTTGGCCCCTCAGATGAGTTGCGAGCGTTGCTTGTGGATACGCGTCCCCTGAGTGATGGTCAGTATTTGTTTGCGGCAAGCGATGGCTCGATGGGTAAAACCGGAAATCAGACCATAGATCAGAATGGAATAATTCACCAGAAATAACTTGAGTATCAGAAACAATTTCCCCATTTAATATCGAAGAGGAGAGGCAAACGCGGAAAAAATGGAAATTTTGCCGATAATCATCTCCAAGAGTGTCTGATTTTATGCGAAGGCAAGCATATAAACAGGTCGTGAACGGCCTGAAAAATAGCGCAAAATTTCGATCAAAAGTGTTGCTTTCAGAGCCGATCAAATCCAGGAAGTGTTCACATATAATCACATCGTAAAAAACCGATAACCAAGAGTGAAATGACCACAGTCTGGGTGGTTTATGTCGATTGATATTGACGTTTGTGCGTCTAGGACCTGTTCACATAAACGCCCTAGTTGAATCTACCACGTACCGTCCGATATTCCACTCCAACCCGATCGCTGGCGTAGCAAGTCGGGAGGGAGACAAAAAGCACCAACGTCAGGTAAAAAAGCTTACGTATGGCCCACTCCGGTTGGTTTCGCATTATGTGCCGATGCGTATTTTTTCAATCTTCCCGAGAGACTGCCGTATATGGTGGTAAAAATATTGAAAGACGGTATAAATATGGGTACATTGTCGCTCCGTTGGATAATGACGTCCAAATATGTTTCGAAACTTTGGGCATCTGCCTGATGGTCGCCAGCCGCCAAGCCGCCGCGTGACCCGAATGGTTCCATCAAAATCTTCCGATGGAAGGTTTTTCCTTGGAAAAAAGGAGTGTTTTCGGACATATCCCATCGTCGCCCCTCCAACAGGAATCCGTATCTTCAAATAGTGGTGGGAAAACAACCATGTTAGATCGCAAATGGGTCGTCGCAAATGTCGAAATCGTCAAGCAAAACAACCAGAATCGCGGCGTAAAGGCCGACGTGGACCGCGTTGTCGAGCTGGAAGAACAGCGTAAACAGACACAGATTGAACTGGACCAGCTCAATTGTCAAGCTAATGAAGTGGCCAAAACGATCGGTAAGGCGAAAGATTCCACCGAGCGTGACGCACGCAAAGAAGAAGGCCGTGCTCTGCGTGCCCAAGCGGATGAAGTCCAAAAACGTATGGACGAAATCAATGCGGAACAGGATCGACTCTTGCGTGAAATTCCAAATCTAACCCATCCGAGCGCCCCGATTGGTATGGAACCGACCGAGGTCGCGTTTGGAAAAACACCTATCCGAAAACTCGATTTCAAACCGCTCGACCATGTGGAACTCGCTGCCAAACATGACCTGATCGACTTCGATTCCGGCGCCAAAACATCGGGGCACGGTTTCTACTTTCTGAAAAACGAGGGCGTATTACTTGAGCTCGCTCTCCAACGTTATGCGTTGGGAATCCTGATGGATGAGGGATTTACGTTGACGACCACGCCTGACTTGGCTCGTAATGAGATTCTGCAGGGCATCGGTTTTATTCCGCGTGGCCCTGAGACCCAGATTTATAGTATCGATAACACTGATTTGAGTCTTGTGGCAACGGCAGAAATCACGCTGGGCGGCATGTTCTCCAGCCAGACAATCGACATTGGTCAATTACCGATCAAAATTTGCGGCATCAGCCACTGTTTCCGTACGGAAGCCGGTGCACATGGACGTGAATCGCGCGGCATTTATCGTGTGCATCAATTCACAAAGGTGGAAATGTTTGCCTACACGAAACCAGAAGAGAGTGAGGCGATGTTAGAGAATTTACGTCGGATCGAGTGCCGTATTTTTGATGGTTTAGAGGTTCCATACCGAGTGATTGACACACCAACGGGTGATTTGGGGGGACCAGCGTACCGCAAATATGACTTGGAAGCGTGGATGCCGGGGCGAGACAAATATGGCGAGGTCACCAGCACCTCGAACTGTACGGATTACCAGGCACGTCGGCTGGACATTCGTTTCCGCACACCAGGTGAAAAGGGCACGCAGTATGTTCACACGCTCAATGGTACGGCGGTGGCGATCAGCCGAGCGTTGATCGCGGTGTTGGAAAACCATCAGCAAGCGGATGGAACGATCCGTGTTCCGGATGTGCTGCAAAAATGGGTTGGCAAGGAATTGATCGGAAAATAAGCGGTAAGACGCGGATACGATTAACGTATCATCTCGTTAAAATAAAAAAATGGGGAGACTTTCCGAAGAAGGTCTTCCCGAATCTTTCACAAACTCTTTGCTAGGCGCTGGTGCCGCAAATCTGTTTGGATGCACTAGCGGACCATTTCTAAACGGTTGTCCCGTTTTTGGGATTGACTTAGGGACCGTGTCATTGTTCAGCCAGACGAATGGGCATGATGGTGGCATATCGAGCTACCGTGCAATGTACGGATGTCCTGGAAACGGCTGTTCGACGACCGGATGCCCGTAAAATGGACGATAGGTGGTATGCCCGTTGGGCGCCACACGACGATATTCGCCCGTGGCTGAATTACGATAGGTATGATACATTCCGTGATGTTCGTATCGTGGTGGTGGACAATCGTAGCGATGGTTCGGACGCGGTGGCGGCGGATAATCGTAACGATGGTCTGGACACGGCGGCGGGTAGTCACCAATAATCAGGCCGACGCTGCGACCGTGGTGATGATAATCGATGATGATCTGGGCACTCGCTGTCATTGTCAAGTATCCCATGCCCAAAAGTGCGACCACACCGATGAATCCGTTACGTAAGATACTTCGCATGATTTTTCTCCTTAGCCTTTACCATGATACTTGTTCCGATTCCACACTGGGCTACAACTGGGATGCGATTCTGCAATAAAAATAGGCACCAGCACCCATCGAATGGAACCAAAACTCTGGAATGAGGGGGGAAACCACATCGGTTCACCCTCTATGATTATTATGGTAAAAGTGCGAAGAAAAATAACTTTTTACCTGATACTGGCAAATCAACACCTCATAAGAAACCCTCCCGGCCCTACGGGCAGTCGGTCCGCTGGCACACCAACGTCTAGCAAAAGGCCCTCACGACTTGCGTTGTCAGCGCTCAGAGCGGTACATCAACGGTTCATTGCCGGAAGCGAGAGTTCTGTGGGACGTGCGTCGCTCGGAAGTACCGCGTCCGTAGATTCAATCTGTGGGGGTATTTCGCCGCTGCCAAAATCCAAAAGCGACATCGAAACGGCGGAAAGCAAACGTCCTTTACTATTTTTTTGCCCCATTGTATAACGGACCACGCGGCCGGGTACCTCTGGAAGCGAAAGCATGTAAGTGGTCGTCTCGTTACCACCCGTACGCTCCAATAATCGCGATTGGATAAATCGACGTTGCGGCTCACCACGGCGAAACACAAGCTGCTTTTCAAGTGAATGCACCTCAAACGTCTGCTCCGTGAGCAACTCGTCCGTTTTACGATGGTGGATCGTCGTTTTACGCCGAAAAAGATAGGGCACCACTTGTTTATTGTAGTACAACACCGACACAATCCGACGTTCCGTGTCTTCGTACGAGACCGTTTGTACGGAACACGGTATCGAACGGCCATCAATGAGCAACGTCTCAGATTGCACTTTGCCGAAGCGAAGCGTACCAGCGGAATCACCCGACACAACCGTTTCGTTCTCCGTCGCGAGGGAATCAGTCTTCGCTGGATCCGCGGTTTCCGCCTCACCCAGCGATCGAATCGGCAGTAGCGGTCGCAAACCCGGCGCTGGCATCGGCAAAATCCCCGGTACGATTGGCGGCTGTATCACGCTCGGCGCCTCCTCGCCTTCCGAACCACGCTCCACTGGAACTCCAAAGGTGTCAGCGAGATCAGATGAACGCTCTGGCAGATCCAAAAGAGACTTTTGAGCATCCACAGGGGTGTCCGATTTCCGTTCTCCTGAACCCGGAATCTCCGGCCTTACAACGGAAATATTTGGCAAACCTGGAAGAAACGGTTCAATCACAATGCGTGGATGTGGATCAAAAACGACCCGTTTATTTTTACCAGACCCTGCAGATTCACCCATTTCACTTGCCGAAAGCTCGACCGTCGATTCGATACGTAATCGTGCGCCTGCCGGTTCGAACGCTTCCAGCGTGATTCGGTTCTCGCGCGTACTCGAAAAAAGCGTCTGTCCTTTTTCGTCAAGCGTTTCGGTCATGATAAGGCAACGCTTCCACGAACCCGTCGGAGTATCCGACCACGGATGCAAGTCGCGTAATGACGAGGCGTCTAACCGCGTAATCGTCGTTTGCGTCGGAGCTTCTACGATTTTCGGACCATCCGTTTCAGAGACCAAGTCATTGGAAACCGTTTGAGCGGAAAGCGAAGATGAGAAAAAAAACGAACATGAGAAAATGAGCCAAGATGAGAAAATGGAGATTCCTATCCAAACAGCATCCCAAACACAAGTGACTGGACTTGTGAAACGGAACGTTCGCGAGTCATGGTTAAGGGTAGGATGCTTCATATTCAAAAGCAACTGTTGGGTAAGGACAGAATTTAGGTAAAACAGGAATTTTGGCAACCGCCAAAATCACACTCTTCTGAACAAAAGAATGCGATCAGCCGTCCGCATCCCACGTCATATTCTTTTTCGACCAAGGGAACTTCTTTTTTCAGTAAAACCCGTATAAAATGAATTTCAAGCCAACCGGGCGTGCATCCTTTCATCCACTGTAATATTTTGGGAGGTTTTAACAAAATGGGTGCTTTTCTAACAGAAAATTTTTTATTGGAAACAGACGCGGCGGTCCGGCTCTATCAGGAATATGCCGCTGAGCTTCCGATTCTTGATTATCACTGTCATTTACCCCCAGTACAAGTGGCAGTGGATTGGCAATTTGAAAATTTAACGGAAATATGGCTGGCTGGCGACCATTATAAGTGGCGTGCAATGCGTGCAGCGGGGATTCCAGAGGAGAAAATTACCGGAAACGCGTCGCCACGTGAAAAATTCGGCGCCTGGGCACAAACGGTGCCATGGACCCTTCGTAATCCATTGTATCATTGGACGCATTTGGAATTACGTCGTCCGTTGGGAATTGACGATTGTCTTCTTTCGCCTGAAACAGCCGATTCGGTGTGGGAGCGTGCGAATGAGCGGCTTGCGACGCCGGAATTTTCCGCACGCGGCATCATGCGACAGATGCGGGTGGCACTTGTTTGTACGACAGATGATCCGGTGGACGATTTAGCGGCTCATGCGAAAGTTCAAACGGATCGCAAACACATTCTCGATCAATCGTTGAAAACGGGAAAAAAACAGAGCTATATTCCGTCGCAAATGTTGCCCACATTCCGTCCGGACCGGGCGCGAGCGACCGAATCGCCCACTGCATGGAACGCTTGGTGCGATCAGCTCGAGGCGGTGACGAAGATGAATATTTGGAATCTGTCCGATTTTGTCGAAGCGTTACGCAAACGGCACCAATATTTCCACGACCACGGCTGTCGGCTGTCCGATCACGGCCTAACAGTACCGCATGGCAGTAATTTTACAGAGGCGGAGGTTACCGCGACGTTCAAAACGTTACGTGGTGGAACGGAAATCATGCCGGACGCTCGGGATAAATTTTCGTCATTTTTGATGAATTTGTTTGGCGAAATGGATGCCGAGGCCGGCTGGACGATGCAGCTGCATATCGGACCTCAACGCAATAATTGCACACGATTATGGAAGTTGGTCGGACCGGACGCAGGGGCCGATTCCATTGGAGATAAACCGATTGCTTCGTTGTTGGCCAAGCTGTTGGATCGATTAGACTGTGCCGGAAAACTGCCGAAAACAATTCTGTACAACCTCAATCCATCCATGAACGAGGTGCTGGCGACGATGATCGGTAATTTTCAGGACGGTTCGATACCGGGCAAAATGCAGTTCGGTTCCGGTTGGTGGTTTCTCGACCAGAAAAATGGGATGGAACAGCAGCTCGAATCGTTATCAAATCAGGGATTGCTCAGCCTCTTTGTCGGCATGTTGACCGACAGTCGTTCGTTCCTATCGTACACACGTCATGAATATTTCCGGCGTATTTTGTGTAATCTATTAGGTCGCGACATGACACGTGGGTTGCTGCCGAACGATTTCGACATGATTGGTCAGATGGTCCAAAACATCTGTTGGTTCAATGCCGTTCGGTATTTCGGGTTCGACATGTAGCGGGTCGCTAATGGGTAAAGGCCGAAAGACAGGATCGCCCGCAACGCCCCCAGCCCATCCGAACGGATTTGCAAACCCGCTCATCCAGTTTGAATTACCACCGTCTGGTAAAAGTTTGAGTTACCACCAAAAAAACTGGCGTCCTCGCGTTGCCGTTCACGGACCATCCTGAGTCCCAATATCCGTCTCCAAGTCGAACGAGAACGGTGCTTTCGCCAAGGCCTCATTCAGACGACGTCGCAGCAATTGGATATTGCAGATGGGTACACGCACACCAACGGAAAGATCCGCCGACATCGAACAAGAAGCGCCTTCTCGATTTGCATCCACTTGCACATGATCCTGTTGATAGGTCATATCTTCCAACACGAGAATCACGGGTACCGGACACTTAAACGGTTTTCCGGGAACCTCCTCGTCCGGGCACGGAGTCAGCTTATCACCATCCGCAAACTGCGGGGCCAATTCGTTGATCGTCTTACGAAGCTCCGAAACGAGCCAGTCCGCCTTCTGATTCGCCGCTAAGAGTGAGCGATCTTTCGGTGGCAGTGAACCATCCGGACCGACTCCATCGGTACTCCGCAAACCGGTAATGACGACGAAACGCGGCCCACGCCATGTGCCACGTGACAAGCGTTTTAACAGTTCTAACTCATCTGGAGGTAAAAATTGCTCCGCGTAATCCAGATTAGCCGTCGGCGTCCGATTTGATTTCGGCATCGTGTCCGGATCAACCTCCGGAGACACTCGCCACGAGACCGGATGTTTACGAAACTGTGCCTGTACCGCACGTACGTGTTGCGACATAATCGTGCGAAATAGAGTCAAAATCTCCGGTCCGGAATTCGCTCGTACTACCTGCCAGCCCCATAAGGTCCCATATTTCAGAATCTGATCCGATAATCGTACGTCCCGATGCGCAACAAAAAGATACGGCTGATGAAGCGCAGGATCTACGGGAGTCGCATCTTCCGCCGGAAGACTATTGCCAATCGTAAGCACCTGATGCCGAATATCGCTTAGTCGTTCGCAGGTGTGCAGCACCCACTCCTGAACCTGCTGTAAGTGTTCCGCTGGGATCGTTTCACCATGCTCCACGCGTGTAATGAGACGCTGCAATTCCTGAGCTGATTTAAACGCCAGCTGTTCCGCCTCGGAGGTCGGAAGGCTGATCGCCTGATGGAAATCGGACAATACGGACTCCGCCGTTTTTTCTTTCTGCTGACTTAACAATTCCAAAGTACTTAACGCCGAAGCTAGGTAA
This sequence comes from Thermoguttaceae bacterium, assembly GCA_028694795.1. Classification (GTDB taxonomy): domain Bacteria; phylum Planctomycetota; class Planctomycetia; order Pirellulales; family Thermoguttaceae; genus JAQVKF01. Next base: position 44,143 of record JAQVKF010000003.1, on the reverse strand, counting down.
CGCGCGTAAATCTCCAACGCAAAAACGTCTGATTCGCTAAACGCATCGGGAAGACGACTTTCCACATTGATCGTGCCGACCAACTGACCATGCCGCTTCATGGGTACGACGATACAGCTTTTGCAAAATTCCGTACCAGCCAAATAATTGGGATCTTTCGTCGTATCGCGGCACAAGTAGCTCTGTTCTGTCACCGCCACCACGCCCGCAATCCCATTTCCATAGATATCGCGGTGGAGCGTTTTTCTCCTGGCCGGCCGCTCACTTCCATCGTCTAATTCCAAACAAAGCTCGTTGGTTTGCGGATTCAAAATACGAAGCGAAAAATGCTGATATTCGATCAACTCTTTCGTTTGGCTAAGTACCAATTCACGTAATTTACGCTTACGCTCGTCAAGGTCGTGGTAGTCGATGCCCAGACGATCAACCCCAAGCTCCAGAATTTCACCCTTTTTCTGGATCGTATCGACATTCAACTCGGAGGTTTCGTCACGTAACGTCAAAAATAACGAATCTTGCTCATCGTTCACACGAAACGGTTGAATACGCATACGAAAACGCCGGGAGACCGTCGTTTCAAAGATCAGTTCCTGCGGTACCGCTTCACGAATCGCTTTTTGCGCGACCTCACGAATCAACTCCTGCGGATTTTGCGTATTTTGGACGGAAAATCGATCTTCCATCGCGGAACGAATCGGAAAAAAATCGAGGAATCGCTCATCTTGCAGCGATGGAAAATTCTTTTGTGGAATCGGTCCGTAAGGATCTTCCAGCGGCGGCAGACCCTCTTCTTGTCCATCACCATCCGCCAAATTCGAAAACGTGGGCGTAATCCAGGAAGAACCATCCGTATCGGGAATTCCCATCGAATATTCCGGCTGTGCGACAGGCTCTTCAGGAACGGATGATCGCAAACGAAGATTCCATTCGTTGATTTTTTTTTCTCGCTCACGGATAGCCTCGTTCCACCAACGAAAACGCTCATTACACCAACGGATCGAAAAACCGTGATCCGCCGCACAGAGTAAAATTCCGTCGGGATAATTCGCCAACGCACGACTTTGCGCCGAAATATAAGCGAACAAACGATTCGCATTCCATGAATAACCCGTGGTTGCTTCCGTTTGGCGCACATTCGATGAGCTTAAATCACCGTCCGGTGATTGTGGATAACGAATTAACGTCGAATGCAACGGGGCCTCAGACAGAAACGCCAAGATATCTGGCGAAAGCTCAGCTTGATCGCTAAAAAGAAAGGGACGAAACATCCATAGCCTCCGGTAAGATAAAGGGAAGTCCGCAAGGAATCAAGCCCATCAAAATCGTGCCAAGTATAAAACTTCTTCGCGTAAGAGGCAAGTGGAACCCACTCACGTTCTTTCGCTACATAGAATACGCCTCGGACAACGCGAACCGCGCTCAAAGCGGCGTCCATCCAAACGTTGCCTACCAAAACAGTCATCGCCGCCAAGCGGCCGCCACCCCAAAAGCAGCCGTTTTTCCAAAATGCCCATTTATTCTAAAACAGTACCCATTCCGAAAAGCTGTTTACCATCGAAGTTTCTGACGTGATTCGAGCGTTGCCGCGGCAGTAGTCATATTGAGTTGGCGAATCAGTTTTTCCGTCTCCACATCGACCGTTTTGGGCACATCGACAAGAATCTCGACAAAAAGATCGCCTGTACCGGTTTTTGTCGCCACCCCCTGTCCTTTCATCCGCAATCGTTTACCGCTGGTCGTTCCGACGGGAATGGTGATCGTGACCATACCATTGGGCGATGGCACGTCAATCTTGCCACCCAGCGTCGCTTCTGCAAAAGTCACCGGAACTCGCACCACGAGGTTGTTCTGTTCGCGTCGAAAATAGGCGTGCGGCGTGATCCGAATTTTGAGCAGCAGATCACCCGCCGTACCACCTGGAATCGGCTCACCCTGACCGCGAAGTCGAATTTTTTTACCATCTTCGATACCGGCTGGAATTTTCACGTCAATCGTTTCGGACACAGCGGTACGACCATCGCGAGCCAGTCGTAACGCAATCGTTCCACCGGTCACCGCCGTGGTGAAAGGAATGGATATTTCCTGTTCCAAATCTCGACCACGCATCGCTGCTCGCGTGCCACGTGCCGAGCGGCGTCCGCTGGTTCCCCCCATACCGCCGCCAAAGAGTGACGAAAAATCAAAGCCTTGCGAGCCGCCGCCACCCATATTGCCAAAAAGTGACGAAAAATCAAAGCCTTCCCCGTTTCCACCACTTTCGAATCGAAAACCACCGGGAGCACCGCCACCGGGAGCACCGCCAAAACCACCGGCAAAGCCACGTTTGAACGCATCACCGTCCACGCCAGCCGCTTTCGCCTGTTTTGCCGCGGAAAACGCCTGGGCATCAAGAGGATTGATTCCATATTCATCGTAAATGGATCGTTTTTCAGGATCGCTCAACACATCGTAGGCTTCCTGAATTTCCTGGAATTTTTTTTGTGCGGTTTTATCGTCCGGATTACGATCTGGATGGTATTTCTTCGCCAGCGCGCGATATGCCTTGGTTAAATCTTTTTTTGACACATCTTTCGCCACTCCGAGCGACGCATAAAAGTCTATCGGCTTATCCATTTTTCTTCCCCCAGATCATCAATGGTACCACCGGAATCAAATATATCGATTCCGCCAAAAAAATCAAATCCCCCTCCTGCTTCCCCCCATTTCAATCACATTTTCCATCTTTCAGCGATTCAGCTTCTTCCACCACTCCGTTTTTATCCCGTTCGACGGTAGTTTCTTGTTCCATCCAACAAATCTGTCGGCGGCACTATTTTTTGAGAAATTGATCTGGACAATTCTCCAGAATCTGGTATAGCCACACCTGTCGGAATATTATACCCGTTCCATGGAATTTGGTGGTTCCACTCGTGATGTTGGGTTACCATCCGCTTGTGCTCCCGTCCGGATCCGTCTGATAGATGCGGATCGGGGCATATTTCGGAACCGGTGACGCAAACCGTATGAATATTCAGACACCCTACGGAATCGGTACCAAACTACGGAAGAGCGCGGTTTGTGAAGCGGCAACCGTTCTCAACCTCTATGCTTGTTTGAGGGAATTCGAATGAGATTTCGTCTATCCAAATGGAATGGAAACACAGCTCCCAAGAATCAATCCATTCCGTATGTTCTCGTGGGATGGATACTTCTTGTCGTTTTGTGCGCCGGTTGTAAACAGAAAGACCAGAAGAACGCACCGAGTCTTTTTGATTCCTCTGGCAGCCCAACCCGTGTGGTTCCACCCGCGACCGGCGCCGCCGTCGGAAGTTATGCGACACCGAACACCAATACCAACGCAGCAACGCAAAATCGAGCCAATAACACCGCTTTTTACGGCATGAATGGCGGCTCTGCTCCCACGAATGTGCCATCCGCCTATCCCAACGTCACCCCATACAACGCAGCGCCCACTAACGCACCGGCGCCGACCAACGCATTACCTTATACCAACACCCCCGCACCGGCAAGTACCTCAAGCGGTACGAGCGTACCAAGCGGCACTACGGGGGGCAATCTGCCCGCCCCGCCCACAGGCAACTCGACAGGAATGGTGGGCAGTTCAGCTCAACCACTTGTACCACAGGGTTCAAACGCATTTACCGCATCCAATGGCGTCAACCCCGGCGCGGCTTCGCAACTCGCTTGGCGATCACCGCTCAATACCAATCGTACTTCCAACCCGACGGCAGGTTCGGCAACTGGCACGGACAATCCGACACAATTGGCTATGGCACAAAATCCTACGGCCACGACAACACCACTGCTAACGCCGGTCCAGATGCCACCGCCTCCCACGAGCGGAGTGGCGGCGGAACATACGGCCGTCGCCGTAGCGGCAGACACGCCACTTTCCAGACAGCAGGTGTTACCGGTGGTATACTCGACGAATCCGACGAGTAGCGGCCACGCCGCGAACGACCCTCTTACCGCATCAGCTACGGGCATACCGCCTACTGGCAGCGTACAATCAACCTCAAATGTACAGCCAGTGTCGGCTGGAATGTCCCAAAATGCGACCCGAAATATGGCCACGCAAAGGACCGCGACGAACCCCGAAGTACCCTCCAGTTCGGTTTGGAACACGATTGAAGATGGTACGGTCCCGACACCTGTCCGGCAAAATATACGGCCACGCCCAATTGACGCCGCTACGGTGCGGTAGCGCGCCGGGCGATCCCGACCTGTCCGATGCCTAGAAGTGCTACATTCGTGATGATTCCCAACTGCTTTCCATACTGAAAATCCAGCGGTAGGAGTGTAATATTCGACCAGTGAGAACTGGAAACCGTTGCCGCCCGTCAGAATGGTTTTGCAGCCCCGCTCACCAAATTGGAATCACCACACCCTAAGCCGTGTTCACACAAGTTGCTACCCCATCGGAGCGATCAATCGTACCAGCGTCAGGCAAAAAGTTTGCGCATTTTCTGCGAAAATGCTTTTTTGTAAAACTTTTTTGAAGCGACAAACCAATGAGAGGAAACTTTTTGCAAAAAGTTTCCCCTCAAACTCCCTTTCCAAAACATTTTACTAGACGCACAACCCTCAATATCAACCGGCATAAACCGCCCCGATTGCGGTCATTTCATTCTTGGCGGTTTTTACCATGTGATTGCCCTAGTAAAAAGGCTAACTCGCAGCGGCGCGTTGCCGCCCGCCCAAAACACAATCCGTGGGGTCTATATGCAAATATCACGTCTATCACCCATTTTCGTCGGTTTTCTGATCCTTTTGCTTTCCACTTCCCTCTTGACGCCCATGCCGGAGAGCATCGCCTCGCAGACGCCCGACGAAATAGTCCCACCAACAAAACACCTCTCTTATTCCGGAATTTATCCACATTTAGCTTATTTTAACAACGAGAATGAATGTGGCACGGGAGCGGTGGTGCCGTGGGCTGATCGTTTGTGGGTAATGACATATGGGCCGCATTTGCCGAATGGTTCTTCCGACAAACTATACGAAATCGACCGTTCACTTAACGTGACAATTCGTCCGGAAAGTATCGGCGGCACGCCTGCGAATCGCATGATTCATCGTGAAACGAACCAATTGCTCATGGGACCCTACCTGATTGCGTCCGACAGATCAATCCGAACAATCCCCTACAGTACGATGCCCGGACGATTAACGGGGTGTGCGAGACACCTATTTGAACCGGCAACAAAAGTCTATTACGCCACGATGGAAGAGGGAATTTACGAGGTCACGCTCGACTCGCTTAATGTGACCGAAATTTACCCCGACGACAACAATGGGCAAAAACGTGAGTTTGACATTTTGCCCGGTTACCATGGCAAAGGTTTTTACTCCGGCCAGCATCGTGCCATTTATTCGAACAATGGCGAACGTTCCGCGGAGGCATTGACACGTCCAGAGATCGCTTCCGGTGCATTGGGCGAATGGGATGGAGTCGAACGAGTTTCCGCACCGGATGCCCAAGGCGGAACGGGGGGATGGCGTGTCGTACTGCGGAATCAATGCTGCGAAGTGACCGGTCCGGGGGGGATTTACGGAAACGCCAACCCACTAACCGATCCCATCTGGACGACCGGTTGGGATCATCGGTCTGTCCTGTTGATGGTTCTCGATCACGGACAATGGACGAAATATCGACTGCCAAAGGCGTCGCACTGTTACGATGGGGCACATGGTTGGAACACGGAGTGGCCTCGCATTCGATCCATCACCGCTCAAAGGGAATCGGCGAAGTCCTCTGGGCGAACGGCTGAAAATTTACTCATGACGATGCACGGCATGTTTTGGAACTTTCCCAACACGTTCGATACGACGCACGCGGCAGGGATTCGACCGCGTTCGACTTACCTGAAAGTAATTGGCGATTTTGCGTGCTGGGACGATTCCGAGGCGAGCCAAGATGGCAAAACGCTTGTGTTCGGTTGCGATGACGCGGCGCGAAGCGAGTTTCTAAATCAGCGAAAATATAAAGGTTCGATTATCGGTCCAGGGCAATCGCAATCGAATCTGTGGTTCGTCACGCCGGAACAGCTCGATCATTTGGGACCGCCGCTCGGTTGTGGAGGGGTCTGGTGGAACGAGTCGGTGGCTGCTGACATGCCGTCTGATTCGTTCCTCTTCGCCGGATTCGATTTGCGTGGACTGCATCTTGCGCATTCCGCCGACACGCCAGCCACGATCACAATGGAAGTCGATCGGCTTGGCGACGACGTTTGGACCCCACTACGTTCGGTGATTGTGCCGGCGCACAGTTACGTTTGGGTAGAGTTTCCGCCGAACGAGGTGGGCGAATGGATCCGGCTCCGTACGGATCGTGAGTTACCGACCGCCTCGGCCATTTTTGCTTATCGTGCTAAAGATGAGCGGACCACGGAAGCCAATCCGATCTTCGATGGCATTGCGGCACTTCCATCGACCGATTTTTCGGCAGGCGTCATTCGAGCGCGTGGAGGTGATTTGCGAACGCTCCACTTCGCGGCAACGACGTACCAGGCAGGGCAGCCGACGGAGGAGGCATATTACGAACTTGATGCATCAATGCGGTTGCGGCGAGTAGACGATGTTGCGGCTTTCGATTATCTGAGACGGAACATGGCGATTCCGACCGGACTTTTGCAGGTAGATGCTGGCGGCGTGCTGATGGTGGACAATGAGGGCCATCGCTTCCGATTGCCCAAAGCGAACGTTTCGCCCACGGAAGAAGTGGTATGGAATCAAACACCGATGCGTGCCGATCGTGAAGTCTGTACGGAGCGCGATCTATTGAACGTGGCGGGGCTCTTTTACGAACTGCCAGCGGAAAACGCCGGTGGATTGATCCGCATACGTCCGATCACCACACATGCTCGCAAAATTGTCGATTACGCTTCCTATCGTGGGATGCTGATTTTATCGGGAGTGGATGCGGCTGCCGATCCAACAAGCAATGCCCATTTGATTCGCTCGGACGATGGTTGTGTGACACTCTGGGCGGGTGCCGTGGACGATCTGTGGCAATTCGGTAAACCGACCGGACATGGCGGACCGTGGCAGCAAACCGCAGTCCAGGCTGGCGAAACGTCCGATCCGTTCCTCATGAATGGATTTGATCGCAAACGACTGACGCTCACACGCCACGCAACAGACGATCCGATTGCCGACGCGAAATTAATCACTGTCACGCTCGAAGTCGATATCGATGGAAATGGTCATTTTCAGCGGTATGAAAATGTGAAACTTCCGGTGGATACGCCTGTGGAGAAAGTGTTTCCGGAGGCGTTTTCGGCTTATTGGATTCGATGCGTCACCAGTGACGCGGCCACGCTCACCACCGAGTTCCAGTATTTCTGACGGACGACCCAGCGGCAACGTAGGCGAGTTGCATCGCAGTGGTCGCCATCGCGGCGTTGCTCATGGTCCGTTGACGTGTCTTTTCCTCTTTTATCGACCGTCTTTTCACGCGGATCTGATCGAGTATGGTGGTGAAGTCGAGCGGTCCGAGTTTTTCGTGCCAAAAAAACATCTCGTGTTCACCAGCGGGCAAACGAGTGAGTTGGAACGTACCGTCAGGTGCGGTCGCCGTGCAGTAGGGGTGGCGCATGGGGTAAAATGTGGGCCAGTTCCCACGAATGGTAGTAGCAGACACTGGAGCGTGAGATCGGTTGCGGACGCGGAGGTTGAATTGGGGATCGTCGTCGGACACGTCGCAGTCGAATGAGTCGAATCAGATCGTTGGTACCCGGCGAGCCATGGAATACCGCTTGCCAAAATGGTACGCAACTGTTGACGACGTGAAAGATGTGACATATAACAGGTTCCATGGAATGCGTGGGAGACAGATTCTACCGATCTCGATGGTATCCTGGATCCTAAGAAAAGGGTTCGCTCGAATTCACGACGACATGATAGGAGACTTTTATGCGATTTGCGATTTGCAACGAACTTTTCGAGGATCGAGATTTGGAATCAGGATTCGCGTCAATAGCGGCATGTGGGTATACGGGGGTGGAGATTGCTCCGTTTACACTCGGCGCTTCACCCATGGAATTGACTACCGTAGAACGTTGTGCGATTCGAACGAGTGTTGAACGCCACTCGCTCTCCATAATCGGATTACACTGGCTGCTGGCAAAAACGGAGGGATATTATCTGACGCATCCCGATCCCACGGTACGCCATCGCACGGCTGGGTATTTGGCGAGTTTGGCGAAACTTTGCGCCGATCTCGGCGGCAAAATTCTCGTCTTAGGCTCACCCAAACAGCGTTCGCTACTGCCTGGCGTGACTCAGGAACAGGCAAACGCTTACGCGATGGATGTGATTCAAACGCTTGTGCCAACACTTGAGGCGACCGATACGATGCTGGCCATCGAACCGCTTTCGCCCCAAGAAACTGATTTCTGGAATACGGCGGAATCGGTCATCGCCTTCGCTCAACGAGTCCGCTCGCCGCATGTACAGCTTCATCTCGACTGTAAGGCAATGTCGTCTGAGAATAGACCGATCCCGCAAATTATTCGCGAATCCGCCGAATGGACCGCCCATTTCCATGCGAACGACCCTAATCTGCAGGGCCCCGGCTTCGGCTCGCTTGATTTCTGGCCGATTTTCCAAGCGCTGCGCGAAACCGGCTATCAAGGTTGGGTTTCCGTCGAAGTTTTCGATCTGACCCCAGGTATCGATCGTCTGGCAACCGAAAGTCTGCAAAATATGCGACTATGCGCGAACCGTGAGACCTAACCAGTAGCAGACTCGAATTCATGGCTGATGGGCCTGACTTATGATCCACAAAGAAATGGAATATGGCCACACGGACCTAATCAAGATGACAGAATAGCGCAGACAACCCACGCCCTGTCTACGCATTTTCTCGCCAGAAGACTAGCTGTGTTAGGGATCACCTCGCGGAGCCATCTTCCGTCGCCGTCGATTCCGTCACCGCCGGAGTGGTACTGTCACCACTTTCAGTATCCTCAAGAATTTCAAACCCCTGCGAGGGTGGTGTCGATTCGCCTGAAGGCGCGGATTCCGAAGAATCCGCATCAGACGAATCTGTGGGGGGAGGGGTTTCCCCCGCAGGGGCTATGGGCGTGGTAGATACCTGCGAATTTGGATCCAAAGTTGGAGCATTTTCGCTGGCGACCGGTACCACGTTCGCTTCTGCAACGTCGGACTTTGCCGCCGGTTCTGCCGTGGCTGGTGCCGCCGCAGAATCCGAAACAGCGGAATCCGCATTGACCACCGCGCTTGCGTTTTTTTCCGCCACCGACTTTGCGGTTTGCTCGGCGTCAGTCACACCATCGGCGATGGCCGTTTTTTCGGACACCGCGGTGGTGGTACTGTCGGAAGGAATGATCCCATGTGCTTGGAGCTGTTTACGAAAATCTCGATCTTTCACCTCGTGATTGTAAAGATTGATCTCTTCTGGTAAATCTTTTAACTGGTACGGTTTGGTCAAGTCGGGATCGTCAGGCAGTGCGTAATCAACGCGTCCCAATTCGGAAGTGGAGACACTCGGACGCTCACACCCCGCCAGTATGGTGCTGCACAGGACACAAACACCCCACCCCAACATTCTACCGCGTGTCATACGATCCACCCTCATTGCTCACATGCCTCGTCGCTCACGTTTCGCCGTCACTCGCATCCCACCGTTTCAGACGACTTTTTTTCACCCATTCCGCGTCTTATGTTAGGATACGCTTCCCATGGAAAAAAGTTCGGTTATTTTTTTGGATACGAATTTCTAAAACCTCCCTATTCCATTATACTCAAAAAGTGAAATATGCAAGGATTTCGAAAAGACCAATTTTCAATATATTTTCTTCCGTCACGGCAAGGCATCCCATGACTCCACGAGATGAAGTTTTACACCACGAGTCCATCGCTGGACTCACCCAAAAGTTGAAACAAACGGCACTCGACTCGGGTTTCCAGCTCGTCGGCACTTGCCGCGCATTCACCGAAGATTGGGAGCATTCTACTGTCCAAATCGATAACGCACAAGCTCAAAGCCTCGCCGCCTATCAAAAAATGCTTCAACGGATGCGCGCGTGGATGCTGGCCAGCTACCAGGACACGATGCACTACTTGTCTGACCGTTGGAATGCGTACTGCCATCCGAATCTTGTATTGCCCGGAGTGCGAAGTTTTCTCGTACTCGCCGCGGAGTATCGAACGCTTGTTCCCGCTCCACACACGGTGGATTGTGGACGCATAGCCAGTTACGCATGGGGTGAGGATTATCACGATACCTTGCGGCGTCGGATGAAACCTGTGCTCCAACAACATCGGTTGCTGGCTCCTGAATACACCGTTCGCGGCTGTGTCGATACCGCTCCACTGCCGGAGAAATTTTTGGCCGTTCGCGCTGGGTTGGGACGTCAAGGTCGGCATACCCTGCTGATTCATTCACGCTATGGAAGCCGACTCGTTCTGGCGGTGATCGCAAGCGAAGCGGTCTTAGAATATGACGAAGATCGACTTTATGCGTATCGTGGCGAAAACAATCGTGACGACGAAAACAGCCGCAGTAATAAAAACGATGGCACCAGCCAAAACAGACTATTTGAGAAAAATGCGTCAGACGATTGGGACCCTTGCATAGGATGTGACACTTGTGTGCGTGCCTGTCCAACATCGGCGTTGACCGAGCGAGGATTGGATGCACGACGCTGTTTGAGTTATTGGACAATTGAAAATCGAGCCACCATTCCGCCCGAACTCCAAACAGTGTTGGGCAATCGACTATTTGGATGTGAAGTTTGCCAGGATGTTTGCCGTTGGAACCAAGCCGCTGACGCAAATCGCACCCTGAAGGACGCCGCTGAAGGAAACGCGACAGAGGCCATGTGTGACGATGTTCGCACAAATTCGGGAGAAAACAAGGAAAAATCCCCATTTTCGCCGCGTGAAGGTGAGAATCCACTGGTGTTGGAGACGCTCTTTTCGATGGACGAGGCTGAGTTCAAACAGCGTTTTCGCGGGACACCGCTGTTGCGACCGGGACTCGAAAAGCTCAAAGATACCGCCTCGATCATTCGGAAGGTGCAAAAATAATATATCTATATTACACTCTTTGTAAATGATGTGATATATTTATGAAATGTATATTAAAATAATTAGATTTAAAGGTGAAAATCCATTGTAATAGATGAAAAACAGTCCCATTTGATTGGTTTACGACCGCGATCCTTCGTGGTAAAACCACTTTTGCCAGGTCGAAATTCGTTCCTATTCAGCCCAAATGAGTAACCTATGAAGCCTAACCATTCCTTTGACACATTAGCATACGCACACCGTGAGCTACGACGTGCGGCGGATCCCGCGTTTCAAGCGTTCCACGCGAGACTGGTACCGACCGTCCAGAGCGAAACGATCTTGGGTGTGCGGATACCTATTTTACGTAAAATCGCCAAACAGCTCATTCAAAACGGAACGTGGCAGGAATTTTTGGATGTGACACCACAATGGTATGAGGAACGAATGTTACAAGCCATTTTGTTGGGAGGTGCGCCGTTTGCGTGGGAAGAGCGGTTAGAGCGACTCGGACGGCTGGTTACGACGATCGACAATTGGGCTGTTTGTGACACGTTGGCCGCTGGATTCAAGGAAACACGTTCACATTTGACGGAAATGTGGGCTTATCTCGATCCGTTTTTGGCCGATAAACCGATCTACCATCGACGATTTGGAGTGGTGATGCTGCTCGATTATTATGTCACGCCGACATATATTGAACACGTGTTGTGCCGATTGGCCGCAGTGCCGACGTGTTCCGGGGACTACTATGCGCAAATGGCAATCGCGTGGGCGGTTTCCATCTGTTTTGTCCATTTTCCGCGGCAAACAATCACGTGGTTAAAGCAGAGGGAGCTAGATGAATTTACCTATCATCAATCGCTTCAAAAAATTTTGGAATCGTATCGTGTAGATGCCGCAACCAAAACACGAATCCGAGCCATGAAACGCGAATATGATCGCGGTAAAAGTTCGGACGGTCGATGGTCCGACAGAAAATAGGGTATTTTATGTCAGCTCAATCCGATATGGTCGCGTCTCCCCCACATGCGCAGATGGTGGAACGTGTAGACAACGGCGATTCACCACACTACGCCAGTGCTATGGGCCGTTTCGCGGCCTATTTTGTCGATGGCTTGGTGGTCAATCTGTTGGTGATGGTGATCCCGCTCCCCATCACCATCATGACCCTGTCAATTATCGATGTCGATCCCAGCGGTTTTGGTGTGAAATTTTCGCCCATACTATGTTTCACGGGAGTGGTCGGATGTTATTTCGCCATGGGTATTTCCGGGCCACATCAAGCGACGCCCGGAATGCGTATGATGAATATTCGAGTGACCCGTATTCGGGGAACTTCTGTTGGTTTCGGAGCCGCATGACTTCGATGGTTTTAGTGTAACACTATCAACATTGGTGGAATCCTGATGTTTTTCACGCCTCGCAAACAGGTATTGCACGATTTTCCTTTTGGCACGATCGTCGTGAAAAATTGATCCAACGGCAACGCGAAGGGGTCGATTTCGTCAGCCCGCTCTTTCGACCGCATCGGCTCGACTCGGCAGCAGTTCGCGTAAAAATTGACCGGTCACACTTTCAGGGACTTCGATCATCTGTTCCGGAGTTCCCGCGGCAACGAGATATCCGCCGTTTTCGCCACCCTCTGGTCCTAAATCAATGATCCAGTCAGCCGTTTTGAGCACGTCCGGATGGTGTTCGATCACAATGACCGTATTGCCGCGTTCGACCAGTTTTCCCAAAAGCGAAATCAATCGTCCGACATCTTCCATATGAAGCCCGGTCGTCGGTTCATCAAGAATATAAAGCGTGTTTCCCGTCTCGACACGAGCGAGTTCTGTCGCCAATTTAATCCGTTGCGATTCACCACCCGAAAGCGTCAACGCCGACTGACCGAGCGTCAAATAGCCCAATCCGACCTCACACAATCGAGAGAGAATTCGCGAAACGGTGGGAATATTTTGAAAAAGCTCCGCCGCGCGTTCGATCGGCATTTCCAACACATCGGCAATCGAATATCCATGGAACCGCACTTCGAGCGTTTTGCGATTAAATCGACGTCCCTCACAAATGGGACACACGGTGAAGAAATCGGGCAAAAAGCTCATTTCAATCCGTCGAGTCCCTTGCCCTTGACATGCTTCACAACGTCCACCCTTCACGTTAAAACTAAAACGACTGGCCGACCAACCGAGCCGTTTCGCGTCGCGAGTTTGGGCGAAAACTTTGCGAATTTCATCGAAAACGCCCGTGTAGGTCGCGGGACTACTGCGTGGCGAACGTCCAATCGGTTGTTGATCAATCTGTAAAATTTTGTCCAGTTTCGACGCACCACGCAACGCCGTAAACACGCCCGGCTTCGGACCAAATCCCCAAATTTTACGGTACACCGCCCGCGCAACCGTCTTGAGCAGGAGCGAGCTTTTACCCGAACCGCTCACACCCGTCACACACGTCAACACGCCAAGCGGAAAATGAACCGTAATCGACTTCAAATTGTTTTCCGCCGCACCTTCGATGGTCAACATCCGCGTTTTCGCCACACGTCGCCGCGACGTGGGAACCGGAATCGACTTTTCGCCGCTTAAATATTGCCCCGTAAGCGACGTGGAACGTTCAGTAACTTCTTGGGGCGTTCCCTGATCAACAATTCGTCCACCAAAACGCCCCGCACCCGGTCCCATGTCGATGAGCCAATCGGCCTGACGCATCATCGTTTCGTCATGTTCAACTACGACGACCGTATTGCCAAGCTGCTGAAGTTCTCGAATCGCGGCAATCAACCGCGTATTGTCCCGCGGATGAAGCCCGATCGACGGTTCGTCCAGCACATAACAGACGCCAACCAATCCGCTGCCGAGACTGTTGACCAGCTTAACCCGCTGGAATTCGCCGCCTGAGAGTGTCGAAACTGGCCGTTCGAGCGTCAGATATCCTAATCCAAGTTGGGCAAGACAATCAAGTCGCTTTCGGATTTCCGAAATCAGCGGATCGGCAATATCGGCGAAATCGGGGCGAATTTTCAGCGTTTTGAAATATTGTTGGGTCTCGCTCACGGTTTTTTGAACAAGTTGGTGAAGCGTTTGTCCGAGAAAGGTGACCGCACGCGCCGCCGCACGCAATCGCGAACCACCACACTCCGAACAGACCAGCTCGTCGCGAAATTGGTCCCACCAGCGTCGCTTTTCCGCCGTGGTATCTCGCTCATATTCACTCTCCAGCAACGCCATCACCCCTGGCCAATGGTGTAAATCATCTCCATAGAAAATCGGCCGCCGCTGTTCCTCGCCTAACGTACTCCACAACGCATTCGCGTCGCATTCCACCTCGGCCAAATAGTTCCGAAGGACTGACGCAAATCGTTTGGCGAGCGAGGGGAATTTCTTATACACCACAATCGCGGTCTGAATCGGTAGTTCGGGATTCGGCACCAAAAGTTCCGGATCAAATCGGATCTGGACACCCAATCCCTCACACGCGGGACAAACGCCATACGGACTGGTAAAACTAAAATGTCGCGGCTCCAATTCCTCGAACCCTGTGTGGCATTTTGGGCAGGAATATTCCGTACTAAAGAGCCGATCTTTCCACTTCATGGGTAATTTCCCGCCGATTTCCACATCGCTCGATTTGGCGGAACTTCCGTTCACGGGTACCTCGTAAGAGGCTAATACGAGTCCGTTTCCATGTTTGAGAGCCAATCGGAGCGATTCGGCAAAACGCGGTCGCGCGGCTGGCAGATGTCGCACAATCAAACGATCAATCACCGCCTCGATCGAATGGGATTGGTGGGGATCAAGTTTCGGAAGATGTTCGAGATCAACGTATTGACCGTCCAATCGGACACGCACGAATCCCGCACGGCGAATCGTCTGGAAGACTTCGGCATGTGCTCCAAGCGTGTCGCGAACCATCGGCGCACAGATAATGAGTCGTGTTCCATCGGGCAGTTCGAGCAGAAAATCCAAAATATCTTCCGGATCTTGACGCTGTACTGCCATTCCACATTCGGGACAATGGGCCACGCCGAGCCGTGCCATCAAAATCCGCAGATAATCGTATATTTCCGTCGCCGTGGCGACTGTGTTACGAGGGCTGTTGCCGCCACCATGCTGTTCGATGGCAATAGTTGGTGGAAGATGATCCGCGGATTCGAGTTCCGGCCGCTCCATTTGGTGCATAAATTGCCTCGCATGGGCCGACAGACTCTCAATGTACTGCCGCTGTCCTTCGGCGAAAAGCGTGTCAAACGCGAGTGTACTCTTGCCCGACCCCGAAGGACCTGTCAACACCACGAACTGACCACCAGGAATATCGACATCAATATCCTGTAAATTATGCATTTTCGCGCCACGCAATTGAATCGACGGTATTTGGGTCATATCAGAGAAGTTGTCAAACGGTGTCCATGTTAAAAAGAGACGTGTCAAATCAACGGATTCGAGCTCCAACCGAAGGTTTGATTGGCTTCGTGCCGCGCCCTCACGCCACCTGGCAACTTGATGTCTACAGCGCGTCGCATCATCCACCCCCATTGATCCTTCACGACATTCACAGGCAATCCCCCCGCTTAAGGGAGACTCTCCCGAATGCTCTAGGATACCGTCTCGGACCACCCATTGCAAGCGTTTCCAATTCCGTTATCTTCTCGATTTCGGAAAGGGGCATGGGGTATTCGGATTGTTTGAGGCAATGGGCAGATGGTCTGCATCGAAAAATGGGCAAAAAGCAAACGTTTTTTTCGGAATAATCAAAAAAATCGAAAATCGCTGTTGATTCTAGGGGTACCTTTGCTGTTATACTATATAGTCAGTAGGAATGACTTTGCGGGTAGTCGAAGTCTTTTCCAAAAATTGCCAAATTCCCAAAGTATATCGACGGATTGGCTCAGTAGCTTTTTCAAGGAGAATCACCGAATGATGAAACGCTTCCTTACAGGCTTGACCGCGATGACGGTCGCAGCGGCATTTTTACTGAGTGCCGGTACACTTTCCGCGCAATCGGCGAAAGCGAAGACGAAACAGGTTCCTTTCGCGACCGTTGCCGTAGCGAGTTATGACGATCTCGTCTCCCAGGCGTCGGCGGTTGGCAAAATGATCGGCAACGACCAAGTTCCGATGATGATTGATGCCATGACCGCAGAAGGGCCTGCGGCGATTGTGAAGAAAAGTCTCGACACCACGAAACCGGCCGGAATGGTAGCGTTCATCGTGGACGAAGAGCCGATCCCGGTCGTGATGTTGCCGCTCAATATCGCGAACGTCGCCAAAGAGGGTGGCGACGATTTCCCGATCGTTGATAACGGCGATGGTACGTATCAGATTGAAGAGATGGTTGCCAAGCAGATTGGCGATTGGTGCTTCGCGACACCTGACGCCTCGGCGTTTGAGATGTGCGAAAATCTGAATCCGGAGCAAACGTTGGGCTCGATGGCAAAGCGATACACGGTCAGTGTAAAGCTGTCTGCGGCGGGCGTCCCGAAGGCGTTGAAAGATCAGCTGTTCGAGGCGATCGAAGCGGGGATGACCGAAGCGTCCAAGTCGACTGGAGAGAATCCTCTGGCGGCAATGCAGGTGAAGAATGCGGAACGAACGATCGCAATGTTGAAGATGTTTGTGTATGAAGCGAATCAGGTTCTGATTGGTTTGAAATTCAACGAGAAAGAAAATGCGATCGAATGGGATTTTGCGTTCACGGCCAAGCCGGGCACGCAGCTTCAGTCGCTTTTGACAGGCACGACACCGATGCCGAGTAAAACGTATGGAATCATTCCGGTAAATGCGGCATTGGGCTTCTGGCAAGCCAGCAAAATGAACGATGTAACACTCCAATATACGAAGGATCAGTTGGTCCAATCGTTCGAAGCGTTGGATGGTCTGAAAGTGGCAATCAGCCAAGCGATCGAAAAGAACGCAGATGCGGAAGAGGCAAAAGTCGGAAAGGCGATTGTCGGAAAGTTCGACGCATATTTGCAGAAGGTAAAGGAACTTAGCCTCAAGAATCTCAGCAGTGAAACAGATGTGGCCGGAGCTTTGCTGCTCACGCCAGGTGCCCCGGCGATCATCTCTGCGGGCGTAGCCAAAGATACCGCTGCGGTCGATGAATTGTTTGCCGAAATGGGCAATTTGGCCAAAGGTGTCATGGATGAGATTCCTGCACCGAAAAGCGACAAGGATAAAGCAGCATTCGAGGCTTTCAAGCAGGCTTTGACCACCGAAACGAAAGAAATTGATGGCATCAAGTATCAGATTGCGTCGTTTGATGTGGCGAAACTGCCAGAAATTCCATCGGACGCCATGGATATGATGAAGAAGATTTTTGGTAGCACGGTAGTTCAAGCAGCTGTTGCCACACACTCCGCCGACGGCATGGTCTATAGTGCGGTGAGTGCCGATGCGGTCAAGTCGATCCAAGACGCCGCCAAATTGGTCGGTACACAAGAAGCACCGAAGAACGTATTGGGTGGTTTCTTCATCGCGGCGACTCCCATCGTTACTTTTGTAGACAGTGTGGTAGACACAGTCCATCCGGATCCGCAAGTGAAACAGATACTGACACAAATTTTGGCAATTCTCGAAGTGTCCCCGGGAAAAGACCGTATCCTTATCACCTCGAAGCCGGTGAAAGATGGCGCATTGACGACGATCCAGATTCAGGAAGGTACGCTTAAGGCGATTGGTACAGGGATCATGATGGTCCAGATGTCGCGAATGGCAAACGCAGGGACCACGTCGCCTATGGGTGAAGACGCGGAACCGGTCAAGATGACGGAAGAAGAGATCAATCAACTGCTTGATACCATGGGGTTGGAAGGCGAAGAGCGAGAAGCGTTCCGCCAGGAACTGCTCGAAGGACAGAACGAAGCCGCTCCCGCTGACGAAAACGCTCCAGAAGCTGAAGCCGCTCCTGCTGACGAAAACGCTCCAGAAGCCGAAGCCGCTCCCGCTGATGAAAACGCTCCAGAAGCCGAAGCCGCTCCCGCTGATGAAAACGCTCCAGAAGCCGAAGCCGCTCCCACTGATGAAAACGCTCCAGAAGCCGAAGCCGCTCCCACTGATGAAAACGCTTCAGAAGCCGAGTAGAAAGATTTAGGGCATGTTCACACAAGTTGCCACTCCAATCGGAGCGACTACCAGTGTCTGGTAAAAAGGGTGAACCGACGAATGCCGGGAACGGAGTGACCGCATCGTCGGAAGTACTTCACCGAGTGGGTATGACCACCGTCGGGTAAAAAGTTTGCGCATTTTCTGCGAAAATGCTTTTTCGTAAAGCTTTTTTGAAGCGAAGAACCAATGAGGAGAAACTTTTTGCGAAAAGTTTCCCCTCAAACTCCTCTTCCAAAACTTTTTACTAGACACACAAACTTCAATATTAACCGACATAAACCGCCCCGATTGCTGTTATTTCATTCTTGGCTATCGGTTTTTACTATGTGATTATATGTGAACATCCCTAGCGAACACCGAATAGATGTCACATCAAAGATAATCATGGAGATTTTCCCCGATATGGATGCCTTGGCGTTCCGCACGCAATCTGGACATATCCGTGCGTGGAATGACGAAGACATGTAACGTTACGGCGGAACACTGTTCGAGTTGAAGGGAACTGGTATAATGAACCAGTTCCTTTTTTATTGGCTCAATGGATTGGATTGCCAAGAACGTCCCATCTTAAGCCATATGGTTCCACAGGAGAAGTCAGATGCCCTATCGTGCAGTCGCCTTTGACATGGATGGTCTGATTTTGAACACGGAAGTGCTGTACGACCAAGCGGGTTGGGAATTGATGCGAAAATATGGCAAGACTTACCCGCCAGAATTGCGCCAAAAAATCATGGGACGTCCGCCGCACGAGTGTTTTATCGAGATGATTCGCTGGAATGCGTTAGATGTGACACCAGAACAGCTCGCGGTGGAATCACATAACATCTATCTGCGTATCGTACGTGAACAGGGTGTCGAGCTGATGCCAGGTCTGCACTCGCTTCTCGATTGGCTCGAATCACATGGTATACGGAAATGTGTCTGTACCAGCTCGGTTGGTCCACTGGTAAGCGAAACGTTCGATCCGCATGGATTACGTCCACGTTTTGAGTTCGTATTAACTTCAGAAGAAATCACACATGGTAAGCCACATCCGGATATTTATCTTCTCGCGGCGCAACGACTTGGAATTTTGCCCACTGAGATGGTGGTGCTCGAAGATTCGCGAAACGGGTGTCACGCGGCAAAGGCAGCCCATGCGACCGCCGTTGCCGTTGCCGCCGCACACTGTGCGGGGATCACTTATGAAATGGCCGATTTCCAAGTCAAAAGCCTAGATGATCCACAATTATTCGAATTTTTAGCGTGTCATACTCTGTTCGATCGCGGCGATCTTGCGTAACGTTTCCTCAAGATTTTCGAAATCGAACATGACGGGCGGTTCATCCGACTGAATTTTCATCGTCGCGCCCGCGATGCGCCAACCGCGGACTGGCTCCTGCCGTAAAACCCAGTGGTACGGTACCGTTTGGCGTATCGTCTGGCCGTCTGTTTCCACGTCGCAACAAACTTCACACGTCACACTCGCACCTGTTTCGCCCAACATTTCCACCTCGCCGAGCGTGAAATCCATTGACGGATCCGCCGGCGGTGTCACCACCAACCCCATCTCTGTCACATTCTTCCGCGCACGATTGCTCAGCATATCCTCAACAATCGCGTTATTTCCTTCACGAATCGCGTTCAAAAACGCCGTAACGGCCAGCTGTGGCGTTTCCATCCGGCGCGTCGTTTCCGCCGTCGCGGTGTTCGTCGGCACGGTCAATTTCTTCACCACCGGTTTGCCGGCCACGCTTGTCGTTTCTGGCTGTACCCACGACGTCGCTTCAGGGGTTTCCACAGGATTGGAAGTTTCCGTTGGCTCAGCCGTTCCTGCTTCAGGAACGATGGCGGGCTTTACCATTTCGCTAGTTGCCGCAGATTCTCCATCCAAAGCATTCTCAACAGATGTCATATTTTCATTTGATACAACATTTTTGCCAGACACCGCATCTTTTTTATCCACCGCGGGGTTTGCCGCTGAATCGGCTGGAGCCATCGCATTGGCTTCCGTTGTTTCCGACGATTGAAGCGTCTGTTCTTGATTTGTTCCGCAACCACACAATGCCGCGAACAGGAGGAGACTTCCCCAACATGGGAGTGTATTTGAACGCATCCATTCGTTCCTTTGCAAAAAATGTCCTTCATACCGACCCCGAGAACCATTGGGTAGAAGTACCTTTTTAGATTCATTTTGTCAACAGGTATTTTTCACCGCGGAAATTCCCCACAATCGACCCTTTGGGTACCCATTCCACGAGGTGACACGTTATCCGCGAATTTTCGCCAAAAATAAATTCGCTCCCACCCAAAATCGCCCATTTCGCACCAAAATGAGCATTCGCCCCAGATATACATCTCAGCGACCGATTTCCATCCCTACTTTTTCATTCTAAAACCAATCATACCTATACCTACTATTTTTGTTATTTTATCATTTTTTCTTGATGGATTACCTCTCACTTGCCGATATGGTACGGTGAGTAATATAAACAAAATAAAAAAGATAACTTGTTTCGGAATTCCGGATAAGACGGATAAAGCAACTGTAACAAAAAAGCATAGCGAAAAGATTCTATTTTCTCCGACTTTTCCGTCTGAAAACTTGACGAAACCGTCGTAAGAGACTAGGATCAGGATGCTATTAAAAAGTGTTAGGTACGAATTTCGGTAAAAAGTGCCGCGATGGATATCGCTTGAAAATGATTTTTGGGTGGTTTATCGTAAGTATACGCGAGATTCGTCACGTGATTGATACTTGAATAGGTTTCGCCTTGCGGTCATGTGTTGATTGATGTGAGTAAAAGCAGCAGGTGAAAATAAAAACCTGTGGCCTTTTTAGATATTTTAGACGCAATTTAGTGAGTGCTTATTGGTCATTCATCATCCAAGAACGATATTCGGGCCGATGGGGGTCGGGAGTTTACGATGCACGTTACGAACAAAATATTTCTAGGACTAACGCTTCTCCTTGCGCCTGCGTATTTTTATTTTGTGATCGTTGCACTCGGCAACCAGAACAAATATCAAAAGGAGTTTCTCAAGTGCGAGGCTGAGATTCGGCAGCAGCAGACCAGCCAATGGAAGTTGCTTCATGGAGCGGATGGTATTTATCAGACGCGATCCAAATTGTCACAGCTTACAGAGGGACGCGGACGCATTTGGGTGACGGCGCAACATTCACCATACTCGCCCAATGGTTTGAGTATGGTTGTTTCTCCGCTTTTGATGCTGGCGTCTGAATCGAGCGACGCGGGTACCAGTGCGGATGGTACGGGGGCGGCCAACGCGACCGCCGCGGCTGTTTCCGGGCTAATGCCGGTCCGAGTGGAACTGTTCGAGCAGGTGGTAACGACCCCAGCGGCCGAAGCCAGCGTAGCGGCAGATGCGACGTCTGCGGTAAATGCGGATGGTGCGGCAAACGACGTAACTGCGGCGACGAACGTGCAGCAGCAGGCGAAGATCGGTAAATACTTGGGTCAGTTTAACGTTCAGGCGAACGGAGCCTCGTGGACGCTTGTCCCCACGCGAGAGCTATCGCCATCATTGTTAGCCGAAATTCAGGACAGCAAAGCCTCGTGGTTGGTGTATGAAAAAATGCCGAAACTACGACCGAACGTGATCGAAAAGCAGGCCGACGGTTCGTTTATCGCGAAAATGCGTACCTCTGGCGAGGATCAGCTATTACAGGTTTTTGATTACGCAAGTCGGTTGCACACGTTGAACGATGATATGGTGGAGTTGACGTATCAGGTAAATCGTATCCAGCTGAATGCGGCTCAGTTACAGTCGGCTGTGCAGGTTGCGAGCGATAACACGAAGAACTTGACTAACGAGAATACGCAGTTGGCCGCCGATTTGCAGCAGACAAACAAGGTGTACGAGACGGTTAAGCTGTGTGTGAGAACCTTACGTGGTCGGATCGAAGAGGTTAATCAGGAGATCGCCTCGACGCACGATCAGAACGTGAAGTGGGTATCAGAATTGGCGAGTGTTCAGCGCAAGGTCATGGATCAGCTTAGCGCGATGAGCAGTTCGTACGCCTCGGTTCCCTAATCCACGGGTGCCTCAAGTTTAACTTTGCAAACTGTTGGTACAGAGCCACCCTTGATCGGGTGGTTTTTTGTTCGCGCACGCCATTTGGTGTCATATAGGTGTGGCACGGGTGACGATCGTACACAAGGTTTTTTACCTTCCTCTTGGCCCGCTATGCGGACAGTCGGACTGGAGTGGAACACCAAAGCGTCATGGCCGTTATGCGGCGGTCAGAATGTCGCCCTGGTCGCTCACATCTTCAAATTTGACCGATACCTGCCGCGAAATACCCGGCTCCTGCATCGTAATCCCATACAACGTACTCGCCGCGGACATCGTCTTTTTCGAGTGCGAAATCATAATAAATTGCGTCCAAGCTAAGAATTCATGGAGCACCTCAGTAAAAAGTCCGACATTCGATTCATCAAGCGCGGCGTCTACCTCGTCGAGGATACAGAACGGGCCGGGCCGACTTCGGAAAATCGCCAGCAGTAGGGCAACGCAGGTCATCGTCTTCTCGCCACCCGACAACAACGTCATATTTTGAAGCTGTTTCCCCGGCGGACGCGCGACGATGTCGATTCCGCTTTCGAGCGGATCGACATCCGCTTCGAGTAGAATATCGGCATGTCCTCCACCAAAGAGATCGCGATACAATTTTTGAAAATGCCCACGAACCGTTTCGACCGTTTCGAGGAAAATCCGGCGGCTATCGGCATTAATTCGTTCCAAAATTTTTTCGAGTTGCGTTTTGGCATCGGTCAAGTCGCGATATTCACCATCAAGATAAGCGTGCCGTTTTTCCAAGGCGTCCAGCTCAGCGAGTGCTTCTTGGTTCACACTTCCGAGCGATTGGAGCTGTTGTCGCAACGATTCGATCTCCGTTTGCATCGCTTCACGCCGCAGCGCGATCTGTTTGGCGGTTTCTTCCGCATCAATCGCTTCCTCAATGGGTAGACTTCCGACATCCGGATCACTAAAATCAACCGACGCACCATTTTCGTCGAGTAATTCTCCCGATTCGGCAAGTTGTTCAGCGTCTTTCCGTCGCTGTGCCGCTAGCCGCTGTGCCTCGGCCTCCTCACGTTCCAACTTCTCTAGTTCGTCAAGCCGCAATTGATGGAGTTCTTCCGGCTGGATTTCCGAAAGTTCACGTCCGAACTCCTCGCGAAACCGCTGTTCAAGCGTCGCCAAATTCATGCGTGTCTGTTCGACAAGTAGTTCATTTTGCCGCATTTTTTCTTCGAGCCGTCGTAATTTAGCGCGATATTTGTGGGCACTTCCCGCCAATTCGGCCCGCTGAGCGAGTCGCTGATCATGTTCGCGGATCAACTTCTCGGCACGCACACTCGTCTTTTCTCGCATGAGATACACGGTCGCCAGTTCCGATCCAGCCTGTAAAATGGTCCGTTCCGACTGCGCGATTCGCTGTCGATAGAGCAGCAACTGTTCGACACATGCCGCGATCGTCCGCTCGTGTGCCGTGACCGTCTCGTCAATCTGAAGACGTCTGGAATCGAGATTGCGATTCGCCTCATCCGCTTTCGCCACTTCGATTCGTACCTCGGTCGTCTCTTCCGCGAGCCGTTCATGCCGTAATTCGAGCGTTTCCAATGCCCCCGAAAGCTGAGCGACGAGATTTTCCAATCGTTCCAACTCCACGTCGAATGTGAGACGCTGTTGTCGAGCTTCTTCCAACGTTTGCTGCGTCGTATCACGTTCCTGTCGCGCACGGTTGAGATCGCGATCAATCGTTTTGAGCTGTCGTTCCCACTGTCGCGTTCGTTCTTCCGCCGCCGTGATTCGATGCGCGTGCTGACTCAACGCCTCCATCGCCGCCTGATGTACATTTGCCAGTTCTTTACCACGTTGTTCATGCACGGCAATCTCGCGGTCAAACTGTGCGATCACCACCTCAATTTGCGAAATATTCGACTCAATCGACGCCAACTGAATCCGTAACTCACGCAACTCACTTCGCCGTGAAATCAACCCGCTCGATACATTCCGCGGACCGACCGTGACCGAGCCGTCCGCATCCAGTACCTCTCCCGTAAAGGTCACAAATTTACAATCGGGATGATCCGGAGCCAAATCGACAGCATCTTCGAGACTCTCAACAATCCATGTTCGACTGAGTAATCGCTGGGCTAACGGTCGATATTCCTCATCCGTGTCGATCAATCGATCAATCCGATCGACCACGCCGGGTAATCCGGTCAGATCGTCCACCACTGGCATGAGCGACGGCCCCATGTGTTCCACCGGTAACGGCGGCAATGGCGGCCGTAAATCACGCGGCGAACGCAGTTGTGATTCCCGCCCCGCGCGTCGTGGATGCCGTACACCATCATCCAACCAGAGAAAACCAACACGTCCGGCAAATCGAAAAGGATCATTCACAAGCGTTTCGAGAAGTTCTTCGCCCGCCATGGCTACTACATGCTGCGCACGTTCGCCCAACGCCGTTTCGACCAACGCCGCCGACTCGACACTTACACGGAACAGATCGGCCACCAGCCCCCGGACTTGTGTAAAAGGCCCGTTTTGCGGGGTTGCCGCCAACTGCAATACCTCCCGCACCCCCGGACTGAGGCCTTCATGTCGCTTTTCCAGCTCTTCGAGCACAGCAATACGTTCGGCGACGGCGGTCCGTTTTTGACGTTCCGCATTTAACGCGGAGTCCCGTTCCATACGTTGAGTTCGCAACGCTTCGATCTGCGCAAGCACGGCGGCCCAATCGGCATTTTTCGCCGTTGCCGCGTGTTCCAATCGACCTTTTTCCTCGTCGAGTCGCCGTTTTTCTTCCGCGAGCGAACCACCCAGCGCCTCGGATTCCTGACGCTGATTCTCCAATCGTTCGCAAACCCCCACGGTCGATTCGACTTTACCCTCCAACGAACCGATCCGATTGTCCAAACGGCTAACCGCCTGCATCTGTTGGCGTAACACCGTCTTCTGTTGACGTTGCTGCTCGGTAATCGACTGAATTTCGGAGCCAAATTGCGATTCTTTCGCTTCCTGTTCGGCCAATCGCGCAACAGCCGCCGCCCGCCGCCGCTCAGCTGAGGCCACTTCCGATTCCAATGTCGCGTATTGCCCCAACAGTTCCTCACGACGCTGCGACAGCTCCAATCGCTGCGATTGGAACCGCTGCACCTGCGAGCCAAGTTCTCGTAAACGTGCCTGTTCATGTTCGATCATGGATTCGGTACCGGCAATCCGTTCACGATTGGTCGCCGCTTCCGCTTCCGCGTCACGTACCGCCGTCTGAGCGGCTCGAATTTCCACATCTAACTCCGTGAGCCGAACCTCCGCCGCATCTGATTCCGAAACGAGCAATGCGCGAGCCTCGGTCACACTCCGCAATTCCTCCTCGTACTTCGAAAGAGTCTCCACCAAACGACTTCGGTCAAACCACGACGCACAGAGCCGCAAGGCCTCCCAACGCTGGGAAAGATCGCGGAATTGCTTCGCTTTGCCCGCTTGATGTCGAACCGTTTCGAGTCGGTCCCGAACCTGTTCGACAATATCCGAGAGCCGCAGAAGATTTTGATCGACTCGTTCCAATCGACGAATCGCTTCCAATTTTTTGACACGAAACCGACTAATGCCAGCCGCCTCTTCAAAAAGAGCGCGACGATCTTTAGGCGAAGCGGCTAACAGTGCGTCTACACGTCCCTGTTCAATGACACAGTATGCCTGCGTCCCCATGCCTGTACCAGAGAGAATCTCACGAATGTCACGCAATCGTGTCGGTTCGCCATTAAGAAGATATTCCGACTCACCACTTCGATAGATACGCCGCGTAATCGCCACATCGGCGTTTGACATACCCGCGAAAAGCCCCTTCGAATTGTCGAACGTTAGCGTCACTTCCGCGGAGTTCATCGGTTTACGTGAACCAGAACCGTTGAAAATCACATCGGTCGCATCTTTGCCTCGAAGCGTTTTGACGCTCTGTTCGCCCAACACCCATTTAATCGCGTCCACGACGTTCGACTTGCCGGAACCGTTCGGTCCCACGACACACGTTATTCCGGCGGGAAATCCGAACCGGGTCCGATCGGCAAAGCTCTTAAATCCGACCAGTTCCAGTTGTTTTAACATCGTTCTTTACGCAGATTCCTTTACAAATCCCAATAATAAATTTGATTCTATGTCATTCGGCGTTTGCGATCCGCAACAATTCGACTCTCGACCCATTGCGGTATCATCATAGTACGCTTCTTGTGCGCACGCGCAAATCGTGGTACGCTTGGTTAGGTTCGCTCCTCGATCCTCGATTCCGATTTCCCATCCAGCCCAGACTTCTCCCCAAAGGTGATCCCCCCTTCACTCATGGAACCTCGGCAGTTGGGACTTCGTCCTTACCAGCCTCGATCGAACTAGCGTCGGTTGGATTCGTACTGGTTGAATCAGTTTCGGTCGCGCTAGCGTCAGTCGAATCCTCTTTGCTTCCCTTGAGCCAGGAGAAGAGTCCGGCTTTTTCTTCCTCTTCGGAGTTCGTTTCCTTCTCTTCGATTTTTTCGCCTTGCGTCGCCCCCAACGAGATACGGTTTGTGGCGGAGAAGAGGTCTGGCAACGGATTCTTCATATTGTAACCAGTCGAATCGGCCTCAGTATCGTTGTTCCAATCGTCCGTCTGTTCGAGTTTCGGAAGCGCGTCAATCTCGAATCGACATGGCAACACTTTGGCATCTTTTGCCATTTGGAGCATTTGAACCACGTCTGGATAATCGCCGTTCGACTCAACGACAGCTCGGATCACTTCTTCCAAATCGGTGGAAGTCAACCGAATTTGGTCCTGTTCACCCGGCACGAATCGGCTTACACGCACCTGATCCGGCTGTTCCGCTCGCGCGTTGACGAGAATCGTACTTCCCGCTTCAATCGCAAAAGGTCCCTTTAGCGTCACATCGCCGCCAAAGATACTCACCTCTGGACGTCGTGATTTCGTCACATGGACCATCGGCTCCGCCGTGGAGGCCACATGATGGAACCAGAATTTGCCATTTAGGTATTCGCCTGCAATCCGTGCGTTATCTGGCCGCAACTGTCTCAGGGAACGGAATGCTCCGTAACGCGTCGAAGCACTTGGTGAATCAAGCAAGATGAGTAGCTGTTCCACACTCATGTAGTCGTTGAGCGCACTGAGCGCACTGAGCGTAAACACTTTGTATTCCGGAAATTCCGTCGTCAATCGTCCGAGCGTTTCCGCAGCGTCGCTCTCGTTGAGATACGCTAGTGCCTCCGCCGTACAGAGTTGGACGCCTGGGTTACTCGATTTTTTCATCGTCTCTTTCAAAATCGGCACACCCTCTTTGCCGAACGCCTCCAATTCGAGCGACGCGCGGACGGTTGTACGCGGATCGCCGACTTCCGACTTCAACCGTTGGATATGTTCCGTACGATCTTTGGGCGAATCGGACAGCGGAACGCTCAAAATGACCTCTAAATAACGCGAAAGATTGTTGCGGTATCGCGGATGGACGCGGATTTCAATATCCACACCGGAATGCGCCTTTGCCACCTCAACGCGATGTCCATCCTCATAAAAACCAAACTGTTTATTGATTGCTTCTTGCACGCGTTTCGCGTATTTTCCCGCTTGAAACATCGGCAGCATACGAATGGTCAGCGGACGTTCTTTGAGCACGCGTCCACCACCGAGGATCACCCCTTTATTCGCAAGGGCACGTCCTTTGGGTTCATCGGGATTGGCGGTGGGATCGACGAGCACAGGCCCTGCGGCCAACACCCAAGTGCGTCCTTTTCGGATCATTCCGTCCGCCGCGATCATTTCCATCAGTCGAGCTTGTAACATACGTCCGCCGCGTAAACTCTTAGTATCGCTTTGGAGTGGTGAGACCAATTCG
Source organism: Thermoguttaceae bacterium (assembly GCA_028694795.1). Taxonomy (GTDB): domain Bacteria; phylum Planctomycetota; class Planctomycetia; order Pirellulales; family Thermoguttaceae; genus JAQVKF01. Next base: position 16,110 of record JAQVKF010000003.1, on the reverse strand, counting down.
ACGTCAATGGGATCGCCTTTCGCCATACCGGGCCGCAAAAAGGTACGTACATTGACGACCGCGGTACTGGTGGATTGCAAAATGGCGTTGGGGTTTTCAACACCAAGCGTTCGCATTTCGGCGAGTATGGCGTTCCGGGCGGATCCTTCAAGCGGATCGCTGCCCGTACCATCGAGTCCGACGACCAAACCGGTCGCTTCCACTTTCAAAATGTTAATGTAAGGCCGGACCATATCCCCAACGCGACTTCCACGATTCAATTTTGATTCTGGTTTTTCTTCCTTTTTGTCGCCACCCATCCACGACGGCTTACCCAATGTTCCAGAGGAACAGCCGGTAAGGAAGAAGAGACCAGTTCCCAGTAATGTTCGACGTGTTAGATCCATGATCTCCGCCTCTTGCAGTAATAGACTGATTCCCAATAAAAGTATTCGATGAATTCCATTTTCCTAGGAAGGCCAACGGAAATCGACATCGTTCGAAACAAATTCGCGTGGTTGGGGCCCGATCGCTCTGCCTAAGTTCGCACACCCACAAAAGGTATCCTCATAGCCTGCAAACTCAGAGATTCTTCCACTGAAATCCATCGCTGGAACAATCGCAAACCCGCATCCTCTCCAATGTGGGGACGGTATAACGGTTAAAAGAATTTTTGTCAACGTCGTTTTTTGCCGAGGATTGCGTTATAATGTTGCCCACAAGAAAAGAATATCAAGGTACATTTCGTCTGGACATGTGGGCTATGGTGACTTTGCGCAATGATGCAACAACACCGTATAGATAGCACCACAAAAGAGACGATTACTGTGGTTACGGAGGAGCTATTGGAAGATGATTGGGTCAGGTTGGATATTTCCGCTAAGTTTTGCCGTCATATGCGTGGTTTGTTTCCGTTTATGGATTCGCAAACCACGCGGCGTTTCGATTCAGGATCCGGAAGCCTTACGCACGTTGGTCATTTTCGAAGGAGATACACCAGACCTTTTTGCGAAAGATGAACCAGACGGCATGTTCATCGGCATTGCTCTGTTCGATTCGATTTGCGACACGTTAGGCAGTACGCATGATTGGAAGGTTTTAGAACGCGGCACCATTGACGGTGCGTTGCGAGCCATCGTCGGCAACATGGATTCCCAACCTGTCGCGCAGGTGGTCTTGGAACGTTATACGCCACATTGGGTACTGAATGTCGATTACGCACCACGTCGCGCGGCCCATCGACGCCATCTTGAACTTACTCACGATGTTTACGCACCACGTGATACCCCGGAAGTACGAGCACTTCTGCTCGCGTTACATCATTATCTTCAGTCCGACTCGCGTTTGAGCGGGGCAAGATGGTTTAAGAAGGAAGCCTGGCTGCTTGGGCACTATAACGCCACATACGCCACGCCATGGGATAAGCAGACAGATACAACGACAGATATAACCTAGCTGAACAGCCAACCTATATGGCTATCGGTCATGTTCACGTCGTGATGGTATAGTAAGCGAGCCGATTGTTGGGAGGCGTAGGGACTATAATCGGCGGCCCATCTTCACCGTCTAGTAAAAAGTTCCCTCTCATTGATTCTTCGCTTCAAAAAAGTTTTACGAAAAAGCATTTTCGCAGAAAATGCGCAAACTTTTTACCCGACGGTGGTCACACCAACTCGGTGAAGTACTTCCGACGACGCGGTCATTCCGTTCCCGGCGTTCGTCGGTTCACCTTTTTACCTGACGTTGGTACAGCTGGTCGCTCCGATTGGGGTAGCAATTTGTGTGAACACGCCCCAGAAAAAAAGTCGACCGAACCACCTTTGTCGATAACATCGAAAGCAGGCTGGGACGATTCTCTCTAACGAAGTCGTCCCAGACGAAATTGGCGGCGAGAAGGTGGGTAGAAAAGCCAGTGGGAAAAGCGAGTCTAACAAAGTTGTACCCTATCGAGCGGCGTGATTGGGGAAAAATGATTCGAATTTGTGCGGAGTTCCCGTTGCCTGAAAAGTACGAATCGACTACGATATAGGGGGTGGTAGGATGGTTCGACGGCGTGTGGTCGGTCAGAGTCATGTCGAAATCCTCCCACAATTGGTACTATTCCCGAAGATTCATAACCAGAAGAAATTATCGGTGAGGCAGAAGCCAGAAAGACGCATATGAATCAGCCAGAAAAATATACGAATGAGTCCAACAGGCCGTTTCCCTCTACCGCCCGCGGGTTGATCCGGACGGCTGTGGCGGGTATCGTGGGTTTGTGCTTAGCCAAATTGGTTTTATGCGTCTTAACCGTAACGATGCCAACTCGTTTTGAGCCGACCTCCTCGGTGCCATTGATGCGAACGTCGGTCGCGCAAGAAGTGGCGGCTGACGCTCCGGCGGACGCGGCGGCGGCTCCAGCGGGTGAGGCGGCTCCAGCTGCGGCTGCGGTAGCCCCGGCTGATGCGGCAGCAAAGGATGCCTCCAAGGCCAAAGCTCCGGAGACGAAGGCAAAAACGAAATCCTATTTTACTTGGTTTATCGAATCATCCGGTTTAATTGGTTTGCTTATTTTAACGTTGTCGATTTTATTCGTAGCGCGTGTTTGCCAGTTATTTGTCGAATACCGCATTGAGATTGCGGTACCGCATGCGTTGTTGGATCGTATTCAGAACCACCTTGCTCAGAGTGAGTACCGAGAGGTATACCAGATTTTGCAGAACGATCCGTCGATTTTAGCGAAGCTGTTGGTCGTCGGCATCACAGAATTACCCGCTGGAAAAGACCAGGCACGAGACACGATGGAGCGATATGCCGAATCGTTGCAAGTCGATATGGAGAAGCGAATTAGTCTGCTCTCCGTGTTGGGAACCTTAGGCCCAATGATTGGACTTTTAGGTACGTTGAAGGGAATGATTGCCAGCTTCTCGGTCATTGCGATGTCCGACACGCAGATGAAGGCGAGTGAGGTAGCGGGTGGTATTTCCGAGGCGTTGCTGCTGACGTTCGAAGGGGTTGGTTTATCGGTGCCCGCGATTTGGTTTTACTCCGTTTTCCGTAACCGTGTGATGACGATCATGACGACGGCCTCTTACGAGGCGGACCGGTTCCTTCGCCAATTTGCCGACCAAATCAATCAGCAGCAAACCGGTCAATAAAAGATTGGACCGGCTTTTTATCCGACGTTGATGCTGCCAACGTCTAAATAAAAAGACTCCCGGCCCGCCACAGGGACAGTTGGACCGCGAGGTGCGGCGGCAACCGCAATCGGCGGACTATTGAGATATTTTTAGCGAAAAATCGTTCGGAAAACACGGGATTATGGAACAGGCATCGTATGCGAAGATCAAATAGTGCGGGAGAATTGGATGGTCGGCCTAATCTCACGCCGATCCTCGACATGGTTTTTCAATTGATCACCTTTTTTATGCTGGTCATCAATTTCAAGGCGGCATCCGTCGATATGAGCCTGAATCTACCCGTGATCGGTTCTGCGCGTCCTGTCGACGCACGTGGCATTCAATCGCTTCTGATTTTGAACGTCAATAAAGAAGGTAGCGTCTCCGTTTACGGACAGCGGGTCGATATTGAAGGATACTTGGCTCGCGAGGCTCAGGTGGAACGTAAACAGCTCAAACACGAGAACCCGTCGTTTACCGATAGTGATGAACTGCGAAGTACGGTGGTCATTCGCGCGGATCGCGAAATAGCATTTCGTGATTTGAATCACGTCATTCGCGAGTGCCAGAAAAACGGTTATCTGAAATATGCGCTCAAAGCGATGAATCGCGAAGAATAACAAGCGTTATTTTTTGATCTTGAAGGAAATTTTTCCGTATGAGTATCAACACGCCAGTCGTACAACGTTTGCAGGTCCTTGCTGAAATGGATGCGGTGACTCAATCGCTGCGAGATTGGATCGCACACACACCCCACTGGTCAGGCACTAGCGGTTGCAGTGCGTTGATGAATCGGCTGTTAGAGCGAATGGATCTTTTCCGTGCAAGAATCGAATCCCCTCTCGTGATAGCCACGTTTGGCGGTACGGGAGTTGGAAAAAGCCAGCTCGTTCAGGCGATCATCGGAAAAGATGTGGTCAAAACCGGACGGATGCGACCGACGACACGACGTCCGACGCTCATTACGGCACCGGGACTTTCGGTCGAACAGTTCGGCATTCCGCCGGAAAATGTGGAGCATTTGGTTTGCGATTCGACGGTCATGAATCATCTGGCGGTCATTGACTGCCCGGATCCCGACACGACTGATACGCCTGGCGATCCGCGATCGAATCTCGAGATGCTTCGCACGATTCTGCCGCATTGTGACGTTCTGCTGGTGGCCACGACGCAACAAAAATATCGTGACTCGCGGGTTCATGAGGAATTGCTTGCCGCGGCGTCGGGGGTTCGATTTGTCTTTGTCCAAACGCACGCGGATGTGGATGAGGATATTCGTGATGATTGGCGTCAGATTCTGCCACCAGGCATGCTTGGGGATCGTATCTTCTTTGTCGATTCGATCTCGGCGTTCGAGTCGACCCGTCAAGGCGAGGCACCGTCGGGCGATTTCGCTTTATTGTTGGAATTTCTACGACATGAGTTGGCGGGTACGGCGGCAACACGGATTCGGCGTGAGAATTTCTGGGAATTGGTCATGGAAGCGTTGGACACGTGCCGCATTCGGCTGAATCAAGGAATGCCGAAATTGGAACGTTTGGAACATGAAATCGCGGAGACACGTCGCATGTTCGCGGCCACCACGGCAGAACGTTTGCGCGAAGAACTGCTGGCCTATCGACGTCCATGGGAACATCGCCTGGTCGGTCAAGCGTTAGACTGTTGGGGAGCGAGTCCTTTGCAGACGGTGTTTCGTGGTTTTCATCAATTTGGCGATTTGGCGTTCAGTTCATTACTGCTTCGAGCGCGCAGTCCGGCGCAGCTTGCCCTTTTGGGCGCGGCTGGATCAGTTCGCAAATGGAAGCAAAATCGAGAAAATCAGGAAGCCGATCAGATATTTGCGTCCAACCCGGAGTTCTGGGGTTGGGATCCGGTCAAACTACGTGAGACAGCATTGGCGATTGAGGGGTTTTGCTACGACGCGGGGGTACGTGACGCCGCAGGTGAGCGGTTTGCGATGGAACGCTTGGCGCGTGACGCTTCACAATCGGCACAGAATTGTACCGAGCTGATCGCGACGCGTGTCCAACGGCTCCTCGAACGTTTGGCATCGCGGAATTCCGGTTTTTTAACACGACTGACCTATGAGACACTGTTTTGGTGCGTCACGATACTGTTGCTCGCACGACCGGCGAAGAATTTCTTTTTCGACTCATGGTTATCCAATCCGCCCCAACCGCTACTGGGTTTAGATTTTTATCTGCTCACCTTGGCATGGTTTTTGCTGGGTTGCTTTCTGATGTACCTTCATTTTAGTCGGCGTTTACGCCGTGGATTGCAGCGAGAGATCAACGCTGGGTTGCAAATATCGCAATCCGTTTCTTCCGCCCCGCCACATACTACGGGAACGCCGATCACGACGGGATTACCCGAAACGGCGTGGCCCGAACTATTTGGCTCGGTCGAACGAGCCTGCGTCGAAATTCGTGAATACAGTCGAGAATTAGACCGAATCATTGCCAGTGCGGAACAGCTCAAACGCACACTGGAAACCACGTCTCCCCGATGACTTTCCCGTTTTTGGACGTCTCGGGCCTTTTTGATTACGTTGAACGTTGTCAACCGCAGATCGCCGTGGTCGAGCCGGTGGCGAGTGGTCACTATCGGTTACACAATAGGCCCCTTTTCTTAATATTCTTTAATCTTCGTTGACATATGGAATCTTGTTCTTTTTGGCGTATGTTTCTGCGGTGGAATTTTCGGGTGTTTGAATCGTGAGATTCTTACAATACCCAAATGCCCTATCCACGATGCTCGTCACGCCTTCCAGGATTGTCACCGACGTCAGGCTGCTGCAACCCGCAAACGCCGAATGGCTGACGTATTTCACACTCTCTGGGATCGTCACCGACGTCAACCCGCTGCAATCCTCAAACGCCCCGTATATACTACCATCTCCTCCTTCCCGGTTTCCGATGCATGTGACTGGTAAGCCGTCGATCTGTGCTGGAATGACAATCTTACCCTCCATTTCCTTGTTTTTCAGCTTCGTAATCGTTATTTCACTATCCCATTCCGTATATTCAAAATAGCTCCCTGGATTTGCGGCAATGGTTGCCGACGCTGAATCGAATGCCGTGACCAAGGACACTCCGCATTGATTGCAGAACTTGGCAATATCTGGGTTTTCCGCTCCACATTTCGGGCATGAACGCATGATATTCTCCCTGAACTCTCGAATTTAAAAGCCCGGACCGCGCTGTATGAAAATGACTTTCTTGGCGGTGAATATATCCGCAGTATACACATGGAACGATTCTCAGGAAAGCATTGAAAAACTTTTGACTAGGGCGTGTTCACACAAGTTGCCCCCCAATCGGGGCAAACGGCTATGCCCGCATCGGGTAAAAAATTTGCGTATTTTCTGCAAAAATGCTTTTTTCGCCAAACTTTTTGAACAAAGGAAGACATATGGAGAGAAAAACTTTTCCGAAAGTTTTTCCTCCAAACCTCCTTTTCAAAACTTTTTACCTAACGGTGGTAGCGCAAATTGGGTGAAAAGTGCCGATGCGGGCGCTACGCTTCCGGCCTCGGCTCACTCGTGACTGAGGGCCGGGAGCCGTGGGCGACCGCCCGAACGGACCCTATGGAACCACTCACCGAAGTAGCAACACCGTTGACAGGTAAAAAGGCCGAACCATCGGAACACTCGTGACGTATAATCCCCTAGGGGATGTTGTGCCCGCGTTTTTCGAAGTGAGTCAGATTTTGAGAAATGTCGGACAGACACCGCTTGCAATTCAACCGCTTGGCGTGGTCACTGGTCGAAATCGAGTCCAATAGAACTGGTATCATCAAACATGCTTCAAATACGGGATTTAACCAAATCGTTTCCACAACCGGACGGTACGCCTCTGCATATTCTGGATATTCCGGAATTTTCGGTAGGCGTTGCGGAACAATGTGTACTGGTCGGTCGCAGTGGTTGTGGTAAAACCACCCTTCTTCATATTATCGCGGGAATCGGTCGTCCGACATCTGGCAAGGTGAAGATCGACGGTTGGGATATCGCGCTGATGGAAGAATCGGAGGTCGATCAGTTTCGAGCGGAACGGATTGGTTATGTGTATCAAACGTTCAATCTGCTTCCAGGTTTCACGGCGATTGAAAATGTGATGCTCGGCATGACTTTTGGCCGTGATCGCGCGGATAAAAAGCGAGCGGCCAATCTTTTGGAACGTGTGGGACTTAGCCATCGTTTGACACACCGTCCGACGCAACTTTCAGTGGGTGAGCAGCAGCGTGTAGCCGTGGCACGAGCGTTGGCAAATCGTCCGAAATTGATTTTGGCGGACGAGCCGACGGCCAACGTGGACGTCGGACACCAACAGCAGATTGTCGATTTGATTCGTGATACCTGCCACGAAGAGAAAATTTCGTTGATCATGGTGACCCATGCGCCGGATGTGGCCAAGCAATTTGAACGTATTGAATATCTCGAACAGATTAACCATGCGGGGCGAGCGCAATGAGTTTGTGGAAAATAGCGTTACGAAGTATTCAACAGCGAGTTTTGGCGTCGGCATTGACGGCGTTTTCGATGTCGCTAGGCGTGGCCCTTGTCGTGGCTGTATTGGTCATTTATGGTGTGGTCGATCAGTCGTTCCGTCGTAGTGCCCAAGGCTTTCACCTTGTCGTGGGTGCGCCGGGCAGCCGTTTGGAACTGGTGTTGAGCACCGTTTTTCATATCGGCAAAGCACCAGCACCGATGTCGTATGACGTGTATGACGAGTTAAAACGCGGTCGATTGGGCAATTCAGTCAAATTTGCGGTACCGATCTGCATGGGCGATATGTACCAAGGTTGCCGTGTCGTCGGTACTACATCGGAGTTATTTGGTGATTTAACCTATTCGGATGACAATCGGGCTTATGAGTTTTCCGCAGGTCGCAATATTCAGGATGGCGAATATTTTGAGGCGGTGTTAGGTTCAATCGCAGCGCAGAAATCCGGTAAAAAGATAGGTGACACGCTTCGCACGACACATTCCGGCACAAGTGGTATGGAACGTCAAGAAGCATTTACAGTGGTTGGGATTTTGAAACCGACGGGCACACCAGTGGATAAGGGCGTGTTCGTGAATGTGGAAGGCTTCTGGCGATCGCATGCCAGCGCGTTGGATGCGGCAGCGGCGGAAGCGGCTCGTGCGCGCGCAGCGAAAGAAGAAGCTGATCGTGTGATGGGCGTCACTCAGGAGTCGGAATCGACCACCACGACCGAGTTGAGTGACAAGGACCTGATGATCGGTCTGGAAGCAACCCCGACGGAGGAAACGCCCACAGCGGGAGCGGCATCGGCCGCGGAGGCAAATGATGCCGATCTGTTGCCGCGTGAGCGAAAACGGATCACGGCGATTTTTCTTCTCTTACAAGATGGAACCGAATCGAGCATTCCGCTTCTCCAGCGTGAATTGCAAACGATGGGTGTTCAAGCGGTTTCGCCAGTCGAAGAGGTTTCGCAACTGTTCACCGGGTTGATTGGTAATTTACAGGTGATTTTGCTGATTCTAGCGGTCTTGGTGGTCGTCGTCGCGGGGATTGGTATCTTGGTAAGCATTTACAACTCGATGAATGAGCGTCGTCGTGAGATTGCGATCATGCGAGCGTTAGGAGCACAGCGTAAAACCGTGATGCTGATTATCCTGTTGGAATCGATTTTGCTGGCGTTAGGGGGCGGAGCGTTGGGGTTAGTCGCGGGTCACGGCCTCACGTGGGCGATTTCCCCAATCATCGCGGAACAGACGGGCGTGATGGTCGATGCGTTCATGTTCCAACAGGGCGAGCTGTATCTGATTCCCGGTTTGGTTTTACTGGCCTCGATTGTGGGCTTATTACCAGCCGCGGTGGCGTATAAGACGGACGTGGCCCAATCGCTCATCGCCTCGCCGTAAGGTGCGGTACCACCCATCGTTTTGCGGTGGTTATTTAACCCGCTGGCGGATATAATGGGTAGGCGGGTGATATGGTCGGTTGATGTTTTGACGTAGCGTAAAGACGGAGGGGCACGATGAAAGAACTCCATTATTTGGTCGTTGGTGCGTTGTCACCGCTCATAAGTCTTATCGGCTTCCTCTGTCCGCAAGATGCGTGGAACCTGTTGGACGAAAGTTTCCCCTCGACGGAACATCACTGTTCGAAGGGTGGCGAAAGAGACGGTTTTGCTCAGGACGCAGCCAACATGGGTCGAGATTCCCGAACGGCTGTCAACGCCAGTGTTCCTGAAAAATACCGGAGCATTAGTCATGGTTCACGATCCTGATTGCCAAAAACAAGCCAACGAATCGCATGATGTGGTTTCCGTGCCCGAAAACACGATTTCTAGCGAGAATGGCAAGATATGTGGTCAGAAGCCAAAGTCACAGCGGCCAGTGAAAATTACACAGGTACAGCAGTATGTCGGTCCATTGCCTCCTGCGAGTGAATTGGGCGTCTATGAGCAGATACTTCCTGGAGCGGCTGAGCGTATTCTTGCCATGGCGGAAAGGGAGCAGTCGCATCGTCATCAACGTGAAGATTTAGAGCGACAAAATGAAATGGAAGTAACTCGTGGTAAGATAACGTATACCTTTAGAGGACAATGTTTGAGTTTTGGATTTATTGTGCTTCTTGTCGGACTCACGGCAATTTTAGCTTATTGGAAACAAGTGGAAGCCATTGGTTACGTATGGGGAACCACAACATGTGTAATCATAGGTGGCATGATTTGGGGAATCAAATTTATTCGCAAGTCCGACAAACCCTCCGATAAATCATCCCACTGACAGCGTATTGCGAGGTTTGTCGTTCCATTTAGTTTCCATCTTCACACAGAATTTGTCGCAAACCGCATCACATTGAACATGGTGCGGAAACGCATCCATTTGCAATGAACATCGTAGAGGTAGTATGATGAGTGAATATCGGTCACATTTTGAAGCATCGGATCCGGAAGAGGCCTCGGTGGACTCGTATCGCACGTTAAGTCTGCTCGCGGTCTTCAGTTTTCTTCTAGGTCTCGCTTCTCCACTTTTGTTATTATCGATACTGTGGGGAATCGCCCCATTGTGCAGCATTCTGTTGGGCTATATCGCGCTCAAGCAGATTCGTTACAGCGATGGCGGTCTGACAGGACGTTGGCTCGCTAAATGCGGCTGTTTCCTGAGTTTGTTTTTCTTGGTCATGGTGCCGACTCAGTGGATTGTACATCGGCAACTCGTCCGCGCCGAAGCAAAGCGATTTACCGCACATGTGCTGGAAATGTTGAAGCAGGAAGAGATTACGGAATATTCTCGCTTACAACGTTCACCATTCTCACGCCCTGAGAGCCTCAGCCTCGGCAGTTTGATCGGGAATCAATTCGCTCGTGAAGATTTTGTGGGTATGCTGCAACAGCCAGCCTTACGCACCCTGCTCAATCTGAAAGGTCACTGGGAGTATCAATACTACGCTACGGAATACCAAACGGTGGATCAGAGCGAACGAGATTACATTGTCCAAAGCTTCGCGATCAACTGGGACGATAACGGTGAGACGCGAACATTTTTCGTCGACGTCAAAGCGGCTCGAAGTGAAGACCCGAAGTTGGGTAAGGCAGGTTGGCAGGTCACTGACCTGATGGGTGGTGTTCGACCAGTCGCACAAGGTGGTGACACACCACGTATTTAGCGGGTTCCATCGAATGCTTCGTGAGGATCGTTCAACAGAAGGGATAGTTTGACGTGAAATGTATCATCTTAGGTTCGACAGGATATCATCCGAGTGCGAGTCGTCAGACGGCGAGTTATTTTCTTCCGGAGATCGGTGTGGCGTTCGATGCGGGAACCGGTTTTTATCGGTTAGGGGACTATCTTCGGACTAGTCGACTCGACATTTTTTTAACACACGCCCATTTGGACCATGTGGCTGGTTTGACCTATCTGAGCGACGTACTGCGGACACGTCCGGATTGCGAGGTGTCCGTTTATGGTGAGTCGGATAAATTGCAAGCGGTCGAACGGCATTTGTTTGCCGAGCCATTATTTCCGGTCGCGCCGAATTGTCGTTTTATTCCGATTCCAGAGACGATCCTGCTCCCGTCAGGCGGACGTTTACGTTGGCATCCACTTCGACATCGTGGTGGCGCGATCGGTTTTCGCGCGGATTGGACAGATGGTCGTTCGTTTGCCTATATCTCGGATACCGTTGCGTTGGACGAGCCGGCGTTCATCGATTTTATCCGCGGCGTCAAACTTTTGTTGCACGATGCTTATTTTCCGGATGCGTTTCAGGAGAAGGCTCAACGTACGGGACACAGCACGCCGTCGCAGGTCGCACAGCTCGCGCAAAAGGCGAATGTTGGCCGTTGCGTCCTGATCCACACGGACCCGTTGCTCACGGACGAGGCTATTTACCAGCGGGATGCCATGGGACTTGAACAGGCAAAGCGTATTTTCTCAGCACTCGAGGTAGGTCGCGATTTCCAAGAGTTAGATTTTTAGTACCACGCACTCTGCCTCACTTATCAACATGCTCCACGCCACCCGACTATTTTACTCCAACCCGACTGTCCGCATGGCGAGCTAGGAAGGTTTTTGTTAGACGTTGGCGGTACCACCGCCGGGTAAAAAGTTTGCGAGTTTCTATGGAAAATGCTTTTTGTAAAAATTTTTGAATGGAATGCAAAGTGCGGGTGGAAAACTTTTTATCATACGCACAAACCGCAACACCAGTACAGACAGTCCGCCGATTGCGGTCATAGGGCATTCCCACCTTCCGGTTCCCATTCCTACGTAAGCCGAGATCAGGAACGAAGTGGCTCATCGGCGGACCACGTATCCACTCGTCGAAATAGTAGCACCAACATCTAGTAAAATATGCCAACGGCTGGTAAAAAAAGGAAATTCGAGTCAGATACCGACAAGATGAATAAAATGTGGTATACTGGACTTCGTAGCGAGGTGCAATCAGGGGTTTCTAAGGGCGACTTTTTCCCGGATACTCACAATTTCCACGGACAGGAATCGGTACATGTTTATTGACGAGATAGAAATTACGGTAGAAGCCGGTCGCGGCGGCGATGGTTGCGTCAGTTTTCATCGTGAGAAATTTGTCGCCAAAGGTGGTCCCGATGGCGGCGACGGTGGTCATGGCGGTTCGATTGTGTTGCGAGCGGCGAGCGGCGTCAACAGCTTGATGGGACTTACCCATCGGAAACATTGGACCGCGCCGAACGGTTCGCCCGGAGGCGCGGATGCCTGTACGGGACGCTGTGGTGAAGATCGCGAGCTGGAAGTGCCGCCCGGAACGATGGTTTTTGACGCATCAACAGGATTGTTGCTCAAAGATCTCGATCAAGTGGATGAGACGGTGGTCGTGGCACGTGGTGGCCACGGCGGGAAGGGGAATATGCGATTCCGTTCTGCCGCAAATCAGGCACCACGTCAATCGACCCCAGGTGCGGATGGCGAATTGCGTAAACTCCGTTTGGAGCTGAAAGTCATCGCGGATGTTGGGTTGATCGGCAAGCCGAATGCGGGAAAAAGTACACTGCTGAGCCGCTTGACACGTGCGCGACCAGAAATCGCCAATTATCCATTCACGACAAAATATCCGAACCTCGGTCGTTGCCAGATCAGTATGGATCAAGGTTTTGTAATCGCCGATATTCCGGGGCTAATTGAGGGAGCGGCTGGCGGGGCAGGGCTAGGCCACGAATTTTTACGACATGTCCAACGTGCGGGTGTGCTGCTCCATTTGGTGGAACCGATGCCGATGGATGGAAGCGATCCGCTTGACAATTATCGCAAAATTCGTCGTGAGTTGGAACTTTTTAGCCCCGAACTGGGACGTCGTCCGGAGATCGTCGCGGTCACAAAGGCGGACTTACCGGAGGCGGCCGCGCTGCAAACGACGCTCGAAACGGAACTCGGACGTCCGGTGCTCTGCTTCTCGTCCGTCTCGGGCAAAGGGATGCCGCAACTGCTCCAAACGGTTATGCAAACGTTAAATCCATCGGAAGTTTAGACCTCTTTTCGGGAGGATAGGAGAGTTAGGCATGGATTCCACATCGTCCACCTCAGGCCCAGCCTCAGCCACCACCCAAGGTACCCCCGCGGCCACCACGGCAGAACGTTGGACGATCGGTCGATTACTCCGATGGACGACCGATTATTTGCGTGAACACGAAGCCGATTCGCCGCGATTGGATGCGGAGATTCTCCTCGCCTACGCGATTGGTTGTGAACGGATTGCGCTCTACACACGGTTTGAAGAGGTGGCGACGGACGCGATCCGTGGTCGATTCCGCGAGCTAGTCAAACGTCGCGCCGCGCACACGCCAGTCGCCTATCTCGTTGGGCATAAGGAGTTTTTTTCCATCGATTTTGAAGTTTCACCCGCTGTTCTCATTCCACGCCCAGACACCGAGTTCGTCGTGACAGGACTGCTCGACGCAGCCAAACGTATTTTACTGTCACCAGTCCAACTATCACCACTGTCCTCCACTCCCGACCATTCCGAAACCACCGATGTAACACCGGCTACCCAAGCCGAAGAGCGAACGGCTGGCCAACCCGCTACGGTAGTTGCTAATGCCGATTCCACTGAGGCACCGGCCGCGATGTCTGCTTCCGGGGCGACGAGCGGAACATCGAAGGTAGCTGTGACGGGCGCAAATCTCAAGATTCTCGACATTGGGACGGGAAGTGGTATTTTAGCGATTTGCGCGGCGAAACATTTGGTTGAATCACGAATCACGGCAGTCGATATTTCACCAGAAGCGTTGGTCATGGCACGTCGTAACGCGGAAAAACTGGGCGTCCTTGGACACATTACGTTTCTCGAAAGCGACCTTTTCGCCGCGATTCCAAAAGGCCAAACGTTTAACTTTATCGTGAGTAATCCACCTTACGTGACGGAATCGGAGTGGCAGACACTTTCGCCCGATGTCCGCGATCAGGAGCCGCGGATCGCACTGGTCGCTGGTGAGGATGGAATGCAAGTTTACGATCGGCTGCTTCCACAACTGGTCGAGCGATTGGTCCCGAATGGTATTTGTCTGCTAGAAACGAGTCCTATGCTATGTGACGTACTCGAAAAACGGGTCGCGGCAATCGACGGTTTGAGCTGTCTGCCCACGATTTACGACTTAGGCCGCAATCCACGTGTCGTGGTCGTCCAACGCCAACCGTAAGGTAGTGCGAATACGCAGCGGCACGCTTACCATCGGTCCTCCCAGATGGAGAAAAATTTTTGACCCCCATCCCGGCTTGCGTTGCAGGCAATCGGCTGGAGTGGTACATATTAAGCGAAATCTTTCGACAAGCCACTCTACCAACGGCAGAATAGGAGGTCGCAAAACGGTACAATGCGAGAGCGTGAATTTCTACAACAACGATATCAGGCCATTTTGGCATCCCTGGGCGTAATCCTCATTTTTGCCGGAACGTTGGCGCTTGTACCTCTGGTACTGCTGCTTGCGTATCCGCAAGAATTGCGTTTAGCCACCGGATTTTTGATTCCAGCCACCGCACAGTGCGGTATTGGTGTGGCACTTTGGAAATATGGTTATCGTCGAGAAATTTCGCTCTCATTGCAGGAAGGCGGCATCGTCGTCACGCTCAGCTGGTTCACGGTCGTTCTGTTTTCGGCCTATCCATTCATGCAAGCCGAGGGGCTGAACTTCTCCGCCGCAATGTTCGAGTCGGCTAGCGGTTGGACATCAACGGGTATGACGGTGGTCGATGTCGGTACGGCATACCGACTGACGCTTTTTTGGCGCAGTTTTCTACAATATGTGGGTGGTGCGGGTTTAGCAATCATTATGCTTTCCGCACTCGTTGGAGTCACAGGTGTCGGTATTTCCAGTGCTGAGGGACGCAGTGATCAACTTTTGCCGCAAGTACATCAATCTGCGCGGTTGGTACTAGTCATCTACCTTGTGTACGCGATCTGTGGTACGCTGGCTTACATTCTCGCCGGCATGCCGTGGTTCGACGCAATCAACCACTCGCTCACCGCCGTTGCCACAGGCGGATTTTCAAGCATTACGAACAATTTTTCTGCTTGGCATTCACTCACCATCGAATGGATTACCATCGCGCTGATGCTGTTGGGCAATCTCAGTTTCGTGACGGCGTGGTTTCTATTCCGCGGCCAATTTCGCCAGGTATTTCGCAATCCAGAGGTCCGATTACTGCTAGTGATGCTACCATTGGTGATTGCACTGCTTACGATTTTCACCTTCCGCCCGGTCTACGGTTCCATCGGTTCAGCTCTACGGCACGCCTGTTTCGAATCAGTCGCCGTGCTGACGACAACGGGGCTTTCGACCGTCTCGTTCGACAGCTGGAACAGTTTTGGATTCGTGACGATGCTATTGCTCATGATCATTGGCGGCGGTACCTGTTCGACCGCTGGCGGCATCAAACAAGTGCGATTTTACATGATTCTCAAATTGATCGTTTGGGAGATTCGCCGGATGTGTCTGCCGCAAAAAACGGTGCTCGAATGTTCCATCTGGGGAACCAATCGACCGGTCTATATCGACGACGCGATGGCAAAACACTGCCTGTTATTCGTATTTCTCTATTTGTTGACCATCCTGATCGGCACGTTTATCCTATGTGCATGCGGACTACCGTTCGATCGTTCGCTGTTCGAGGTGACCTCTTCCATCACGAGCATGGGATTTACGAGTGGTATCACCTCCGCTCAGATGCCGCTCGCCGCCATTTGGACCGAAATCATCGCCATGATTCTCGGACGCCTCGAACTTTTCGTCATATTTGCCACATTCATCAAAATATGGCACGATCTCGGACGTATGTTCCGTTTGCCAGGGTAAAAATATCCGCATTCCATTTGGCACCATCACGACGTTGATACTACCAACTAGGGCGTGTTCACATAATAATTATAGAAAAACAGCCAAGTTGCCGATGATATCGGTATGAAGATTACAAAACAACAATTTGAAAAAATCAAACACGTTTTCCCTAAGTCTCGTGGAAGTGTAC
>JAQVKF010000280.1 GCA_028694795.1 Thermoguttaceae bacterium | reverse complement strand
AGATTGTAAATAACGGGATGATTTTTCCGGCGAACAACCGTCAACGGCCCTCGCGATTCAAGCCGAGCGAACCTGGGCGATGTCTGAATCATTGGCCCCGAAAAAATCCACGAACACAGCGGGAAAACAACCCCCCTCCATTTTATTTTCATGGGTACGCCGTCGAAAGTCAATGCCCTTTTTGGTTTCGTAGGAAAATGAAATCCGGCTTTTGTTCCGCCGCGTTTGGATTTTTGTCGCGGCTTACGCCTCTGTTTACGCTTGTCAGAAAGATTTTTTACCAATATAATCGGAACCGGAGGGGTGTCTTTAGCTCCGACGAAAATGTTGGACAGGAAAATATAGGACGAAGGAACCGACCGATTGCGTTGCTCATCTGGCGGATCGGGAGATGGCTCTTGGGAAAAATTGTGTGTCTCCATTTGTCGGAAACGGAACGAGAATGAAAAGAAACGGACGCAATCGGAATGACGAATCCGGATACATGGTTTGAAGATGGTGATTTTCCACGGCGTATTTACGATTTTCAAGCAAAAACCGCCAAAGAAATCGTCTGGCGTGGAAAAAAACTGGTGAATTTGTCTTCCAATAACTATCTCGGATTGGCTGATCAACAGGCGTTGGTCCAAGCATTTCTGCGTGAGGAAGGGTCGCGATACGCGTTTGGTTCCACCTCTTCAAGATTGCTATGCGGGACGCTTCCTGTGTATGAGAGATTGGAATCTTGGCTCGCTGAGCACTTCCAGAAGGAGGCCTCACTCGTTTTCAATTCTGGATGGCATGCCAATACGGGCATTATTTCTTCGTTGGCTGAGAAGTCTGACATTATTTTCGCCGATCGGTTAGTCCATGCCAGTATGATTGACGGCATAAAGCTTTCCGGTGCGAAATTTTATCGTTTTCATCATCGAGATATGGAGAATCTTTCGAAACTGCTTCGTCAGCATCGTTCATCATGTCGTCGGGCGTTTGTATTGACAGAATCAATCTTCAGTATGGATGGGGATGCGGCGGATCTCGCCGCTCTCGTGCGTCTCAAGGACGAATATGACGCTTTTTTGATCGTGGACGAAGCTCACGCCTTTGGCTTGTTTGGCCCCAATGGACTTGGACTTGCTGAACAGTACCGACTGATGGCTCAGACTGATCTGCTCATCGGAACATTCAGTAAGGCGATTGGTTCCTTAGGCGGGTTCGCCGTTTGTTCTGCCACAGTACGGCGTTGGCTTGTGAATCGTGCGCGTCCTCTGATTTTTTCAACCTCGCTGCCACCGATTGCGATCGCGTGGACGCTTTATGTTTTGGAAAATTTGATACCATCGCTCGCCGTCCGAAATGAATTGCTGAGTCAAGCTTCCTGGCTTCGTGAACACTTGCTGAAAAAGCATCTTTCTGTATCCGGTGTTTCACAGATTGTACCGGTGATTCCGGGCAGTGTCCCGCAAACCCTCCAACTGTCGGAACGACTTTATGAAACGGGTTTCTGTACGCTGCCAATTCGTCCCCCCACCGTGCCGCCGAATCAGTCACGAATACGACTTTCACTGACGACCGCGATTACTCGACGCGATCTGGAGCGATTATTGGAGGTGATGGATGCGATGTTTCCATGAACGTCACGGGTATGAAAAACTGCTTATTTTCTTCAATGGTTGGGGAATGGATGAACGTCCTTTCCACTCTCTAGAGCTTGGAACTCGTGACGTGTTGATGTTTTACGATTATCGGACGGTTGAACTCCCCGCGAACAGTTTCGATATTTTTTCGGAGTATCGAAAGTTCGAGTTGTTTGCTTGGTCATTTGGTGTTTTTTTCGCCGCTCTCTTGAGAACGTCATTACCTACGATGGAACGCGCGGTGGCCTGTGCCGGTACCTTATGGCCATTGGATCGAAAACGCGGAATTCCTCCACGGTCATTCGAATGGACCTTGCGTCAAGCAGACCGTTCCGTCGCTGGACCATTCTATGAACGTCTATTTTCATGTGATCAGGATTATAGAGCTTATCAAAGTCACCCCGTGGACCGATCCGTGGAAGAACGTGTGGAAGAGTTGACCGCCGTGAATCGTCATATGGGACGATCGTTTTCTGCGGAACCAATGGAAGCGGAGCCAATTGAATCTGGTGACATCATCCCCCCATCTGTTTCCCCATCCGATTGGGGAATATCGGACCACCGCGATGTTTCTCGGCGGGGGCCAGTTTCGGCAGCCGTACAATCTCATCGTTTTGCGTGGTCTGGATATGACACGGCGATTATTCCTGATACGGATCGTATTTTCCCGCCGGAAAATCAGAGGCATAGTTGGGCGTGCGTCAAAGGGACCTATCCACCTCTTCAGATGGTTGAATTACACGGCGTCGGACATTTTCCATTCTACCGTTTCCAAAGCTGGTCAGAACTTTTAGACATTTCGATTCCCAAACCTCATCGGGGGGAATCATGAACCAGGATGTGAATCCGGCTCGTGTACGTCTTCGATTTGAACGAAGTTTTACGACTTATGAAAAGTACGCGGCGTTACAGAAAGGAATGGCCAAACGTCTGATGGCTTGTGTGGTGGAACATGGAACGGATTATCCGACTATTTTTGAGGCCGGTGTAGGTACTGGATTTTTGACCGCAGAGGCGTTACGGTTCCTGCGTTTCGACCATTATCTGACGAATGACATCGTTCCGTGTGCGGCGAACGTAGTTCACACGATGATTCCCGCGTCGCAATTTCTGGAAGGGGATTTGTGTGGCATCACACTGCCATCACAGGTGGACCTTGTACTTGCCGGCGCAGTGTTTCAGTGGCTGCGATTGGAAGAGATTTTTCGTCGGTGTGCTGGGTGGATTCGTCCGGGTGGCCTGCTCGCGTTTTCCACCTTCCAGCCTGGTCATTTTGCGGAACTAAGGGATGTGGGCGGGCTATCGCTATCCTATTCGGATCAAGAGACGATTCAAGCGGAACTAGCACAAAACGGTTTCCAGTGTATCCGGATGGAAGCATGGTCTGAAACACTGTATTTTAATACACCTATGGACGTGTTGCGTTATCTGAAGGCCACAGGCGTGAATTCCGTGAGTCCGCGACCGTGGACACTTCGTGAAGTACGTCAATTTTCGGATGCGTTTCAACAGCGTTATCCGTCGGCGCGTTTGACGTGTCGTCCCTTACTAGTTCTTGCTGTCGCGAATACTTTTGATACCCTTTGCAGTTGAAAAAAGAATGGATTCACTCCTAACCACAAGCGATTTTGCGACGAAAAATCACGAACTTAAACACAAAAACGGTAGTCTCAGCGTAAAATATCAAGACGCGTTGAACGCCGAAACTTCCGGCTGAATCAACGCGGTGATGTGTTCGTGGTTTAGCGTGTGCAGCGGACGAAATGGGCCTGGAGGACACGCGTGATTGCCAAGCGATTTCCAGTACACTTGAACATCGAGCCACTGTTCAAATTTATATCCTGTTTGCGGCCAAATGCCGCACGATTGAAATCCAAACTTTTGATGTAAATGATCGCTTGACGGATTAGGCACGGTGACTA
>JAQVKF010000092.1 GCA_028694795.1 Thermoguttaceae bacterium | reverse complement strand
TGGGGGGAACGCTATCCAAAGCGAGTTTCCCATGGTAGGATTTGATTTTTGGAAGAGTCTTCCAGTTTTCGTGATATGCGATATTTTTACTGTTAGCGGGGCTTGCTGGTGGTGCCGCTTACCGAACGTGCCGACAAAATCCCATCGACAGCGATTGTGCGACAAAAAATCGCGGCCCTCCACACAATATCCCTTGGAACAGGTATAATATTCCCTATCATAGACCACTTGGGCTTTCTTGAAAATGGAGACTTCCCCTTTTTTATCGGTGGAAAATCGATAAGCTAGGGTTCGATGGATTGTCGATGAGTGGGTGTTTACGAAGGATACTTCTCGGGGTGTCGAAATGGAGCGAATTTTGAAAACGTCAGAATCCGAAATAACGTCAAAATCCGAAACATTGGTCTCTGAACTGTTTTTGAGAATCTTGGGCCATGAACTGAAAGCTCCGCTCAATGTGGTGGATGGGTATGTCGACATGCTTCGTTCGGCGGCGTTGGGCGATCAATTGGCGACTTACCAACCGTTGCTTGAGCGATGTTCCGTCCGACTGGCGGGAATGCGTGAGCTGATTACGCAAGTGATCGCGCTCTCACGCCTGGAAACGGAGGGGGCCTCGGATTCCACTGTTTTTGCTGAGTCCGCCGAATCCCTATCGCTTTCTACGCTGATCGAAACGATTGTGGCGGATCAACAGGAAGCGGCTGCTGCGGCGAATGTTCGGTTGGAAATACGCATCGCGGATGATTTTTCGAATTCTCCGACGTGTGAACTGACGGCTCCACGCTGGGCCATGGAGACGATGCTTCGGAACCTGCTGAGCAACGCGATAAAATATAACCGATCGGGGGGAACGGTTCACGTGGAGCTGCGGCAAACGGTTTCGTGGTTGGAAATAGAGGTTCGAGACACCGGGTTGGGAATGCGAGCGGAAGATGTCGTTCGACTTTTCGGGGCGTTCGTTCGGATTCAAACGCCGCAAACGGAACAGATCGCGGGTAATGGTTTGGGATTGTGGATGGTCAAACGTTTGGCGACGCTTTGCCATGGAGTGATCGCGGTCCAAAGTGAGCCGGGGGTGGGTAGCGTTTTTACACTGCGATGGGCCATCCCGATGGAACCGAAAACAACGTGATATGCGGCCCGATTCGAGACTATCGCGCAAAATATCTCGATTCCAATCCAAAATCCTGGGGGAATAAGTCCGATGATCCGGATTGACCATTTTTACAGAAACGGTTACACTGGTGCGGTTATTCTTGGAGAAATACAAACATCGTCGTTGTGTCCAGCCTTAATGCAATCTTTTGCATGACGTATCCTAAAGTGTTGCGATTCCTCCAAAAAGAACGGCAAAATCGGTACGGGATTGACACAAAAATATCCATTTTCTGGTGCAATATGATACAAATAGAGTCCATTATCGACGCGTTTTCGGGTGGTATGAATCAAATCGCCAAAGGGTTTGAACGTGGGTTGACCACGCTCTTTGGTTCCTCGAACGCACGAGTGCTGAAAAAACTCCAACCGAATCTCGAAAAGATTAATGCTTTTGAACCACAAATGAAAGCGTTGTCGGATGAAGAACTCAAGGCCAAAACGCCAGAATTTCGAACACGGCTGGAAAAAGGCGAAACACTCGACGATATCCTTCCAGAAGCGTTTGCCGTCTGTCGGGAGGCGTCTCAGCGTGTTCTCGGTATGCGTCATTATGATGTCCAGATGATCGGTGGAATGGTCTTGCATGGTGGTGATATCGCCGAGATGGTCACTGGTGAGGGTAAAACGTTGGTGGCAACGCTACCGGCATATCTGAACGCGATTGATGGCAAGGGTGTCCATGTGGTCACGGTCAACGATTACCTCGCGCGCCGTGATATGGAGTGGATGGCCCCGCTGTACCGTTTTCTCGGTCTGACTGTTGGCGCGATTCAATCGCAAATGGAAGCCGACGCTCGACAACAAGCGTACCAATGCGATATTACTTACGGAACGAATAATGAGTTTGGTTTCGATTATTTGCGTGATAATATGCGTCCTGCGGCCATGGGCGACGATCGTTATCCCGCCTCGCGACAGCAAGTGCAGGGGCCGCTCCACTTTGCGATTGTCGACGAGGTAGATAACATTTTGATTGATGAGGCGAGAACGCCGCTGATCATCGCGGGACCATCGCAAGACGATACCAGTCGATACAAGCGAGCCGATCAAATCGCGAGACAATTGCGACCGGGTGTCCATTTCGAAGTGAAAGAGAAGGAACATACCTGTAACTTAACAGACGATGGCGTTCGCAAAGCGGAAGAACTGGCTGGTGTGGAAAGTTTCTATACCGCGGGTAATATGGAATGGCCGCACCTGATCGATAATGCGCTCAAGGCTCATCATCTGTATAAGATGGATGTGAATTATATCATTAAAGACGGCGAAATCGTCATTGTAGACGAATTTACCGGTCGATTGATGCCCGGTCGTCATTGGAGCGACGGACTGCACCAAGCGGTCGAAGCGAAAGAAAACGTCAAAATTAAGGAAGAAAGCCAAACGTTGGCAACGATTACGCTTCAGAATTTCTTCAAATTGTATGACAAAATCTGCGGTATGACTGGTACCGCGATGACCGAGGCGAACGAGTTTTGGAAGATTTACAAGCTTGATGTGGTGGCGATTCCGACGAATCGTACGATGCAGCGTTTGAATCAGACCGACGTCATTTATTGTACCGAAGCGGATAAGTTCAACGCGATTGTGGACGAGGTGGAGCGGCTCAATCGTTTTGATACGGTGGCGACCAGTACGGATCTGATTGTGGGCAAGATCATCGCGGAAACCGATACGACGCTTGATGTCGTGCCGGTGGACGAAAAAACGCCGCTGCAGCTTCAGAAATCGCAAATTAAAAAGATCGAACGGCACGGTCGTCCGGTGTTGATCGGTACCGTTTCAATTGAGAAATCGGAACTTTTATCACGTTTGCTTGACAAACGTGGTATTAAACATGAGGTGTTGAACGCTAAATACCATCAACGTGAGGCGGAGATTATTTCTCAGGCCGGTCGTAGGGGTGCGGTGACAATCGCGACGAACATGGCGGGACGTGGTACCGACATTATTTTGGGCGGTAATCCCGATTCGATGGCGTGGGCGATTTTACAATCGAAATATCCCACTCGGTTGGAAGTGCCGGATGAGGAATGGAACGCCTTGGTCGCGGAGATCGAAAATCGCGAACATATGAAGGCCGAAGGTCGTGATGTGGCCGAGTTGGGTGGACTTCATGTGGTCGGTTCTGAGCGTCACGAAGCACGTCGTATTGATAATCAGTTGCGTGGTCGTTGTGGTCGTCAAGGCGATCCTGGTTCGAGTCGTTTCTTCCTCTCGTTGGAAGACGATTTGATGCGGATTTTCGCGGGCGAATGGGTCCGCAACATTTTGACGCGATTGGGCGGTGTGGAACCAGGCAAACCGATTTCGGAGTTTGCGATTGTTTCACGACGTATCGAAGGTGCTCAAAAGAAGGTGGAAGAACGCAACTTCGAGATTCGAAAACATTTGCTCGAGTATGACGAAGTGATGGATACCCAGCGTAAACGAGTGTACGGTTATCGTCAGAATATTTTGGACGGTGTCGAGACGCGGCAGTTGATGCTCGATATGGTCGCGGGTGAAGTGCGTCGGCATGTGGGCACATTTTTGGATCCGGATTACGGGGCCGAGACGTTCGCCGCGTGGGTTTCGAAGCAGTTATCCTGTTCGTTCCGAGCGAAAGATTTCCGTGGTATGGACTATTCGATGTCGGAAGTCCACGCGAAAGACCAAGCGGAACGTGATGTGGAAAAACAGGTTTTCGAGATTATCGATGAAAATCTTCCCGAGGATTCGGATCCCTCGGAGTGGCTGTGGGAATCGTTGGCACATACGGTTAATACTCGTTGGCATCTCTCGGTCAACGACCGCGAATTGCGTAAAATAGGTCGAGAAGAACTACCGCAAGAGTTACTGGAACGAGCGAATCAGGCGATTCAAAAAGTCGATCTGGGCGAAGGTGCTAAATTTTTGGAGCCAGAGTTTCCATTGGAAACAACTTGCGCGTGGGTTAAACATAAGTTTGGTATTGCGCTTGAGCCGGCGGAATTACAGGGGCGAGAAGCGTTGGCTGTGGAAGCAATCGTTCTGGAAAAAGCGAAAAAGGCGTATGATGCGAAGGAAGTGCGTTTTCCGCTTTTGGCCGCGTTTTCCCACTTCACTTTGCGTGATGCTCAGGGGAATCGATTTATTGATCCCAAGAAGATCACGGAATGGGCGTGGACCCGATTTGGTGTCGATCTGGGCGTTTGCGAACCGGATCAGCTTCAGTCGCGATGCGAGGACGAGAGCCGCCATATGTTCGAGACGGGTATGCAAAAATATCTGGAACTCGTGGTTCTCCAACAGAAAGTGACGGAGTATGCGGAATCGCATCATGGCCGTGTGACTCGCGAAAATTGTCCACCGTTGGCGGAGCTTTTCGATTGGTGCGAAGCTCAATCTTTGCAGCTTCCTGAAACCTCGAAATTGCGGAATTTAACAGTGGTGCAGTTGAATCGTGTGACACGGCAGGCTCTCGATGATCGTTATCGTCCGGAGATGAGCAAAGTTGAACGTATGTTGCTGTTGGAGATTCTGGATCAATCATGGAAGGAACATCTTTTGACGATGGACCATCTGCGTAGTGCGGTTGGATTGCGTGGTTATGCTCAGACCGATCCGAAGGTGGAATACAAGCGTGAAGGGATGAAGATGTTCGAGGAAATGTGGGGATCGGTGGAACAGCGGGTGACCGATTTGGCCTATCGTATCGAACAGTTGGACGATTCCTTTATTGGTTCGACATGGGCGAAGGGGCAAGTCCAAGTCCGAACGGCGCCGCCGTCGATGGCGGAAACGGACATCGGTCAGCAACAGCAGGACGCGATTGAAGGTACGCAAGCGGATAAAAAACCGGAACCGTTGCGTAATTTCCAGCCGCGAGTGGGACGAAACGATCCGTGTCCATGCGGTAGCGGCAAAAAATTCAAAAAATGTTGTGGGCAAAATCGGTAACCCTATCGTCTGCGACGATGTATCACATTGAAAACGCGAAGGTCATCCCGATCTTCGCGTTTTTTATGGACGGAAGGCATTTGCGGTGCATTTTCTTCATTCAAACCGTCCCATTGGGTGATTTCTTCTTTTTCCTACTAAGGCGTGTTCACGCCATGCTGGTAGCAACGGTTGGGGGATGATTTTTCCACGGTGATGGTACAAGCAAGCCCCAGTTGGAAATCGACAACGGCAACGAAGTTTTTGTTCAGACGATGATTCAGTGGCACTTTTCCCGCGAATTTGACTTTCTTGAAAAGCGGGAATTCTTTCAACACTACATAGGACGTCCTGGTAGTCATGGCTATCGTGGCAATACCTCATTGAGTGGTTTGGGTAAGCCACGCAAAAAAATTGCCATTCATTCCAATTGCAATTTGGGGGCTTTTCAGAAGTCCTGAAACATGGTGGCGTTGTGGGTTCATCCCTCGTATATTCAAAGGTTTCTCGAGCATATTTGGCGGCTTCTGCTTGAAAAATGGGAGACCATGTGAACGTGATCCAAAACGTTTTTGTCATAAAATATTATTACGGCGCAAGATTTTACGGAATTAGGACGTGTTCACATAAGTTGCACTTTAATCGGAACGACTGGCAGCACGACTGGCCGGTAAAGAGTTCGAAAAAGTTTGCGCATTTTCTACGAAAATGCTTTTTCGTAAAACTTTTTTGAGGCGAAGAACCAATGGGGTGAAACTTTTTGCAAAAAGTTTCACCTCAAACTCCCCTTCCAAAACTTTTTACTAGATGTACAAATTGCAACACGGATCAACATGGTACGACGTTTACGTGCACGCCCTAGACGCACAAACTTCAATATCAACCGACGTAAACCACCATGATTACAGTTATTTTCATTCTTGGCCATCGGTTTTTACTATGTGATTATATGTAAGCACGCACTAGAAAAAATTTCATCGAATAAAAATTTTTGAAAATTTTTTTGGACCTTTTATATATCACTCTATATGGAATATTGCATCTGTTTTTGCTTTTTTGTGGTGTGGTTCACTATCCAACGAATGTAAAAATAGGAAAAATTGATAAAATACGCTTGATAAGTAATTGATATTGTGTAGAATATTGAAAAGATACGCTTTTTCGGTTATATGGATAGATAGGAAAAAGCAGAGAGTTTCGTCAGTTTTCAAAAAGACCATATCGGCCCCATTGTGGCAAGAGTGTGATGTGGCGGTAGGGGACAGTGTGAGGGCGTGAGATACGGGGAGAGAAAACGATGGACATTTGAATGGATGATTCGTCGAGGGGGTAATAAGGGGTCGTGGTCCATTGGAAGGCGAGACGAAGAAGTTCAAGGAAGAGGAGTATGTGCCATGCTGGTACTTTCACGCAAGAAAAACGAAAGCATCGTCATTAACAACGAAATCACGATCGTCGTGGTCGAGATCCGTGGGGATAAGGTTCGTTTGGGAGTGGAGGCTCCGAAAGAAGTGCCTGTGCATCGTCAAGAGGTTTTCGAGGCGATTCAGCGGTCTAGCGAAAACGAAAGAACGACTCACGGAAGTGAAGATTCCGCGGTTTCGACGGAGCTTCCGGTAAGCGAATGACTTTTTGGACCGGTGAGCGGTTTGGCTGACCGGTCTGTTATTATCCGTGGATTCGTGCAGGCCATTCGGAATGGGAATGTTCCATTCATCCGTCTTTTGGAGTTTGGGTAAATGGAGTGGATGGGTGAGATGCGGACTGAGCCATAAAGTTCTGTGAAATAGGTAAATCTGGCTAGGAAATTCCCTCGCGGTAGTGTGCTTGGAAGTGTGATCGCCGACGGTAGGGCTTTGTGCTCATTCTGAATACTGGGAAAACCTCCGACGATTTTCATGAAAATGAAGTCGTGACGGTTGAATCTCTTTCGGGAAACGTTCATAATCAGGGTGGTTTTTTTCGAGTCTTTGATTGAACGGATATTTGCTATGAGACGATGGACTTTAAGTTTCCTGTATCGATTGATCCTGGGGATTTTCCTTGCGGGAATCGTACTATGGTTTCCCAACGTGTCAAAAGAGATTGCCGCCGCAACGGTTCCACTCGCCGAAAATGTGTCCACCGAAGCGGCTCTGACGGATGCCGTTCCGACGAAGCTGGTTGTCGAGTTGAATGGCCAACCGACACTGCCTTCGCCTGGGAGCGTGACAGGAACGTGGTTTTTTTGCCCGTCTGATGGGCATGGTCCACAGATGCTACTGCTCGGATTTCCGGAAACAGGCCCCAAAAAAACGCCTTCGTACCGACTTATTGCGGAATTACAAAAAAATGACACGCTGACTTTGTGGATTCCGACCACGCCGTCTAATGTCGTTTGGATACCGCTAGATACGAATGAACAGGGGTATACACTCGAAACCACTGCTGTCGGATCACGTACCAAACAAACGGTGACAGCGAAGGACGATTCGGTGGTATTGCGGTTGGCGACGCGGGCTAATCTGGATCCGGTACGTCGTCCCGTGACACTCGAGCCGATGCCGAGTAGTCCGTCGCTTCGAGCGGCGATTGCGGAGGCGTTGATCGAATGGGATTGGCGGATGGCGGATGGTATTGAAGTGCCGCGTGAAACTCGTTCATATCGTGACGCCATGGTCAAAATTTTGGCCGAAGGTGACGCTTTGCTGCAAGATTTGAAAGACTTACCGACGACCGCCGCATTTCAGACCAAATGGAACGCGCTGCGCCAACAATGTCAGTCGTTGGCCAATACGGCCGTGATTACAGGGAATGGCGAATCGCGGAGTGAGGCACTTTCGGCGGACGCTTCACAGCGCGAGTGGGAATCGCTATGGTTGAAACTCCATCAATTACGTCGCAAATTAGTCTTATCGAATCCTCTGTTTTCACAAGTCGGACCGCTTCTGTTCACGAAACATGTGCCGTCCGTCATGAGCCACCAACTGACGCAGTGTTACGGTTATACCGCACGACCTGGCGGGGGATTGTTCCTTTTGCCAAAACCTGGTGAATCAATGGAGACGCGGAATATTACGCCGTCAGAATTGCCCGCGGGTAGTTTTATGCAAACGGATCTCTCGCCGGAAGAAGGGGCGGATCGTAAAGTCGTCTTCGCGTTCGTCGCCGCGGATGAGTCGCCTAGTTCGTGGCGAACACCCGAATCGGTGATGTCGCGATATTACCATATTTACGAAATGAATGCCGATGGTTCCGGTTTGCGACAGTTGACCGATGGTGAGTTTAACGACTTTGCTCCAGTTTATACGCCTGGCGACAAGTTGACTTTTATCTCAACTCGTCGAGGTGGTTACCATCGCTGCGGTGGCGGCCCTTGTTTTGTGTACACATTGGCCCAGATGAATCGTGACGGCTCGGAGGTGACGGTCAAATCGTTCCATGAAACCAACGAGTGGGATCCGACCGTGTTGGATAACGGTCGCTTGGTGTACACACGGTGGGATTATGTCGATCGTAACGCCGTTTACTATCAGAATCTTTGGAGTACGCGGCTGGACGGAACGGATACTCGTATTTTCTTTGGTAATAATACTTTTAATCCCGCCGGAATTTGGCAATCCCAACCGGTTCCGGGCTCTTCGAAAGTAATGGCGATTGCCGGTCCGCATCACGCGATGAGCGCGGGCAGCGTCATTCTGATCGACACGAGTCGCGGAGTGGATGGACCTGAGCCGCTTGAACGTCTAACTCCGGACGCACTCTTCCCTGAAGCGGAAGTACCGCTGGCTGGAACGGCGATGCCGCCAGCCGTTACCGAGTTCGATACTGAGCCGCCAAGTTGGTGGGATGGTCGAAATCCGCCTAGCGCCGCGGAACATGCCGCATTTATGCCGGAGGAACAAACGCGCTGGCCGGGACACTGTTACGTGACGCCGTACCCGCTATCTGAGAAATATTTTATCGTTTCGTACAGTTATGATCGATTACGTGGTGAGGCTGGTCCGAATATTCCCAACATGTTCGGTCTCTATTTTGCCGACCGCTTTGGCAATCGAGAACTGATTTATCGTGATCCGATGATCACGTCACAGTGGGCCAAACCGCTCCAACGTCCGCGTCGCGAGATTTTCGATCATCCACCCCAAGCTCAAGTGGACGCGAAACTGGCTCAGGCGAATCACGGAACGCTTTTTATGCAAAATGTGTATGAAAGCTGGCCCAAACTCCCGGCTGGCGAGCGGATCACCAGGTTGCGTATTATCCAAGTACTTCCTAAGACAACGCCAAACGCGAATCAACCGATGGTTGGTGTGGCCAATGCGTCGCCCGGAAAACAGGTGTTGGGGACCGTGCCCGTCGAAGCGGATGGCTCGGCCTATTTTGAATTGCCGGCGGGTACCCCTATTTCGTTCGTCGCACTCAATGAAAAAGGGCGTGCGGTACAGATCATGCGTAGTGTTCATTATCTCCAACCGGGCGAAACGGGCAGTTGTATCGGCTGTCACGAAAAACGCTCCGCCGCTCCACCGATGATTGCGGCGAGTGGTTTGGCCGGCAGCCGTGCGCCGTCAGTCATCGAATCCGGTCCAGATGGTTCCAAACCGTTAAGTTATCCGATTCTGGTTCAACCGGTTTTGGACGCACATTGTGTGAAATGCCATAGCGAAACGCCGTCGGACGCAAAGGGCAATGGCGGCGTGATTTTGACGGGTGAACCCGAGGGAACCTACACAAAGTCATACATGGCCTTGGTTGGCAAAACGGCGTACACCGCATGGGGAATGGCCGATGGCAATGGTGAACCGCTCTCTGTACCGGGACGCTTTGCCTCCGGCGGGTCGGAACTTACCCGAATGCTCGATGCCGGACATTATGACGTCCAGTTGAGCGAGGCCGAATGGGAACGATTGTGCACATGGATGGACGCGAACTCCCTATTTTATGGAACGTTCAATCCAGAGGAACAAGCCAAACAACAGCGTGGCGAACGTATCGAGGGACCGGATCTGGAATAATTCGGAATAAAATCAAAGCCTTCGCCAAAATACCCGATGAAATCGCAGGTGGCTTCTACGCCATTTGCGATTTTTTTGCCAAATCAATCGCTGTTTTGTCGTTTACTATGGCGATTTACCAATCGTTGCAGGTTTAGCCCCGCGATCGCGGTGACGGTCTCCGAATCCGGTTTCCACTGGGATGGCGATTAGCGTGGCGTGGGGACTTTGTCGAGCAGATCCAGAATGACCGCCTCGGCCCCATCATTTCCACGAAATGAACTATTCTTCAGCGTGACCCGATGGGCGAGGACGACCACAGCAAGTGATTTCACGTCGTCCGGTATGACATAATCTCGTTCTGCCAGTACCGCCCACGCTTGTGCCGCGCGAAACAGCGCGATCGAACCACGCACACTCACGCCCAAATGGAGACGCGGGTCCTGTCGCGTCGCCTCGACCAAGTCGAGAATATATTCGCGGATAGCCACATCGACACGAATGTCTCGTACACGCTGCTGAATTTCCAAAATTTGTTCCACGGTCAATACGGCTTCTAACTGATCAACCGGTTGGCCCAGTCGATGTTTTTCGAGCAGTTCCCGCGCACTGTCACGATCAGGATATCCGACGGATGTGCGAATGAGAAAACGGTCCAACTGACTTTCTGGTAGGGTGTATGTTCCTTCAAATTCAGAAGGATTTTGGGTTGCGATCACAAAAAACGGATTCGGTAACGGATGCGTTTTGCCATCTACCGACACCTGTGCGTCACTCATCGCCTCCAATAACGCACTTTGCGTACGCGGCGTCGTTCGATTGATTTCATCGGCTAATAGTACATTCGCAAATACAGGGCCAGGGACGAAGACGAATTCTTGCTGTTTCGTATCATAAAGTGAGCTGCCCGTAATGTCGGCAGGTAGCAGGTCGGGGGTAAACTGCAATCGATTAAATGTACCGCGGACACTCTTGGCAAGTGATTTGGCTAACAGCGTTTTACCTACCCCTGGCACATCTTCCAACAGAATATGTTCACCCGCGAATAGAGCGGTTAAACAAAATCGTACCGCACGAGTTTTGCCCAAAAACGCTTTTTCAATGTTCGCCTGAAGTTCGCGGACCGGAAATTGAATCGAATCAGTCATCATTTGCACCCATTGAATCAAGGGAATTTCTGTCGAATGTGTCGAAATATCGCAACATATGTTATATACTTTGGAATCATCTCGGTTGGAAATGTGTTGGACCAGCTCCTAGCCCGCGATGCCATTTTATGACCAAAATACATCGGGAAGCACAAAAATCAAACAGGATACCAATCCTCCCCATTGTACGCGATTGTTACGGTGGTTCCAATTGTCTTTGTGCGAAGATTCTCATTTTTCCTATTCGAAAATAAAGAGACCGGCATCGCTTTCACGATTCCGGTCACTCCATCTGAAGATTCTTTTGCGTGGTAACTCGTCTGACTACCGCGGAATCACTCCACTTTCAAACGATTCCCTCAGCCCCACACTGTCCCCAATGCTTACTTCGATCGCTCGAAACTGGAACGCTCAACTTCGATCTCAGTTGCATGCTTCGCATGGTGCACAGGCTTCCGGAGCATTATCGGCCACGAGTGGGCACTTCGGAGCTGGCAAGCATGGTACCGGAATGCAAACCGGCTTGAACGTGGGCTTCGGCAAGCAGATCGGCTTGAAGCAAGGCTTCGGCAAGCAGATCGGCTGGAAGCAGGGCTTCGGCAAGCAGATCGGTTTCAGGCAAAACGGCTGGCATTCTTCGCAACCCGTGTCACAGCTATCGCAACCCGTGTCCGCAGCTGCTTCGCATGGTGCCGGGGCTTCCGGGGCAACCGCTTCGCACGGTGCCGGAGCTTCTGGGGCAACCGCTTCGCATGGTGCGCAGGTTTCCGGGGCTACTGCTTCACATGGTGCACATTCGCCGCACGGCGCACATTCACCAAGGTTGAACAGCGGGCATTTCGGAGCTGGCAAGCACGGAACCGGCAAACAAATCGGCTTGAACGTGGGCTTCGGCAAGCAAATCGGCTGGAAGCAGGGCTTCGGCAGGCAGATCGGCTGGAAGCAGGGCTTCGGCAAGCAGATCTCTTTGAGAAGCGGGCACGTCGGCACACAGGTATCACAACCCGTGTCACAACCCGTATCCGCAACCGCCTCGCACGGCGCCACTGGAGCAACCGCTTCACATGGGTTGCAATCGTCCGCCAACACGGCGTTCACGCTGAAAGCCACGATGGCGAGAGCCGCAAACATAACACAACGCTTCATGATACACTCCTTCGATAGGAATCGTGTGGTAAGGGTCCCTTTGAATATCGACCAGCAGCGAAAATCCTCTACGCTACTTCTCGATCATTCTCCACGAACAACCGAGATACCTCTTGGAGGCCGATTGGTTTCCCCCCGTCCGCCCTTCTGTTCTCCATTGAGCAGAAGCATTCAAGTGAGCTGTTCCACGAACTTATGGGCCAGACGATGTGTCTTGCCGTCGCGTCCGGAACTCGGAACCTGCTGAAGCCATCCCTGTTTCTATTACGGGGGTTTCAGCTCCGCGACCCACTCAAACTCAGGCTGGTATGTGATATCGACCAACTACACCGTTTCCTCGACTTTCAAACCGCTTTCTCAACCATTTTTTTGACGTTTGTAAAAACTTTCAGCCTCACCAAAGGTAAAGTTTGCGCCGCTTAACTCTATTCTTCCTATTTTAACGTATGTTCGACTCATGCACATGTAAAAAAAGCCCCAAAATGGACCGAACATGGCGAAAGAAAATTTGGAAAAGCCGAAAATTTGCAGAATGAAACCCAAAAATAGACAGTGAAGAAGGAAAAGCCGTTTAAGAAATTTATGAGCTGTTGGAACTAAAATTTCCGTTGGGAGTCATTGCTTGACGCCGTTGCGGCCGTTACTCCGGCAGCCGCTGTTTCGTTGTCTCGGCTGTGGTTATTCCGATCTCCGCCATTTTCCACGTCCACATTACTCAGCGTGAGATGGATAAGATGCGTTCGGCGGTCACAGCGGCGTCAAACGGTTCGTGCATTTCCAGTATCTGTAAATCCGAGGCCGGAAAACTTCGCAGAAATGTCAGCTGTCGTTTCGCAAATTGACGTGTATGCGTTTGCGTTAACTCGATTGCTTGAGCGTGCGATATCTGACCGGATAGATAATCAATGACTTCCCGATATCCCAACGCTTGCGCCGCCGTGCGACCGAGTCCACGAGGATCTGCCAACAATCGACGCGTTTCTTCTACCAGCCCTGCGTTAAACATCTGGAGCACGCGTTGGTTAATGCGTTCGTAAAGAATTTCTCTGTCCCACGCGATCAGAAAAACTTTTTTATTTTGCATATTCTCCCGATTTTCACCAAATCCTATTAATGATTTATTTTGGGGAATCTTCGTATGGGGGAGGTTCGCTGTGGAAGTGGACTGGGTGGCCAACAACTCTCCGATGGACTCCTCGGCGGATAGGGTGCCTGCCATCGGCTCGGTTGTTGAAGGGGATGGACGCGGGGTAGCCAGCGTGGATGCAGGGTCAAGCGGCAAAGTTTCCTGAGCCGTGGGACGACGATTCCATTGGGTTTGGAAGGAACTGATCGGACGGCCGGTAAGCCGATAGACTTCGATGGCTCGGACGATGCGTCGTAGATCGTTCGGATGGAGACGCGTCGCGGTGACCGGATCGACCATAGCGAGCTGTTGATGGGCGGCTTGAGGTGTGAGCGATTCGAGTTCCCGTTGAATTTCGGCGCGTAGAGCGAGGTTTGCTGGTGGACCGTCGAAAATCCCGTACAACAACGCCTTAAGGTACATGGGCGTACCACCGACGAAGATCGGCGTATGGCCACGAGAACGAATTTCGGCAATTTTCGCCTCCGCCATCGTTACATAACGCGCGACATCGAATAATGTGAACGGATCGGCGATATCGATCAGATGGTGGGGAACTTCCGCTTGTTGCGAGGCAGTTGGTTTGGCCGTACCGATATCCATGCCGCGGTACACCGCGATGGAGTCGAGCGACAGAATCTCACCACGAAGCCGTTTCGCCAACGCGATGCCTATTTGCGTTTTACCGGACGCCGTCGGTCCTACTATGTAATAAATGGGGGACTCCATCCATTTTGCCTCATTTGTTTCGAAGTGCCTCCGCGAGATGTTCTTCTAAAAATAGACGAAATTCTCGCTTATTGAGATCGCTTGTTTCCATAAAGGTGAAACGAATGCGATCGAAATTTGGTTTCGTGTCGTCGAGTTCAGGAATTCCTGGCAGCGTGGCTAAACGCCCACGCGGAAACACCCCTTTACTGCCCACGAGAACGAGATACAACGCTTCCGGTCGTTTCGTGTGGATATAGGCCCATGGTTCTTCACGCTCGCCCAAGTAAATCGGCACGGTCACCTTATTCGTCCAGACCCAACGCCCTTCCGGACAAAGACTCTGAATGAGTCCGATCAAACGATCAAGCGTCTCATGATCCCAAACGCATTTATGTCCAATCGGAAAACCTCGCGGATTTCGATGCCACTTTTCGCCCAGCTGTTTCCATGGCGACAAATCGTCCGGATTTTTCCGTTGACGTTCGCACATTTTGCGAAAACCTTCGATCGCCCTGTCTAGAAAACTCCAAATTTCAGGACGATTGAATTCCCCATACGAACAAAGTCGTAGTTCGATTTCCTGCCACACGCCGGCCGTCTGTATCCGTGTGCGCGGCTCGTTTCCGTAAAGTGGAATCTCCGGTGTGTCGTTCAGCGATGACAATCCCAACTCCGTAACCAGGTCCTTTGAGAAGAAATTTTTGGCCACTCGGAATTTCAATTTTAACAGCCACTCCTCGCCTGTAATCGCGTGGAAAAACCACCCTTCCGACTTCTTCTCGCTACGAATTTCAACGGTCGTTTTTTGGTTCCAATCGGTCGGGCTAAAAAAATCGGTCGCTTCAATCCGATCGACCACTTCCGCGAGAATCCGACCATCCCACTGGCATGGCAAACCATTGCGAGAAATCCGCGTTTGGGTATGCCACGTTCGACCGTCCCGTTCCCATGGCATCATCGAAAGATCCGCCGGAAGTACTTCTAACATAAATGGTTCCGACGATCCATCCTCGTCTAAAACTTCCGTCTCGTAATCAGTCGGTGCGATGAACACGCCCTCCTCAAAAACGGGGATTAACGCTTCACCAGTGTACGAACGTTTAGGAGGTTCGGACACGATGGACGCATCCCCCGTCACCACAGCGAGCAACGTCGTCGGGGCTGCTGAACGGGCCACGGAAAAAACGACTTTGGCCTCTTGCGACGCCTCTTGTTCGGATGTTTTTGAACAGGTAGTTCGGTCTGCCTTAGTGCCTTTT
The DNA here is from genome assembly GCA_028694795.1 of Thermoguttaceae bacterium. Lineage (GTDB taxonomy): Bacteria > Planctomycetota > Planctomycetia > Pirellulales > Thermoguttaceae > JAQVKF01. The sequence goes on along the minus strand of JAQVKF010000092.1, from coordinate 33 downwards.
TTAACCCCTTGCTTTGCCGCCCTGCGCGCGACG
>JAQVKF010000091.1 GCA_028694795.1 Thermoguttaceae bacterium | reverse complement strand
TCTTATGAACCGACGAATGCCGGGAACAGAGTGACCGCATCGGCGGCCACTTTACCGAGTTGGCAGCACCAACGTCAGGTAAAAAGACCCGGAACGCCCGGCCGCGAATTCGCACTACCGTGCGGTCGATCATGGTCCGCAAAAGCAGTCGCTGCATTCCTGGCTTTTGCTTCTTTTAATTCATACAATGTATTATTCAAATATACACTATATGATCGTCGCGAGTGGAATGCTCCCGTCGCGTTGATTTGTCGAAAGGCCACCTGAACGATGGCCCGCAGGGGCGAATTTTGCTTCGCAAACTGGACGGCCAGTTCAATGGATTGATGTGGCCCGCGGGCGAGCCGTGTGAAGTCGCAGCACCAACGTCAGGTAAAAATCTTACAAACCGACGAATACCGGGAACGGAGTGACCGCATCGGCGGCCATTTTACCGAGTTGGCAGCACCAGCGTCAGGTAAAAAGTTTTCGTAGACGGTTCTGACGCCCCGTCGTGTTTTTACCCGTGATGATAAATTGGATATCATGTATCTCGCTTTCGTCCTCATTGCCATTACCCGCGAATTATATGAACACGCCCTAGATTATTCGGGAATATCTATCCGAAATAATCAGGATAAGGAAGGCCTTTGCAACGCTTCAGCGGACTAATCCGCAAAACGGCGATAGGTGGCTAACAGTTCAAAAAGATCGGGCGAAATATCGATCGTCTCTTCGTCGAAATCGTCCACCCACGCCAAACGCTCCTCCATCGCTTTCATCAGCATCGGTACCGCTTCCGCAAGCCGAACGCGAATCCGTTCACCCCGTTTGACCGTTCGCCGAGCAAAACGCTCTTCCGAAACAGTTTGCGATGCGATCTCCCGTGATGACGCTGAATTCATTTCGGAACCGGTATAAAGACGAAGATGTGGACGTGACATGGATATTCCTCACCTTAGAGATGTTTTTATTCAAAAATGGACGATTATTTTCACTTTTCCCATCGCTAGCGTCCCGCGTTAGCCGACGACTCAAAGTAAAATCAACGTGTTCGAGGCCTCAAAAACGACTCTCTCGCACCTGCAAGGATTATCGGTTTTAGCGATTATATAATTTAGAGAAAATTTACCGCGATAGTGAATCCTCCTACCCTTCGTTTTCCGGTAAGGCGTCCTACGTTTTTATCCTACACATCCTCCGGCGTTGGACGTTTTGCCATGCTATCAGGCGGCGAGGCATTTTGGCAAAAAAGTTCCAATCGAAAATGGGGAACCGCGTTTTCCAACGGACAAGAAATTCCGATGTTCACCGACTTCTTAAAATGGGACGCTTGGAACGCCAAACGGAAAACGAAAGAAAAGGATTGTTTGCGCAAATTCAAAGAATAACTATATCGATGTTCCGAAATGGAACGGAATTCGTTATAATGAGGAAAGTTCTGGAGTGAAATAGTGTTTTTAGCGAAAAAAAACGGAGATGACAGCGTGTTACGCACTCATACCTGTGGTGAACTTCGAGAAGGTGACGCTGGTAAAACGGTGACACTTTCCGGCTGGGTCGATACCTACCGCAATCATAGCGGTGTCTTTTTTGTCGATTTGCGTGACCGGTATGGCCGAACGCAGCTCGTATTTAATCCGGATGACGCACAAGTTGCGGAATTTGCGAAGTCGCTGCGTAACGAGTACGTGATTCAAGTCACAGGTGAGGTCTCTGTTCGTCCGGAAGCGAATCCTAAGCTGGCGACGGGTAAAATCGAGGTGATCGTTCGTGAGGCAAAACTCTTCAACAAGAGCGTTGTACCGCTGTTTGTACCATCCAATCTGCCGGATGAATTACCGAGTGAAGAACTTCGGTTGAAGTACCGCTTTCTCGATTTACGTCGTCCAGATGTGCAAAAAGTGTTGTTTTTGCGGCATCGAATCACGAAACTGATGCGAGACTACTTCGATGAGAACGGTTTTATCGAGGTGGAAACGCCCGTGCTGGGCCGTTCAACACCGGAAGGAGCGCGTGACTATCTCGTGCCGAGCCGTGTACATCATGGCACTTTTTACGCATTGCCGCAATCGCCACAATTGTATAAACAGCTTCTGATGGTTTCCGGTTTCGACCGATATTTTCAGATCGCGCACTGTTTCCGTGACGAAGATTTGCGGGCCGATCGTCAACCAGAATTTACGCAGATGGATATCGAAATGTCGTTCATCAACGAAAACGATATCATGGGCATGGTCGAAGGTTTGATGAAGAAGCTGTTCAAAGCGTGCTTCGATATTGATTTGCCATTGCCGCTTCCGCGCATGACCTATGACGAGGCAATGCGTCGTTACGGTCACGACGCACCCGATTTGCGATTCGATATGGAGATCGTCGATCTTTCCGACATTGCGGGAGCGTGTAATTTCCGAGTGTTTAAGGAAACAATTGCGGCTGGCAAGGTCGTCCGCGGCTTACGCGCGCCGGGCGGCGGCAAGCGTTATTCCCGAAAAGATATTGACGGCATGACCACTTTCGTCCAAGAAGACTTCGGCGCGAAAGGTTTGGCTTGGTTTAAGGTCGATGACGATGGGAAACTGGCCTCGTCAATCGCAAAGAATTTCACACCTGAAGAACAGACCCAAATCATCGAACGATTCGGAGCACAGTCTGGCGACTTTTTGGCGATCATCGCCGATACGTTCGAGACCAGCTGCAAGGCGTTGTACGGATTGCGTAAGAAGTTTGGCGTTGATCTGAATTTGTACGATCCGAAGGCCAAAAACTTGTCGTGGATCGTAGAATTCCCGATGTTCGCTCCGACCGAAGCGGATGGCAGCGATGGCAGCGTGGAAGGTAGCACGTGGACAGCAATGCACCATCCGTTCACCTCGCCACGTCCGCAGGACATGGCCGATCTAGCCAAACATCCGGAAACGGCTCGCGCGGTGGCTTACGACCTCGTACTCAATGGTTCGGAAGTTGGCGGTGGTACGATTCGTATTCACGATCAAAATTTGCAGCGTGAGGTGTTTGGTATTTTGGGCATTACGCCGGAAATGGCGCAGGAGCGATTTGGCTTCCTTCTCGATGCGTTGCAGCACGGCGCGCCGCCGCACGGGGGACTCGCCATCGGTTTGGATCGTTTAGTCATGATCTTCGCGGGTTGCGACAGCATTCGTGATTGCATTGCGTTTCCGAAGACACAACGAGCCACCGACGTCATGACCGGAGCGCCAGGTACCGTCGATCAACGCCAGATGACCGATTTGGCCATCGAAATTGTCAAGAAAGCGGAACCCCAAACATAACGCAGCGTATATCTTGACCACAGCTTATGACGAATATTCGGTAATACGCATATATCACCGAATATTCGGCCCAACAGGAAATTGTGCCGCGTTTTCCTTCCAGCGTACCTTGTGTGAACACGAGGTGCGAGAGGCGGCGTCAACTGATATTCAACTCCATCTCACGAGGCTGAACATGGGAACCATTTCACAGAGAAAGCTACGTCTTTATCTAGGCATCGATGTCGGCGGCACGAAGATCCAGGTTTCGGCGATTGACGAGGCTGGAGTGATTCTCGGCAGCGTCCGTACCCCGACGCCGCGTGATGTCGAACCACAAAAAGTGGTCGAGGTCATTGCCCAAACGATCGAGCAAACGCTGACAGAAATTGGCCGTACCACGTCGGAGATTAGCGGAATAGGAATCGCGATTCCGGGAGTCGTCGATCCACGTAATGGTAAAGTGGTCAAAACGCCCAATATGAACTTGAGCGGATTACCCATCAGCAGTGATCTCCAGCAACGATTTGACATTCCGGTGTTTTTGGGGAACGACTGTAATCTTGGCGCATTGGGCGAGTCGTGGCTCGGCAGTGCGCGCGGCAGTCGAACGGCCGTGGCAATGTTGATTGGTACGGGGATTGGCGGCGGTTTGGTGCGTAAGGGCAAGATTTTGCGTGGAGCGCGAGAAGTGGCTGGCGAACTTGGTCATCTCATTCTCGACGTGAACGCGATTTTGGAAGAGCGCGGTCCAGTTTGTGGTTGTGGTTTTCGCGGCTGCTTTGAGACATTGGCCAGCCGTACGGCGATTGAACGTCAAATTCGAGAAGCGGTGGAAGCGGGTGAAACGACCATTTTGACACAACTTCAGGGCGACGATCTTTCGGTTATCAAATCGAGTATATTGCGAGCCGCGTTGGAGGCGAACGATCCGTTAGTAAGCCGTGTCGTAACACGAGCGGCCAAAGTGCTGGGATACGGTTGTTTAACGATTCGCCATCTGTTTGATCCGGAAGTAATCGTATTGGGTGGCGGGGTGATCGTGTCGTGTGCGGATTGGTTCATGCCGATTATTGAGCAAATCGTTTCGCAAGATCCGATGCCGGGAGCCCATCCAGGCGGTCGCGTTCTGATTTCGGCGTTGGGCGACGATGCCGTGGTCTGCGGCGGTGTCGCGTTAGCGATGACCAAACTCGGTCATTCGCCATTTGGTAAACGTAGCCGTATACGCTTACCTTATTACCCATCACTCACATGGAGTCCAGAGGGCGGATTGCTGGTGGACGGTTTGCTGGTCGAATCCGCCGCGTACATCCGCGCGGATGGAGTAATGAAGAAGCTCGACAAAGATAAAGACAAAAAGGATAAGAAAAAGAAGAAAAAGGCGGAGGCGGCCCTCTCAGAGACGGCAGATGTCCCGTCGCCGCAATCTTCTTCGTCACCGTCTGAAGGAAAAAAGAGTGATGCGGAAACAGACGATGCGGAACGCGAGAATGGCAAATCCACCGAATCGTCGAATCCATTCGATCCGAAATATGTGGTCCGAGTTTGCCGAAGTGGTCCTGAAGTGGTCTTTTTGGGCACGGGGGCCGCAGGCGGTGTTGCGGTGCCAGCCTCGGCAGAGCGGTATTTTCAACAGCGAGCGATTCGTGTGGTCAAACTTCCAACTCCCGAACTTGTGGAAGAATACAATCGAGCCGGTTGCCGTCGCTCGGCGATCATTCCTCACGAAGTGGCCAAAGAGTAAATCGTGGTACCATCGAGTTCGTTCATCCATCGGAAGACTGCTATGTTCGTGACCACCACGTTCATGAAGGCACCACGTTCGTGTTCCATGAGAGAAATAGACAGCCAAAGAAATCGATACATAGGTAAATCGATACACAAGCGATAGCATGCATAGTCATTTTGGATAACATTTGGAGTAAGTAAGTTATGAGAACAGGTACGGCGATCGTTATTTTTTCGATGTTGGTCTGTAACAGTTGGACCACATCGCAAGCCTTTCAAAACGCAGGTCCAGCGGCAGCAACTCCAGCGGCAGCAACTCCAGCGGCAGCAACTCCAGCGGCAGCAACTCCAGCGGCAGCAACTCCAGCGGCCACAGCAGATCCGGCGCCAGCAGATCCGGCGCCAGCTGATCCGGCGGTGGGGGAACAGGCCTCAGGAACAGCAGCGGGAACGGCGACGGTAGTTTCGGAAGAACCGGTCGATCCGAACGCGGCGATCATGCAGGAAGCTCTGCAGCTTTTCATGCAGGGTGACGAGGCGGGGGCGATAGCCAAAGCGGACGCGTATAATCAGACACAAGAAGTTAAAATTCCATCCAAAGTGCGAATCGCCGTATTGGCTCTCCAACTTCGTAATACGACGAAAGCACGTCAGCTCTTCCATGAAGTACTCAAAGACGAGCCGACAACTCCGGAACCGTACATTATTTTAGCCGACTGGAATCGTGGTCAGGGTAATTTGATCGAGGCACAATTGCTTTACGAAAAAGGCTTGTCTCTCGTGGCAACGCAAGAAGATAACTCGCGTACTAAGAATTCTAAAATCCAAGCGTTGACCGGTCTTGCGCAGATTGCAAACACGCTGGATGATTTCGTCGCACTGCGAAGCGATGCCGATCAACTGTTGGCGATTGATGCGGAAAACGTGGCGGGTCTCATTTCGCTCTCGACTTGCTTGTTCGAATCGGGAGATTTGGAGGGTTCGCTTGCGAAATTGGAAGAAGTGAAAAAAGTCGCTCCGGAAGCATTAATCTCGCCTAAAGTGACAATTTCGCGCAGTTTCCAGAATAAAGACGACCTTGATTCCGCTCGCAAGTGGATGATCGACGCCATCAAAGAGGATCCGAAAAACGTACAAATTCGGTTAGCCGCAGCCGACTGGGCCTTACAGACGAACCAACTCAAACAGGCGGTTGATCAGCTGGATGTGGCACTAAAATTAGACCCCAAATCGGTCGACGCAATCCACGCTCGTGGTATTACAGCAATGGTCCAAAAGGAATATTCTAAAGCGGAGGCACTTTTCCGTCAGGCGGACGAACTCTCTGCGGGCAATCCGATTCTGCGTAATGATCTGGTTCTGTCGCTGGCAATGCAAGACGACTCGCTCAAAAAACAGGAAGCGGTCAGCATGGCGCAGACGAATGGCCAAGCTCATCCGAATCAGGCAGAAGCGGTCGGTACGTTCGGTTGGACGCTCAGCCGACTTGGACAATCGGAATCGGCGGAAAAAGCGTTGTCGCAAGCGTGCATGAGCGGTTCACGCGTGAGCGAAAACACGTGGTATTTCTTCGCTCGCGTCATGGTCGATCGTGGCAAGAAGGCTCAGGCATTGGAAATTTTGAATCTGCCGATCATCAAAGATTCGAAATTTTTCGTGATGAAAGCAGACGCGGATGAACTTCGCACGACGCTGGAAAAAGACCCGACGCTCCAGAAATCGGCGGTTATGGTACCAGCAGCGTCAGCAACACCGGCACCAGTAGCAACACCGGCGGCGGTACCGGCAGCGTCAGCAACACCGGCACCAGTAGCAACACCAGCAAAGTAGTCACACGTTCCATCCCAAGGTGGTTGTGCGTCCATCACCGTATGGACGCCATGCATACCCTGGGGGTGGGTATGCGCTGACGTCTCAATTTCCGTAGGCGACATGTTTCCTCAGGCAACATGTTTGTTATATTTGTTAACGCGATTTTGTAACACAAGCGACGAACGATTTGGTCGAGTTGTGGATCAAGGGGTTTCGTAAGAAGATACACACGAATCAGAACACAAGCGTAAAGGGCTGGGATGCTTTCTTACAATCATATGCTTCAAGGATGTGGCGAGTGGTGCCGAACGTCGGGACCAGAGAGTGACGTGGTGATCTCGAGTCGTGTACGCCTGGCTCGAAATTTAGCGGCGTATCCATTCATGTCGCAAGCGAGTGTGGCCGATCGCACGGCGATTCACCATGCCGTCCAATCGGTACTGAATATAGTTCGTCCTGAGGAAATGACGCTGTTTGAGCTGGAAAAAGCGGACGTATTGAAACGAATGATGTTGGTGGAACGCCATTTGATCAGCGGTGATCTGGCATTGGGCGAAGGCATGCGATCGGTGGCCGTGAATGCGGATGAATCGCTCAGTGTGATGATTTGCGAAGAGGACCATCTGCGGATTCAATCACTTGTCAGCGGTTTTGATTTGTCGCGAGCGTGGGAATTGTCCTCCTCGTTGGAATCGCAACTTGCCAAGCGGTTATCTTTCGCGGTGAGTGAGGAATTCGGCTATTTAACGGCTTGCCCGTCGAACGTCGGTACCGCCATGCGTGTGAGCGTCATGCTTCATCTTCCGGCACTCCAGTGGACGTCCCAAATGGATCGAGTGATTCGGGGATTGCAAAAAGTACACCTTACCATACGTGGACTATGTGGTGAAAATTCGCAGGCGCAGGGCGATTTATTCCAAATTAGCAATCGAATTTCACTGGGAAAAACCGAAGCGGATCTGCTCGCGCTACTCAATGACGTCGTTCCCGATATTATCGAATACGAACGAAAAGCACGGTCGTTTTTCGTGACCGAAGAGAATGCCGCCTTCACCGAACGGATCGAACGCTCACTCGGCATTCTGACCGATACCGAGGCGATCAGCACGGAAGAAGCGATGAACTTGCTCTCCACACTCCGGGTCGGAACAGTCTTGGGCGTGGTCGAAAATATTCCTTTGTCGGCAATCGACCACTTGATTCAATTCACGCAACCGGCACATCTGCAGCAATGGCTCGGTAGCGAACTGGAACCCACGGAATGTTCGATCGAACGCGCGAGATACCTTCGAGAACATTTACAACGGAAAGACGCGTAACCCAATTAGGAAGTGTGATCGGCGGTCAACAGGGAGCGTCCGGCTGGAACGGAAGTCTGTTTCGTAATGGATTCTGAGTGGAAAATCCCAGCGGACAACCAATGCTAAGGCCGCTTGACGGGTTTATCCGATGAAAATCAATCCGGGACATTCCCCGTCAACACTCATGAAAAACAGGATACCTGTTCCACTTGATTTTGTGTTTCCATACGCGATTTTTCGCTGCAAAATTGCTTGCGGTCAAGTTCGAATCTATCACATTTTCAAACGAAATGAGTATACACATGAAATTAAATCGACGTCATTTTTTGAATCACAGTACCATGCTTGCGGCGGGGACGATGGCGATCCATGCGACACACACGACCCTCGCGCAGGATGCTCAACCCCCAAGTCAACAGGACGCAGTCGTGAACGCCAAAGAACTGCTAGCTCAACATGATTCTGTCATTCGTCCGCAACTTTATCAGGTCTATTGCGGCGAATGGGACTCGAACGTCACTGGTAAAGATGAAGATTATGCAAAAAAAACGGAAGCGGAAAAGAAGCTGATCTCGCTGTTTTCCGATGCGGCCACTTTTGAGAAATTGAAGCAAACGGTCACCAGCGGTATTGAAGATCCCATACTCGCGCGTCAGATGACGATCATGCTCAATCAATATTCGTCCTACCAGGGCGATCGGGCAGCACTCGAAAAAATCACCGATATTTCGAGTACCATCGCACAAAAATTCAACGTGTTTCGGGCCGAAATGGACGGAAAAGCGGTCAGCGATAACGAAGTTCGTGACGTGCTGACCAGTTCCGATTCGTCTGAAAAACGTAAAAAAGCGTGGCGAGCGTCGAAAAAGGTGGGCGAACAGATCGAAGGCGATCTGGCCGAGTTGGTCTCCGCGCGTAACACGTTGGCCACCAGTCTCGGATACAATAACTACTATCAGATGTCTCTCGCGTTAGATGAACAAAAAGACACGGATATTCTCCAACTGTTTGACGAATTAGACACGCTCACTCGCCCGTTATTCCAAAAGATGAAGGCGGAAGTGGACGCGACGCTTGCGGCGAAGTGTCATATTTCGACGAAAGAACTGATGCCGTGGCACTATCAGGATCCATTTTTCCAGGAAACGCCCACGATTTTCAGCGGTAATTATGATTTTGAAGGCGTATACAAAAATATTGATTGCGCTGAAATTTGTCGGAAATTTTACGCAGGAATCGGACTTCCGGTCGATTCGATTCTTGCACACAGCAGCCTGTATGAACAGCCTGGAAAGTGTCCGCACGCGTTCTGTATCGACATGGATCACGAGGGAGATGTGCGTATTTTGTGCAACATTGTCCCCAGTGAACGCTGGCTTTCGACCGTGTTGCACGAATTGGGCCACGCGGTTTACGGCAGCACGTACATCCCGCCGATGCCGTTTTTGCTGCGTGATGCCGCGCATACCTTCATCACGGAAGGCGTCGCGATGATGTTCGAGCGTTTTGGACGTTGCGCGACGTGGCTGGAAGCGATGGGCGTTCCCGTCGAGGATAAAGCGGCGTACAATGCGACGGTCGGACCGATGCAGCGGGCCGGTTTGTTGGTTTTCTCGCGTTGGTGCCAAGTGATGGTACGATTCGAGAAGTCGATGTACGAAAATCCATCGCAAAATCTATCGCGATTATGGTGGGATTTGGTAGAAGAATACCAAGAAATTCGGCGACCGGATGTCGAAGCCAAGCCGGATTATGCCGCGAAATATCACATCAGTTGCGCGCCGTGTTACTATCACAACTACGAGTTAGGTGAAATGTATTCGTCACAGCTTCGTCGCGCGATTTTCGAAGCGGTGACACCGGGCACCGACACGATTCTTGGACATTACGCGAGCAAAAAAGAGGCCGGCCAATTCATGATTGATCACGTATTTGCTTACGGTCGCAAACTACCGTGGAACGAAATGGTACTCGCCTCAACCGGCAAGCCGCTCAGTCCTGAAGCATTCTCCGAAGATTTACGATAACTCGTTCACGATAAAGGGGTTATGGTAATCATAATCCCTTTTCCCATCATCTATCTGGTGCATCGAAAAAGTCCCAACATTCGTCGAAAAAAATTCAGGTATGTTTTCAAACAGTGATACCCAGAGCGGCCTGAAAGGCGGTGACCATGCGTTCACGATTATTTTTTGGAAAGATGAGACATTCAGTACTCATCGTAGGATTTTTGTGGAGCGTGAGTTTGGCCTGGTTCGGTGGCGAACTGGCGAAACACAGTCCCATCGGCGGCTTCGTGAACGGCTTTTGCGGACCGACAACCCTTTTGGCGGAAGAAACACTCTCGGCGGGAGAACCCCCTCATGCGGAAGGTGTCATGCCGATGCCAATCACTCGCGCCGACGCCATGAAACGGATGAACAAAAAGACCTATTTCGCTTATCGTTCATTTAAAGCAGAACATGAAACGATGCAGCGTTTTGCCGCTGTTGGCGTCGATACGTTCTGTATTTTTCCATCGAGTACCGACAATTCGTTGGGCAAACCCTATAGTGATTATCCACCGATTTGGCGATATGCCGACCAATATGACTTTACGTCACTCGATCGGCAATTTGACGAAATTCTCGCGATCGTACCCAACGCAAGATTTTTGTGCATGATTGATCTCAATACACCAGGTTGGCTCGCTCGTCAATTGGGTATGCAAATGGACGGTGGTTTCGACAGTTTTATTGAACTTTCGAACACTCTTTCAAACGAGCGTTGGAAAACGTTGACACGTCAATATTTGGAAGCCTTTTTACGCCACACCGAAGCACGATACGGTGATCGTATAGACGCTTATATTTTGGCTTGCGGACAGACGGATGAGTGGATGGATTACGCCTCCGGGCGTTTTAGTCGCGCAAAGTGGCAAAAGTTTAACGTTTGGAACGCGGCACATGGGTTTGCGCCGCTTTCCCAACCGATCCCCTTTGCGCAACGTGACACCGCCACCTTTGAGGGATGGATTCGAAGTCCACTTACCGAAGCGGCTTTGATCCATGAAGCACAATTTACGGGTGAACTGATCGTTGACACGATCGTCGAGTTTGCTCGACAAACGAAATCCCTCTGCACCACCCCCAAAGAGGTGGGAGTTTTTTACGGTTATATTTTGGAGTTGACCGGTCAGCGACTCGTTTCGTGTGGTCATCTTGAATATGAGCGACTGATGCAAAGTGGTGCGATTGATTTTTTCATCAGTCCAGGGACTTATTCCGAACGCCCGATTGGAGGTGGAAGTGGTTTCATGATTCCAGCCGGAACACGTTTACAGTATGGAATCAACCAGATACACGAAATTGATCATCGCACAACGACATACAACATTCATTTGGACGAATATGTATCACTCCCATTTGAGAAATGGAAATCGACGGCAGAAGACATTGCGGGAACACGGCGTGAAATGTCACTCGCTCTGATCAATCACACGTCACTGTGGTGGTTCGATATGTGGGGCGGCGCGCACAGCACAGACACGGCCATCGAAAATATGGCGAAAATGAAAGCCATCTGGGACGCAAAATCGACCGATTTTTCACCCTCTGTTGCTCAAATAGCGCTGATTGTCGATCCGCAAAGCGCACGTTTTTTGAACGATCGACATGCGAATACTAATGGCGTTTTCCATGCGATGCGAAATCGTCTAAACCATCTCGGTATGCCATTTGACGTCTATTCGTTCAATGATTTGGAAACGCTCGATCTTTCGCCGTATCGTCTACTCGTTTTGCCAGGTTCATTCCTCATTGATGCGGAACGTGAGAAAATACTGCGCGATAAAGTGATGCGAGACGGTCGCACCATATTATGGGTCTACGCTCCAGGGGTTCTGGACGGCGTGTCCGAACCGAACGCGCAACGTGTCGAAAAATACACGGGCGTTCCCTATGGAACACCTGGCATGAGTGTCATCGAGATGCAAGGCGATACGCCCATCGCCCCAACGGATTCCACTCAAAGCACAGCCATTTTGTGCACCAACACGTGGCGTTCCGTCTATTTCCATACGTATGCCGAGGTAACGTCTGAATTGTTACAAAAAATCGCGCGTGACGCGGGTGTTTGGAGTTATATTGACGATCCAGTTCCTGTCTACGCGAACGAGCGATTATTAGCCATTCACATGGCGAGAGGTGGTGAAAAAACGATTCGATTACCACGTCGTTGTTCACGGGTCACCGAGCTATTTAGCGGCAAAACGGTCGCGGAACAAACCGATACATTCACCTACACGTTCGAGACTCCGGAAACGGCTCTTTTCGAGCTGTTTTCAGAGGTTCCCTAGTGTTCCGTTCCCATTAGTTGCCTATTAAAAGTCGATTGCCACGAAACGAAGTAACTGTAATCAATGAACCACGTTACCGTTGAGGTACCGCTCCAACCCGACCACCCGACTAGAGTGTATTCACATATAATCACATGGTAAAAACCATGGCCAAGAATGAAATAACAGCAATCGGGGCGGTTTATGTTGGTTGATATCGAAGTTTGTGCGTCTAGTAAAAAGTTTTGGAAGGGGAGTCTGAGGGGAAACTTTTTGCAAAAAGTTTCCTCTCATGGGTTCTTCGTCTCAAAAAAGTTTGATGAAAAAGCATTTTCGCAGAAAATGTGCAAACTTTTTTGAACTTTTTACCTGACGCTGGCACGGCCGTCGCTCCGATTAAGGTGGCAACTTATGTAAACACGCTCTAGCTGCCACTAAGTGCCGTGACGAACAATTATCAATGTTACGAAGCACTAGAGCGTGTTCACGTAAACGTCGTACCATGTTGACCCACATTGTAGCTCGTATGTATAGTAAAAGTTTCGAATCATTGCCGCTCGTCCAACCCCCGTTGGTCGAGTGGAAATTTGGAGGAAAACACCTTTGCTCGACTTCTGTCGAGCAAACGACAACGCGGTCAAAAGTTTTTCTCTCCATATCTTTTTTCCCGCCAAAAAAATTATTTGAAGCGTATCCCATCCGTTAATATAGGTTAAACGAGTTGATATGATGGATGTTTATATCGAATTTTACCGACAGTATACCCAACTTAAATATACTATACTACTTAAACATCCTACATTTATTATGTGAACACGCCCTAGGGCAAGATCTTAGCAGAATCCACGGTCGGATATCATTCTTCGCCGTTCTGCGTTTCGTATTCTGTTGGCACGATATCAGGTAATTCACTTTGGTCTTCTTGCCGCTTCAATCTCCAAAAGATTACACTTCCATGACGAAAAACCTCTTTATATTTTTGAGTGATGACATTGCGATAAGTCCAAAAATCACCAGCATGAAATTTATCGGAAGCCCCCGTAATCGCAACGTCTGACATTGCATATAGAGGAAATGTCCCCGTATCCTCCCGATATTTAGCAATCATCTGACTATAAGCGACTCGATCACGGCCGTCACTGTTTACAGTTCTGGGGTGGATCCCCGGAGTTTTTACATTCAGAATATAAACCCAAAGATGATCCCGCCCAACATAGAAGATTTCATCATTTGGTTTTACGAACTCCCGGATGCGTCTATAATTTTCCTCTATTTCAGCCATCCGTTGTGGTGTGCTCGCCATCCATTTCAGTTCAGGAAGAGAGGAAAATGCCGTACAACGGAATTTGGTATCGTCCATCACGTTACAAAATGGAGTCACCAGAGCCAGTGCCAGTAGTCCAAAACCACTGAGACTCCATCGATTTTGCGGATTGATCTTTGAATATTCGAACAACAGCCGAAACATGATGGCGGCCATTACAGGACACAAGTAAATCGTTCTGGAAATGCCTGAATTGGCGTCTGATCCGACAGGGAACCCTGTCGTTGCTAGGCAAATAGTAATGAGCCATGCTCGCATCTGAGGGGAAATATTCGGACAATTTTCCGAAACTTCCTTTCCTTTGTGTATCATCAAGCAAAGAAGCATGAATGGTACGCAGACCAGAGGCAATTGTGATGGAAGATGTATTGCAGTTGCATTGAAACCGACAGAAACTGCGACCAACAGGAAAACACAAATCCCGATTAAAAACAAAATCATCGGAAGATATTTTAGCCTAGGATATTTTTTAGCCAACAGAACACAGGCCATTCCACTCCACAACATGAGTAATCCCAAACCGAGCCGCTGCCACCACCCTTTCAGAAAAATATATAAGACTACCATCACGGGCATGACTCCAGCTGATAAACTGAATGATTTTTCGGTGGGAAGAAGCCAAAATTGCCTTAAGATGAAAATAACTGCGACTCCTAGGCAGAATCCAACGGTCCACTTGAGAATCACATCGAAACGAATTTTTATCTTTTCTTGGCTACTTTCACAAAGAAACAGATAGACCAGCCATAACAGTATCGGTGCTCCCAACATGTAAATAAGTGACATTCTGGCGAATATTAGTAACGCATTTAGCACTCCAAGACCGGCGACTGCCGCCCAGCCTTTATTTCCCTGCTGAATTATCAGTAGAATCAAAAAATAACATGTCATCAACAATGCTGGAAATGTGTAGTAATGAATGATGAAATCTTGATTGCAAACTGAAAACATCAGAAATCCAGCCATCGTCAACAGTACACTCGTCCATAGGCTACAGTGAAATAGCCTTCGGAGAATTATTGCACTTATCCCACCAATCATTCCCCATAGTACAACCCCTCCAAGAGATGTCCACCAGACCAATGGATGATTCGTCGGATTACACCCCTGCCAGAGTCCACCAACAAAATCGGAGAGAAACGTCACATTGTCTAGGATGGACTCTCGGTTCCACACCATGATCTGTCTCAAGGGTATTTCTTCCATAGTCGCAGAAATCAATACCGCGGCTGATCCAGAGCAACATGTATGCCACTACACTGAAAAAAGCCGCCAGAAATGTTTTCAAAAATGACATAAACTTTCTCCTTCTATCAAATTTTTGCGGTTCAAAAATACACCATGGCGTGTTCACATCATCATGATAGAAAAATTGTCAACTAACCGATGATATCGGTATGAAATTACAAAGCAACCATTTGAAAAAATCAAACACGTTTTCCCTAAGTCTCGTGATAGTGTACATATTGATCATTTTACGATGATCAATATCCTACTCTACGTGGTGGAAAACGGCTGCAAATGGCGTGCGTTGCCGAAGGAATTCGGCAACTGGAACACAGTGTACATACGTATGCGTCAATTGGCTGAAAACGGTCTCTTATTTCATCTTTTTGAGGCTCTCCAAAATGAGCTGAAGATCCATGTGGACACCTCCGCGTTGTCACTCGACAGCAGCTGTATGAAAGTCCACCCCAATGGTAGCGGTGCCTTGAAAAAACGGAAGACACTTG
>JAQVKF010000090.1 GCA_028694795.1 Thermoguttaceae bacterium | reverse complement strand
TGAAGAGGATTTTCTAACGATAGCGCGAGACGACATTGATCGCCTTGCGTCGAAAGCAGCGGACTTACTGCGTTCGATCGCCGATCCCTCGTTGGGCAATCTTGCAGAGTGTTTCCTGCAGGACCGCGAACTTTGGAGTCGCTTCACCCTCGCGCCGGCGGGTGTCAAACTTCACCACGCCTATCCGGGCGGATTACTCGAACATACGGTCCAGCTGATGGAGATATCGGATCGTATTTCGACCTGTTATCCGGAGGCAGATCGCGACCAATTGGTATTAGGAGCATTTTTGCACGATTTGGGCAAGACGGAAGAGTTACGTTGGGAAAACGAGCTGTCTTACAGTGATGAAGGTCAGCTGTTGGGACACTTGGTATTAGGTTTGGAGCTGTTGGAGCACAAAATACACGAGTCCGAGGAGCTTTCCGGCGAAGAGTTTCCGAAAGAGATGCGTATGCGTTTGCGGCATATGCTGGTGGCTCATCACGGGGAGCAGGAATATGGTAGTCCGCGTGTGCCGATGACCCTGGAGGCGTTAATTCTGTTCAGTTTAGACACGATGGATGCGAAAGCGGCGGCATTTATCCAACAGATGCGAGACGATTCGAATCCCGGAGCTTGGACGGCCTATAATCCGAACCTTGGTCGTCGTCTCTTCAAAGCGGACGTCTTCATGAATCATGAAGAGTAGCGTCAAAGTGGCCGCAAGTAACATATGGGGTGTGATCTACCGGGCGAAAGATTGCGTAAAGGAGCGTCCACAATCGGCTTGGAGAACAATCGGCAGGTGGTCGTTGACCGGAATCATAGCAACCAAATCATGAATACAACGGATGGGGGTACAGAGATGGCGAAGAAAGGTTTTGGGATTATTGGTTGCGGCATGATCGCAAGGTTCCACGCGCGAGCGATTCAGGATTGTGGTGGTGAACTGGTGGCCTGTTTTGACACCTTTCCGGAGTCGGCCAAAAAACTCGCATCGGAGTTCGGTGGCGTGACGCCATACGCCGAATTGGGTGCCATGTTAGCCGATCCGCGTGTTGAAATCGTTACTATCGGTACTCCCAGCGGTGCGCATTTGGAGCCAGCGATTGCAACGGCTCAGGCGGGCAAACACGTCATCGTTGAAAAGCCGCTCGAAATCACGACGGAGCGTTGTGACGCCATTATTGCCGCTTGTCAGGAACATCATGTCGTATTGGGAACGATTTTTCCATCCCGTTTTCATGCGTCGAGTGTTCAAATGAAACACGCGGTGGAATCAGGGCGTTTTGGTCGCCTCACGATGGGCGACGCGTATGTCAAATGGTGGCGCACGCAAGCCTACTATGACAGCGGAGCATGGCGTGGAACATGGGCACTGGATGGCGGTGGAGCCCTGATGAATCAGGCCATCCACAGCGTTGATCTGCTAACCTGGCTAATGGGGCCAGTGATCGAAGTTTCGGCTATCACCGGTCTACTCGCACATGAACGGATTGAAGTCGAAGACATCGTTGTGGCGACGCTCAAATTTGCGAACGGTGCCCTTGGCGTCATCGAAGCGACGACCGCCGCCTGGCCCGGTTCGCTTAAACGGATCGAACTAAGCGGTACGACTGGCTCCGCAACGTTGGAAGAAGAAGATCTCGCCAAATGGGATTTCGAACAATTCTTGCCGGAAGATGAATTGATCCGTCAGTCGATGACGTCGAAAATCAGCGGCGGTGGTGGTGCGGCAGATCCAGCGGCAATTGGGCACCATGGCCACGCGAAACTCTTCGCCAACGTTCTACACGCCATCGAAACGGGCGAAAAGCCACTCATCGACGGTCTGGAAGGTCGACGCAGTGTCGAGGTCATTACCGCGATCTACGAATCCGCTCGTACCGGCCAAAAAGTCTCGCTGTGATGAAACGCTGATGGTAATCCTGGTAATCCACACAAACTTCAAAGAATATTTTAGAGGCGGTAATCAGAGATTGTGTGAAAAGTTTGCTGGTTTTATGATCAAGCGTATCGTAAAAGTATCGAAAAATGGCCGCAAAATGATTGCTTTTTCTCAAGATTCAAACTACCATACAGGTGAGAGTCAATTTTGTCTTTTCTGAGTTTCTGTTTGGTCAGCCAAGTTCGCCATGTCAGCGAGTTTGGCCAAGGGTGCCGGCGGAATTGGCTTATGCTGTTTCCATTGAGAAAATTCATTGCAAAAACAATGGGGCGAATGCTGTTGCGATTTTGTCATAGGGATCGTGGTGAGTAATTCAAAATTCAGGTGGAACAGGTATAGCAGCGTGGGGGCACGCGGAGACGTGAGGGGACGCACGGAAGCAAGTCTGGATACGATGTTTTTGTACTGGTTATGCGGATTTAATTTCGATTTCAAGGAATGATTTCGTAAAAACGGTCAAAAATCATTAAAGTATTGATGAGTCCGGCCAAAGAGACTGGCGGATCAGATACTGCGTGTTCAGTTTTTGAGTACGGAGGATGAGTACTATGAGCGATTCGATAGTTGACGATGCCTTTGAAAATATGGCATTACGGGACGAGAGCGAACCGTATCGGGAGGAGTATCCGGACAGATCGTTTGAGATGGTGGACCATTCTATCTCGTTGTCGTTGGCGGAGAAAAACCAATGTTACAAAGAGATTTTAGATTGGGAAAGTGCTCCGGTGGTTGAGATTTCCCGTTTTTACAATCCACCGTTGGAACCAGTGGATCCCCAATATCTCACGAACGACGAATTGGAAGATTCGCTGATTTCGTTAATCCAGAAGTTGCACGAAAAAAAGATCGTGTTGCTTAACACGGCGAGGCTTTCGTCGCGATATCTCTACACGTTGATTTTGCGTGGTATTTTGCCGCAACGTGAAAAGAACCTTTCCTTGCGTCATGGTCCCATGCTTTTTGATTGTTCTTATATTTATAATTATGATGATGGCCCGCTTTGGGAAATGACGAATCAGGAACAGATCGCGGGAATTTAACCGAGGTCTAAAACGACCAGCCGCAAGACGTGGCGGTCATTCCCTTTTTGGCCAACTGCACAGACGTCGAGTGGGAGTGGTACACGAATAACGAGGGTGGTGCACGAATGAGCTGATATCCATCGTGTCGGTGGACTACTGGTATATACTCACCCCGTTGGAGGTGTCGTCGTCTAGGGCGTGTTCACATAAGTTACCACCTTAATCGGAGCGACCAGTTGTGCCAGCGTCGGGTAAAAAGTTCAAAAAAGTTTGCGTATTTCCTGCAAAAATGCTTTTTTCGTAAAACTTTTCTGAAGCAAAGAATCAATGAGAGGAAACTTTTTGCAAAAAGTTTCCCCTCAAACTCCCTTTCCAAAACTTTTTACCAGACGCACAAACTTCAATATCAACCAACCTAAACCGCCCCGGTTGCTGTCATTTCATTCTTGGCCATGGTTTTTTACCATGTGATTATATATGAGCACACCCTAGTAAAAATCGCCGTCTAGTAAAAAAGTCTGGTGTGTTTGCGCACCAGACTTTTTTCTTGAAACACGATTCTCTCATCACTCGGCCACCAGAGATTCAGTAGCCACATGTCGTAAAATATGGTTATTGGGGAATTTTACCAATGTAATCTTTCGCGCGATTGACGAGGCCTTCGTCTTTGCAGCTATCGATCACCTTCTGGAGGGCGTCACGGAACTCGGCCTTGTGCGCTTTGCGAAGGAAGTCGTGATGTCCAAGTTCAACGATCGTTTTGTAACCACTTGCGGAGAGTTCGTCATTACCGAGGAAGGTCAACGCCCACTGGAGCGTGGCCAAATCACGAATCGCGGCGGCGCGTTCAATTGCCAACTTCTTCTCATCGACACGCATCGCCTTCTCGAACGCTTTTTTCATACTGTCAAGTTTTGCGGCGGCAGTCGTCTGGATTCCGATTTCTTCGTCGGGCAGCGAGCCGACACGAATGAACGCTCGCATCGCGGCAATCTGATCGGCATCATCCAACGCATCCGTCTGAGAAATTTCCCACAATTTATCGGCAACCACGGCATTGGGCCAGTTGCAATACGCACGAATCGCTTCACGCTGCATGTTCGAATTGAACGCTCTGCTGACCACCTCCAAGGCCTTTTCACCGCCAACACGACCAATACACGGCAACAACTCCGCGGTATTTTCATCGTTCAATTTCGCGACAACCGGTTCTGCGTCACCCGAGGACAATCTCGCGATCATCTGCTCAACGCGATCCCGGTCGCCACCCGCCGGAATGAGTAACAAGGCATCGACGTAATCGGAAACATTTGCCTTGGTAGAAACGCCTTCCGCTATTTGAAGCATACGGAAACGATTCGGACAATCGGCTTTTTTCGCCACCGCAAGAATCGCCTGAGCGGCATCCACATTGAATCGACCCGCGCAGATATCGGCCAGTGTTTCCAAACGGCCCGCATCACTTTCATTCAGCATCGCCTGGAACAGAGCCTGATCAAACCCATCGGAGACGAGATTCTTCATCACTCCGATCATCAAACCTCGATCATACGAGAAGAGCAGTTCGGTCAAAACCGGTAGATCGCCCGCATTCGCAATCTCTCCGAGCAGCAGCACGCCCGCCTTTTTCGCTTCGCAGTCGTCACTCTTCACCGCGGCCAACGCACACTCTTTCGCCATCGCCATCACCGGAGCAGCCGGTCCAGCCATTTCACGTCGAGCCATACGAGATTCGCCAGCAGCACGATTCTGCGGCTCTGCACGAACACGTTGAACGTCCTGATTTCCAGTCTTTTCCGCATTCGCAATACGCATTTGACGGAACACTTTTTGATTCACGAACAGCACTTTCAGACCGGCAAGCGTTCGGGTTTTGGCAACCGAATCCATCTCGTTCCATTTGCCAAGCCATTCGAGTTTCTTTTCGACCGAAACGGACACATATGGCAGAGCTTGCGGCATCTCCGACTCGTCTCCCGGATCGGCGACTTCTTTCGTTCGATCTTTGATCGCCGCGGCTATACGCTCGGCATCGGTGCCCACCTTTTGAGCCGCTTCGAGAGTCTGATAAGCTTCTTCGCAAGGATTATTCGAGAGCGCACGCGCCGCCGCATCACGCAATCGAACTTCGTCATTTCCGAGGAATTTTGCGATTTCCGGCACTTCCTTCGCCGTACCACTCCACTGCAGCAGATGCAGCAACCACGCCTTGGTAATCACCGGAGCGTCACCCTGTAACGCGCCAATCATCAATGCGTTGACCTTTTCGCGGTCTACGTCTTTACCTGGCGCCGTCGCGTCTAACACGATTCGCATCCAATCTTTTTGCGAGGTCTGTTGGGCACCTCCCACATCGTCCGAACTCATCTGCGGCAGTAGTTCCGCAAATTTCGCCGCAACATCCGCATCTTGTGCCATGACCGGAACAACGTTCCAACAGAGCACAACCGCGGCCAATAATGCCATCATTCGTTTCATTCGTTTATCTTCCTTTATCGTTATCATTGAGATTTTTTTCGATAGGTTCCACCGTCGCGGTTTCACCATCCCCTCGGCGACTAAACTTCGATCGTGTACGGAGCACGCTGCGGGCGCGAAACCATACGGCTCGCCGCATCGTCGCCCACAAAGTCCCACTTCACTGGATCGAAGGTCAACGGTCGATTCAATTTGTAACCAATGTTCGCCATCTGACATGCCGCCGCCGTCTTAGCCCCATAATTAAAATCCTGGAACGGACGCAAACGATTGTACACACAGTAAAGGAAATCTCCAATGATATTCGTCGCACCACCACTATAACGACGAAGCTCGACTACCTTACGCGGCAAAATTTTACCACGGTCTGCTTCATGAACATAAGTTCCTTCCGTACCGACGAACGTGATATCGTATCCCGATGCGTGATGCATTTTGATGCCATTCGGGAAAATCAGCGTCAGTCGATCTTCCGGATTTTCTTCACATTTTGGTGGAAGAATCTTGACCGGTACCATATCGTCCGTACCTGTCACGTACATCGCGCCGCCGAATTTATGGGCACCCCAGTCAGCCAAGAAACCATTCCCATATTCACACCAGTTACGCCAACCACCACCGTAGCTGCCGGAGCATCGTTCCGCACTGTACGGAGCCCACGGAGCCTGTCCGAGCCAACGATCCCAATCAAAACCCTCGGGAATCGGCTCTTCCGGAATGTAACACTCGCGGCCCGGTCCGCCAAGTCCGACGAAAACGTCTGTCACCTGGCCGATCGCACCGCTCTGAATCACAGGAGCCATATAACCGTAGTCTTCCATGACACGCTGCGAACCGCTTGTGGCCACGCGATTGTACTTACGCGCCGCCGCGACGATCTGACGGCTTTCTTCCAACGTCAGCGTCAGAGGCTTTTCGCTATACACATCCTTGCCGCCACGCATCGCCTCGATGGCGATTTTCGTATGCCAGTGGTCCGGCGTCGCGATTACGATCACATCAATCTCTTTACGAGCGATCATCTCTTCGTAAGTCGGAATGATTTCACAATCTTCATTTTTGTACAGACTATTGACCAGTCCCTGAGCGCGTTCCGCTTTCATCCGGTAACAATCGCACACGGCGATCATTTTGGCCTGTGGATTGCCGCAAAAACCGTGAATCAAATCGGGACCACGGCTGCCGATACCAACGATACCAGCAATAACGCGGTTGTTCGGCGAGGGCACTCCCTCTTTACCCAGAACCCGACCTGAGACGAACGTCGGCACAAGCATGGTCGCAGCCGCCGTTCCCGCAAACTGCTTCAAAAAATTACGACGATTTCTCTGCATGATTTCTCCTCATTTTATTCATGATTTCCCATCACATATCTTCACTCATCGCAAATTCAAACTGTCATCAGCCCAAAAGCGACTCTGTTGACTCCAACCTCAATTTTTCGTGTCACTCGTGTGTCTGGACACCGGGACGTCCCGATCCAGCATTCACATGAATAATCCCGATAAATAACCCCAACAAATACAGGCGGGTAATCGCAACGGCCATACGGAAGAACACACCACGGGTATGCGGATGAATCACCCGATGGGTCACCACCATCCTCCACCAAACAGCAAAAATAATATCCCCCCAGTATAGCATTCTCGAAAAGAGGATTTCAAGCAGAAAGAGCAGTATTTCCCAATCGTTTAATTTTCGCCATATTCTCGCAGCTTACGATAGAGCGTTCGCTCACCGATACCAAGCAGTTTAGCCGCCTCCTCACGATTTCCAGCCGTGAAACGCAGAGTTGCCTCGATAAAATGGCGCTCCAATTCCGCAATCGGACGTCCGACCAACGAATTCAACGAATCATCCGTCACTAAGGTCTCCGTTTTACCACTGTGTGAATCACCGTTCGAAAACTCACCTCGCGACTCCGCATCACCCGGATGCCCAACCGCTTCATCCTCTGTCGCGTGTTGCGGGAGCAGCCGATCGGCGGGATCGCAATACTCTTCGGGCAAATCGTCCAAATCAAGCAAATCATCATAATCAACCACAACCATACTTTCGATGCAATTTCGCAGTTCGCGAACATTTCCCGGCCAGTTTTGCGTCACCAGCCGTTTGCGAGCGGCCGTCGAAACCCCGCGAATTTTGCGACCATTTTTCTTCGCGAACATACGTACAAAATAGTCGATCAAAATGGGAATATCGCCCACCCGTTCACGTAGTGGCGGCAAACGAATCGTCACAACTTTGATACGATGGTATAGATCCGCGCGAAAAGTTCCCGCCGCTACCGCTTCTTCGAGATTCCGATTCGTGGCGGATAATAACCGTACATTCACCGAAATCGGATCATTCGCCCCCACGCGAGTAATTTCACCCGACTCCAACACACGCAACAGTTTAATTTGCGTAGCAATCGGCATATCGCCCACTTCGTCGAGAAAGAGCGTTCCACCATTCGCATATTCGAATTTGCCGACTCGATCACTCGTCGCGTCGGTGAACGCGCCGCGGATATGCCCAAACAGCTCACTTTCCAGGATATTTTCGCTCAACGCCGCGCAATTCAACGCAACAAACGGTCGATTTTTTCGCGGACTATTTTGGTGCAGCGCCTGAGCGACGAGTTCTTTACCCGTACCCGTTTCCCCCTGAATAAGCACGGTCGCACTCGTTGGCGCAATCCGTTTCATCCGCTCAATCACCTCGTGCATAGGCCGACTGTCGCCGATAATCCCCTCAAACCCGAAACGCTCATCTAATCGGCGCCGCAGATCGACATTCGTGCGACGCAATCGCGAACTTTCCGCCGCTCGCTGGACGACAATACGCAACTGTTTGAGATCAAGCGGTTTAAGCAGATAATTGAACGCCCCCTGCTGCATCGCGGAAACCGCCGATGGAATACTGCCATGTCCGGTCACAAGAATCACTTCCGACTCCGGCTGTTCACGCTTGGCGCAGGCCAACACGCCGAATCCGTCCAGATCGTTCATCATCAGATCGGTGATGATCACATCAAAGGTCTGTTCGGTCAGAAATTTCGCCCCCTGCGTACCACTGGTCGCAATCTGACACACGCCGTGAATCCGCTCCAACGCGTCGGCCACCACTTCCGCATGGTCCTCCTCGTTATCGACGATCAGCACCGCGATCGGTTGATCATTTTCCAACGCTACGGACGTTTCGGATGTCAAATTTTCTAATGCGTTCATCAATTCAGCTTCCACCTAAAAAATATCCACTCAACCCAAACAGCGGACGCTCCACCGAATGACCATGATCAACCGTTCATCAATGGCCGCACGGTCATCGTCGCATGGTTACGTAAAATCATCCCGGTAAAATTTCAGTAAAGTCGTTTGCACCGCGGCAAAACATCCTGTAACACAACATCGAAACCATCGGCGGCATCGCCGTCAATCGCCATCATCTCTCAATTCGCCAACATTCCTGTCGGCGACCTCCGGTTCCGCTCCCCTATTCGAGCGGTATTTTGTACGGTTGCCCAGCGATTTCGCGAACGTAACGTGGCACGGCATATCCCGGCAAACGGCATCGCAGTTCTTTCATGATCCGACAGCCCTCGGCCACCGGCACCTCAAAATGAGCCGCTCCCAACACTCGGTCTAACTGGTGCAGATAATATGGAATCACGCGATGATTGATCAGCATTTCCATCAGCGTTGCGAGCGTGTCGGCGGCATCATTCACACCGCGCAGCAACGTCGTTTGGCTCAGCAGTGGAATTCCCGTCTCCACCAGCCGTTCGATCGCCGCCAACGGCTCTCCACCCAAGATCGGATCTATCTCATTCGGGTGATTCACATGGAGCACGACCACGGTTCGCAGCCGTGAACCGACCAATATCCGACACAACGCGTCCGTGATACGGGCAGGTAAAACCACTGGAATGCGGGTATGAATCCGCATCCGTTTGACGTGCGGAATTGCCGCGATGGTGGCGTATTGCCAAGCAAGCAAAGTGTCCGACTGCATCAGCGGATCGCCGCCGCTCAAAATCACCTCGGTACATTCCACATCCGCACGAATCACCTCCGCCGCCGCGGTAAATCGGCGTTGGAATGACCGCATGGAGCTCGAGAACGCATCACCAGTCTCCAAATCACCGCCAACGGAATCAGCCAACTTGTTTTGCTGATGGCGTCGAAAACAAAACCGACAATGAATACCGCAACCAGCCTCGGTCAAAATGAGGGCACGCCCGACATATTTCTTGAGCAGCACGGACCGTTCCTTCGGTTCACCCACTTCCGCGACATGATCCGATTCCGTAACGTTGCCCGACACTTTCGTTTCGCCGGAAACCATCACTCGTTTAGCCTGTTCGGAATCATTGGACGCGAAATCATTGGACACATCAAACCGCGATTCACCACATTCCGCGAGCGGATCGGTCGAAAATCCTGGAGGAGACGGCTCATTTTCCAACCGTGACACAGCGCACTGTCGCCAAAGTGGATCCTCAGGCCAATCGTCCGTTCGGCTGACTTTCCGCATTCGATGCCGCCACGCCGCGGGAATCTGTTCCGGCCAATCGGTCACGGGTTCCTCACCTGTTTCCGGTTCTCCATGCACTGTCACCAATTTGCGTCCCCCACCATCCCATGTATTCGGTGCCATTCCGGACGGAATCGCCTCGGAATAAGCGGCCAAACCTATCTCGCCCATGTGATTTTCGTCTCAAACGTTTCCCGTTGAGAATGATATTTTGGTCGGCAAGCGTTCTCCAACGGTGAAAGCCATCCCTTACAAAACGTACTCTACTGCCCGTGTGCAAGACGGAATATTGAAAACACCTTGAAAACACTAACCATTTGCGATTATACTACACTTACTCTAAATGAAAAAGCCCAGCGAAAGTTGTGCCCGAATCGTGATCGACCGACAAAATCCATGAATGGAAGCGTTTTTTCAACAGAATTAAGGCACATCACCATCGAAATATAGATATTTTCAACGATCATTCGGGATTTCCCAAATGGTATCCTTTTTTGGAAATAGCCAAACGGAATAGGCGATGATATTTTTCACTTGTCAAAATGGACATCGACTTCATAGCCAAACCCTCCAATCGGGACAGTGGATTCGCTGTCCACGCTGTGGGATTGTTACCCAAATTCCAGAGCAATCATCCTTCTCCACCTCTGCAAGTTCCGAGACAACCTGCGCGGTAGGGACGAATGCGTCAACATCGGCAGCAGCCCAGTCCGCACAACCAATGGCCTCCGAGACACATCCAGCCGAGACACATATGTTTGGCGATTCCTCCACCGGCTCCAATTCTGCATTCGATTCGATTGTATCCAACGAGCATTTTGAGTCAAATGTCCCCAAATCTACGGAGATATCCTCCGAAACAGCCCCATGCGTTGAAACGGATATCGCGGACCGCACATCCCGTCATTCCGAGGAGATTTCCTCCAGTGGTGTCCCCACCATCAAGCATTCCACCTCGAACGATATGGTTATCGGCAACGCTTCCGATACAACATCGGAACGAGAGTGGGAATTTCTCTGTCCGAATGGGCATTTACTGCACAGTACGCAAGCGTTTCAGGGCCGTTTGGGCGAGTGCCCGGAGTGTCACGGCCGCTTTCGGATTCCCGCGTTAGGGACTCCCCCTGGTCCAAGTACCGAAGCAACGGATTCCAGATCGCCAGATGCCGCGAAAATAGCCGGCCATGCCGGAACGACTGGCAATCCATTTGGCACCGGTGGAATCGGCGGCAATGTGGCGGGGCTGAGTATGGAGAGATTTGGCGAATCGTTCACGCGATTGTGGGAACTTCACCGTCGGATGCCGATGCTTTTGGAACTGGAACAAGGTCGTCGCGTCGTTATTTCAGAGTTCCATGCCGATCTGTCGGACGAAGTGCTCGGGGTTTTCACGGGATACGTCCAATCGCCTCCCGCACACACGACGGGACCAGACGCACACACCCAAAAGTGCCACCCAACCCCAGAGAAACCGGAAACGATCGCGGTTCCATGGTACAGCATTATCTTCATGCGTTTTTCCAGCGAACTCGAAGCATGACATCCACATAGAGTCCGTTGGATTCAGATTTTGCGCCCGCGACGCTGGCGTGTGTCCGTAACACGGAACGCCCCGGCGTTGGATAAATTTTCCATCCGCTGCGTAGAGAATTAGATTGAATCAGAACGCGGGTAATCGCAGCTTATCCAGTGTTGTAATCGCCTCGCATTCAATCGGCTCCGGAGGATTCTTCCACCGGTTCAATCGTGGCCCACATGGACCCCTTTGATTTTTTCAAAGCTGGGTCTTTCCCGTAAGCGTGAATCTGATCGCGTTTCAGCTCGGCATGTTCGAGCGTCGTGGTGATCAGCACGCATCGGCCTTGGGAGTCCACCGTTTTCGCGCACTGGAACCCATGTTCGACCGTAAACGCAAACAGTTCAACCAGCATACAAATGACATATTCATAGGTATGGTCTTCGTCGTTCCAAAGAACGACTTGGTACTTCGGTTGGCGTTTGGGTTTCGATCGCGTTTGCGTTTCCACCTCCGGTTCCATTACGGCACTATCCGAATCCATGTGGGGCTCCCATCTCGATTGAGTCTGATCATTTTCTGAAACGAAAAGCTCGCATTCCCGCTCTTTCATTTTACCAATATCCAACGATCTACGTCCAGTATATCGTCAAAAATGGTCGTTGTCTGTAGAGCCCGCTTCCGGTTAAAGAAAGATTCGACCATCATTCTCTTGACATTCCCCATTGGGTGCCATACCATTCAAGTGTCCACTTTCTAGCCCAAAAAGGAGCGTTCCCATGAAAAGAACAATATACCAGCTCCAATGGTTTCTGGTGACCTCTTTGCAACGTCAGGCCGCATGCCTTCGATTCATGACCGTACGCATCCGTTGGGCCGTCGCGATACTGTTGGCATATGGGATAGTTAGTTGGGGCAATATCTGCCCCACACCCGTCACGGCCGCGGAATCCATACCCACCATCATGGCGTCCACACTGTACCCAGATGTGACAACTTTGAATGACGCGAGAATTTGGACAGACCAATCGGGAAAGTTCTCGGTAAAAGCAACCCTCGTGGCTTATGACGGCACGACCGTTGTGCTGCGGAAGGAATCTGGAACGCTCGTCACACTCACGAAATTGAAACTTTCGGAAAAAGATCAGACGTTTTTGGACAGCCAATCGCAAGAATCGACCACCACGTCGTCCGCCGATCCGAATCCATTTGACACAGCCGCTCATACCGGTACGACGTCTACTCAAACAGCCCCATCCGCTCAAACATCGCCAGCCAACGCCGATAAGACCAATAGTACCGATCAAGCGGCAGATGTGAATAACGCAGGTAATGCGGGTAAAGCAGGCAACGCTGGAGTGGACGAAACACTTTGGACGCTCATTGACGGTTCGCAAATTCACGGCACGGCAGCGGGATTTGGCAGCATCGACATGATGTTTACCCGGAATCGTGGTTCGGTTTACGTCGATGGTCGCCTATTGCGGGATTATCCGAAAGATTACCAACAGGTCATTCGGCTGGCGGTCGAAAATGCGGAATCAATTCGAGTGCGAGATAACACGGTATTGGACCGTTGGGTGGCGAAACAACGGGACGGACGTTCGATTCATTTGGAAGGCGTTTATATTGTGTGCAATGGCCAGCAATATTTGTTGCCGATTCGTCTGATTCGGAGCCAAGACACAAAGCGTATCCAGGCGGGATTTGACGCATGGTACCAAACGGAAGAATTGCCGCGATTGAAGGCGGAACGCGAGAAAAACGCGGCGAAGGAAGAGGAGCAGAAAGCGAAAGACGAGGAGCGAGAATATCAAGAAAATAAGGAACGCCGCGAACGTGCGTTGGACGAAATTCGCCATCGCGAGACGCTTCAAGTTTTATCGGAATCGACCGGTCCGATGTACCGTTGGCGAGTTTTTATGGTCGGCTCGGTCGGAGCGATGACTCACACGTTCTGGACGGTCGTACCGGCGCGGAGCACCAGCGGAGCACGGATGGAAGCGGAACAACGCCATCCGGGTTATCGTGCCACGGCGGTCGATCTGGTCGGCTCGGTCTATCCGTATCCTTACAATCCGATCCCCGGTCCAATGCCGGGACCAATTCCACGTCCAGATCCAATGCCCAGCCCAGCACCAGAGCCAGACATTGGAATCGGTTCGGGCAACACGGCGGATTAGGTTGGAATAGTGCGATTACGGGGAAAATATGGGATACAGGATATTTTTATACGCCTGAGTTTCGAGGAGATGAATTGACAGAACGCTTCCGGACGTTTAGAGTAAAGGATATTCGTTTTATAAGCAATGACTCTCATCATTCCTGTGAAAGTCGTGCCGTTGTTCCTCCGCCCTAAGCGATGAATTGGGCTATGATCACGGAGGTTTTTCGGTATCCTCTTCTGCGGAATGAGTATCGAACGTCCCAGATGGAAGGAAGCGTCTCGTGTCGAATCCGTTATCGCAAGAATCTCCTCAAGAAAAAAACGCGGTCCCCTCGCCATCCGTTTCTCAACCAACGGCCTCACAGGCGGCCGTTTCGAAAGCGACTTCGGCTGTGAAGGCGTGGGGCGGGGTGTTTACGGACGCGACCGACAAACGAGTGGAACAGTTTACCGAGAGCATTTCCTTTGACAGTCGATTGTACAAACAGGATATCACCGGTTCGATCGGCCACGCGCGCATGCTGGCAAAAGTCGGCCTGCTCACGTCGGACGAGGCGGAGCTGATCGCCACGACGCTCAAAGAGATTGAGGCGGAATTAGACGCGGGCACATTTCCGTTTTCGATATCGCTGGAAGATATCCATATGCATATTGAAAAATCGCTGACCGATCGGATTGGCGATGTCGGCCGAAAACTCCACACGGCCCGCAGCCGAAACGATCAGATTTCGACCGACCTGCGGTTATGGGTGCGTGACGCAATTGATGCGATTGATCAGGCGTTACGGGAGCTTCAAGCGGCGTTTGTAGGCCGATGTGACGCCGATTTCGATGTGATTCTTCCTGGATATACGCATATGCAGCGAGCGCAGCCGGTGCCCGCGCCGCACTATTGGTTGGCCTATTGTGAGAAGTTCGAGCGAGATCGAAGTCGTTTGGTCGATTGTTATCGGCGAACGAATGTGTTGAGTTTAGGGGCAGCTGCGTTGGCCGGTACGACGTTGCCGATTGATCGTGTGGAGAGTGCGAAAAATCTAGGTTTCGCGGCGGTCGCCCGCAATAGTATGGATGTGTCGAGTGACCGTGATTTCGCGATTGAGTTCGCGTTCTGTCTGACGCTCATCGCGGAACATCTTTCGACGCTTGCGGAGGAATGGGTGTTGTGGAGTACGGTGGAATTTGGTTTCTTACGTCCACCGCAAGCGTTCTGCACGGGTTCCTCCATCATGCCGCAAAAGGTGAATCCGGATGTGTTGGAGCTGATTCGAGGCAAGACAGCGCGTGTGGTCGGTTCGCTCCAAACGCTGATCGTGCTGGTGAAGGGCTTACCGCTGGCGTATAACCGCGATTTGCAGGAAGATAAACCGCCGCTTTTCGACGCATTTGACACGGTTCTGGCATCGTTACATCTCGCAGCACCCTTGGTGGCCGGAGCGACGCTCAACCGCCGGAATATTGCGGAACGTTTGGATCGGGGCTATCTGGATGCCACGACGCTTATGGAATATCTGATCGCGAGGGGCGTACCGCAACGTTCGGCGCATGGCATGATCGGACGGCTCGTGCGGTTGGCAATGGACCAAGGTGTCCGTTTAGCGGATCTTTCGATTGATGCATTTCGTGCCGAATGGGCCGATTTTGGCGATGACGTTTACGATCATCTCGGTGTCGAGCGAGCGGTAGCGGCGTTTCGAAGTTACGGCTCCGCATCACCGCAACAGGTCCGAATGCAAATTGATCAATGGAAAGAACGCGTTGCTCAATCGGATCGAAAACCGGACATCGGACTGAAAGTCGGGTAATTTCCTTCGGGTAGAGTGATTTTTCCGCCGATTGGGTATTTTTTCATACAAATTCGTTTCCCATGTGTGAGGA
>JAQVKF010000089.1 GCA_028694795.1 Thermoguttaceae bacterium | reverse complement strand
CGACTGCCGTCCCGCAAAATCAGTATCGGACCTTCGATCGGTTCTGCCGGATAGCGTTGGAGTGAAAACCGTGACCACACCGAATCGGCAACCTTCCCCACTTCCAAATCGTTGGCCTTGTGGGAGACGTTATCGGAAGTATCTAAACGTTGCGACACATCCTCCCGAACCGTCTGCACATCGTCAAGGCAGGACATGGTTTTCGCTTGGACCGCGTTCAACCACGTTCCCCCTGCCCAAATCCCCACCGTTCCGAGGGAGGCTCCTAACCACTTGCGGCGAGAGAGATGTTTCATAGCGTATGATCCAACATAGTGGAAACACTGCCTATCGGCGATATGGACACCTTCAAGACCGACGGACGCTCCGCACCGTGCTCCGCCGAATCCTCTGGGTAATTTCCCGAATTGGTCGAGCTTTTCGCGTTTTCCGAATCCGTTGAATCGTCAGCACTGGCAGGCTTCTCCGCATCGTCCGCATGATCCGCATCTTCCGGAAGCTCTTTCGAATCGTCGTGGGTGTGGCGAGGAGCGAGAATCTGCGGAGCGACGAAATTCGTCAAACAAAGCAAAAACGTTCCGCAAACAAGGTAACAATCCGCGAGATTGAAGTTGGGCCAGTGGTACGAGC
Organism: Thermoguttaceae bacterium; assembly: GCA_028694795.1. Taxonomy (GTDB): domain Bacteria; phylum Planctomycetota; class Planctomycetia; order Pirellulales; family Thermoguttaceae; genus JAQVKF01. Next base: position 14,882 of record JAQVKF010000089.1, on the reverse strand, counting down.
CGAGCATCACAAGAATCCAATCGCGGACCACGTGCGCTGGCGAACCATCGACCCAGCAAATGCCGTGCAACCCAAGCCGATCGTACATATTCCCCAAAATTCCAGCCGTGATCATTCCGAGTAGACAGGTTAAAAATCGAGACTTTGCCGCGCCATACACAAAAAGCCACCAGACAATTCCGACGGCTGCCACGAGGGACAGCATCGCAAATAGTGGTGCTTTACCACCGACAAAACCAAACAGCGCACCGGGATTTAGACTCAATTGTAAGCCCAAAAAATGGTCGATTCCCCATAATATTCGTCCTTTCTGCATTCCTTGAGGAAACTCAAGCAAGCGAAAGACCGCCGATTTCGTCCATAAATCGAGCGACAAACCGATCACAAGCGGTGTGGCAAACCAAAACCAACGATTGCGCGGATAGAGCGTTTTTTGTTCTGACTGCATCAATTCATCCATGGAAGTCTAGTGTGGCTCGTGCGGCCGCTTCGAGCGATTCATACAATAATTGGAGTACTGGCCCATTACCGAGTGGTTCTAACCCCTCGTTCCAAGCAAAACCGGTCACCACGTCAATATTTCGGACCCACTGCGGCGGATCGCGACGGTCGAAAAGCGTCGCGCCTTGTGCCAAACCACCCATCGTTTCCACATCGCCGCTCATCAGTCGCGTCGTGAACAGATGCGGAGCCAAAATGGTCAACAGGGCAATCAAACCGTTACATCGCACATTTTCACAACCCGCCTCAGCACGCCGTTGGCGAAACGCTGGCGGCAAAATCTTGCGTAAAAGCCGACCAACGCGAGAATCCGTTCCAGGAAATTGTTCGAAAGCCGTATACGACAAATGGAGCCGATTCGTCACGTCCAGTGGAACGAGTGTTTTGGTCATCGGCGAACGAAACAATTCTCGAGCCGCCGCCGCATCGTGAAAAATGTTAAATTCCGCCAACGCGGTCAAATCACCGGGAGCGATCACCGTACCGCCCGTGATCACAACGCGACGAATGAGCAGCGGCAACTCTGGATCCCGTTGAAACGCGCGCATCAGATTCGTCACCGGACCGGTCGTCAAAATGGTCACTTCGTGCGGCGAAGCGTGGACCGCGTCGCAAATCACACGGTCCGCAGAGCATGGGGCGCGACGTTCGATCATCGGAAGATTCGCCGCTTCCAGCAGATCCGCGTCGCCCGTCATCACCGATTCCGTATCCGCGGCTATCGTCCCGCCAACACCGATTCGAGGATATTTCGGTGGGTCGAGCACTTCAATCAGACCATGTAAATTTTGCGACGCTATCCGATCTGATACGCGACCACCCACAGATGTGGCCGCCACCAATTCCAACTCCGGATGGAATAACGCAATCGAGAGCACCATGGCCTCATCGATTCCGGGAGAACCGTCTATCAGAATTTTTCTTGACATATCTCGCTCCTACCGTGGAACTCGGACTCGCATCTACACCACACCCATATCCTTATCATACGCATGGCGGCTTATGCACGTCACTACCGGTCATACGCATACCGTTGTCCCCTTGGGAATCATCCATCACAAACGACTTCGTTTGTTCAAATATCGACTGAGCATAAAATCGTATGGAATGGAGGTATCGACCGCCACATAATCGATATTTTGCTCAGCGCAACCACTCTTATATTTCGCGAGAAACTCGCCCATCGCTTCGAGGTACCCCCCTCGGACGGCCGTCGGATCTATTTTCATCCGCTCATTCGTTTCTAAATCGTAAAACGCCATGGATTCGTCAAATGGAAATTCCAATTCCGAACGATCCAGCACATGAAAAACAATCAATTCATGCTTACGATATCGGAAATGACACAAAGAACGCAATACCAATTCCGGATCGTCATATAAATCGCTAATCAACACGATTAAATTTCGTTTTTTGAACCGATCGGCCAGCAAATTCAACACCTCCGCAACCTGCGTCTGATGTGCAGGCTGAATCGTTTCAAGCTGTTCCATCATCTCGTGAAAATGCTGCGGCGAGGAACGTGAGGGGCAATCGAGCCGAATCGCGGTGTCGAAAACCGTCAATCCAACGGCGTCCTGCTGCCGTGTCATTAAATACGCCAGCGTCGCCGCCAGATGCGCTCCGTATGAGAATTTGGTCAGCCGATTGCCACTGCTGTAATTCATCGAAGCACTGGCATCAAGAAGAATCCGAACACGCATATTCGTCTCTTCTTCGTACTGCTTGATGTATAAACGTTCCGTTCTCGCCAACATGGTGTAATCGAGGTGCCGTGGATCGTCACCGGGCACGTACTCGCGATGCTCGGCAAATTCCACGCTAAACCCCTTATACGGACTGGCGTGCAGACCAGTGATCGAACCTTCGACAACGCCGCGAGCCACGAGTGAAAGATTCTTCACACTCGCCAGTGCTGTCGGATCCAGGTAACGATAACCGCTCATTTTGATGACTCCTCAAGCCACACGATCATTATCCATACCACGGCTCGCGAAAAAATCGCCTTCTGATCGACCACCGGACAGATTGAGGCCCCGACACGTCGTACCACACGATACAGTATTCATGCCATCTAGTATAACGTCAAGTTTCCCAAATCGCAATTTCCCCACAATCGAGCGAAGCAGCCGGGTGTCCGCATCCATGTTGTGCGACCCCCGAATCGCGATTCGCACTCCGGAAAATCCGAAGCGAACCAGTTTCTAGCGTTCCGGTCAACCTTCCAGTCGATGTTCCGATAGATCCCGATCGCCGCATGTGGGAAACCAACCGCGTTGAGCCGCTCGATACATCATCGTCCGATTCGTCCACCCCCCGATCGCAAACGTGGTCACGATTCCCCGATCTACCAAACACAGGCGAGAAAGACGGGGCCGCGGTCTTGGAATCCACCGATGCGTTTAATCGGATACCCCACGCCTCGCACAGCATTTCGCCTAGCCGCTTGGCCTCGAAACCGGGCGTATGTGCCGATAACACGATCAGTTTCGGCCGCCACCGTGTTAATTCTGCACACATCTTCAACAAACGCGGCAAATCGTTGGCAATTCGCCACGTTTCCCCTCGACATCCATGCCCATAAGTCGGTGGATCGAGAACGATGGCGTCATAAACACGCCCACGTTGAATCTCACGACTGATGAATTTTTGGACATCTTCGCTAATCCATCTAATTTTCGCGTCACTCAACCCGGAAATCGTGGCGTTCTGCCTCGCCCGAGCCGTCACATTTGCCGCCGCGTCCAAATGGGTCACTTGCACTTGCGCATAATAATCGGGTGAATTGGCTGAAAACATGGAATGAACAGCCGCTACCGCCGCGAGCGTACTTCCACCGGTATACGCGAAAAGATTGAGAATCCGGAGCGGCTCCTGCTCCGAATCATACGGCTTGGCAATCAAGTGTTCAGAAAGCCGCTGGTGAACAAACGAACTAATACGATGCCATACGGGAATCTGTTCTGGAAAAATTCCCAAATGCCCGAATGGCGAGCGACGCAGTTCGAATCGCATCGGTTCGTGCCCGATGGTCCAGCACTCAGGCATCGGCGGTATCGACTTGCTTTCGTCCCGTGCGGCTTTCGATGGGCTTTCGTACATAACGGTATCGATCCAACGTCCCGAACGAGCGGCTCCGATATCAAATCGAGCGGCGGCTAACTTCCATCGTTCGGGATAAGCGGGCGGTTCCGGTCCGGCGAATGGACTTTCCCGATCGAGAATAACCTCGCCGAATCGTTCCAATCGCCGTCCGTAGCCGAAATCCAAAAGTTCGTAATCGAAAAAACTATCGCTCAACATGGAATTTCACGCTTTGTGTTTATTCGTTTGATTTTGCATTTGAGATATGATTTTTTCACAATCCTTTGCTAGGGCGCGTTCACACGATGATTATACGGTAAAAATTGATCGCCGAGAGCGTAAGCGACCGCAATCAACGGACCATGTTCATTGACATTGCAGCTTGTACGTCTATTAAAAAGTTTTGGAAAGGGCTTTTTTGGGAAAAACTTTTTCCTCCTACAAAATCATTCTTATAAAACAATTCTCATTCCACCCGTTCATTTTATAAACACTTTTCCACTGGATAAAACCTTAGCGTTGCTCGGCGGAAAAATAAATATGGATGCCCGCCAGGGTGTGTGCCTGACTCCGGAACCACCACTCCGAACGGGAGCTTGCCGTACAAGTTGAGAGGTGATCGCATGTCTGGGTGTCGGACAGGCTGGGTGATCCTGCCTTCCGGCTCTCACTTGTTAAATCTTAATGATCCACTCCAATCCTGCGGAATCGTGTCCGTGGAATCGTGTCACTGTCACTGAATCGTGATTTTTCCGATTCTGTAACGGTGTTCTCCATCGTCGTCGCCATATGGCAACGCGATGATTGGCGTTCCGTCACGCTGTCCGACTGAGACGAATACGTCGTATTCACCGGGACGTGTCGTCGGACCAAAGGGGTTGACGCGGAAACTCGAACGCTGTTCGGTGACTGGTGCCGCGTCCCATGATTCGCCAACATTCAGTGACCGCATATTAAGCGTTTCGTCGGTAAAACACGCGACGATCCCCTGTTGTGCATCTTTGAGCGTTAGGGTGAAGAACCCGCCAGGATAACAGGGCGTGACCCCGGCGTTGGCCCAACGGGCGACCACCTCGAACGGCTGGTTGACGGCGATCTGCGCTGGATAATCAAGCGATCGCAGCTGTAGCCGATAACCCATACGACGGTTGATGCGTCGAATCGTCTCTTTCTGTGTTTCCCATTCAATTTGCGGCCACCAGTGAATCGACATATATGCCGCATGGTAATCTTCCACCGATTTCACGAGTAATTCCGGATTCCACGCCTTTCGATCCATCGAACTACCCAGGTGTTCATGTTCGAGAACGACGGGCCAGTTCGGCCAAAAATGCTGTGCCAACGCGGCGTGATACCAACAGTTCGGCGACGGCTGCACGAGAATCGAATCATCACGCAGCGAAATATTTTGAGTTCGAAAATACTGCATTAACGGGAAATCATCACCCGCTTTTGACGGGCCAATCACATCGTCACTGATGCACAATTGGACGTCCGGAAAATATTTTCGGTGTAAATCGGCGTGGATTTTCGCACATTCGAGTTCCTTCGCCTCGCCAATTCGGCTCGCACCCTGTGTGTGACCTTCGCCCCACGTCCCAAATGTTCCGACGTCAATAAATGCGACATTCGGATTCCCATTGTAGCGACGTCCAGCTGCGGCAAGGAAGAGTTCCAGCTTTTCGAGGAAAATCGGATCATCGTAAACCGGATCGCGGAGTGGTCCATTTTCTTGAGGGCCTTCGCCAAACTGGTACCGGACCATTTGGGCGCCGGCTCCTTCAACCCATTTGGGCGTGGCGTAATCGAGCCAGCTTTCGGAGGTAGTGAAACGAAACGCGATTTTCTTGCCCTTCGCAATCCAACGTTGCGCGGGGGTATCCACGATCGACCAGTTGAATTTGCCTTCCTCCGGTTCAATATATGCCCACGGAATCCGCAGATAAATCGTGCTGCATCCTTCGAACCATTCGAGCGAATCAGACGGCTCAAGCTTCGAGCCGTAATTCGAAGGGATATTCGAATAAAAGTGCATCGTCCATCCCATATCTGGATTGACGAGTGCGCCTTGATGATCGATAAGCTGGATCTGCCGACGGCCATCCGCTTCGGTCATTTCGACCGAATGCGTCAAGTCCGATTGGGGAACTTCCGATTTCGCCGGAGGACTTTCCGGCGTGGTTGCGGAATCGGTGGCTAACAATGGCGACATATTGGCCAGTGAAATCCCACATAGCATGGTCGAAAGCAACTTTCGTCGTCGCATCCCTGTTCTCCTTATCGTTTTATGTCAGTGCGATTGGGTAATCTGTTTACGCACATGATTTTTCGTTGTAAAATCATGACAGACTAGAAGCGCGAATCCAACCCGTGTCCGCAACCTGCGTCGTTTCACGACAGTTCAGAGCCTCGCCTCAGAGCCTCGCCATGAGCTGATTGCCATTGTAACAAATCGGTGTCGCAATGAAAAGAATGGATACCAGTTCCGCTTGATTTTGCGTTTTCATCGGCGTTTTTCATTCAAAATCGCTCTTGGCCAAGTTCTCATCCGTCACGTTTTCAACTGAAATGAGCATATGATGTCAGATATTCTGCCAATCGCGCATGAAAAAAATCGAGTGCAGGCACAGGCAGTCGCTCGGCGGCAGACGGAAACGATGCTCGACCGCTTCGCGCTCACGACGATTTGCGACGAGGCCAAATGCCCCAATCGTCACGAATGCTACGCACAGCATACGGCGACGTTCCTACTACTGGGCGATCGTTGTACTCGTCACTGTGGTTTTTGCGGCGTGCGTTCAGATGCGATACCCCTCCCGCCTGATCCGACGGAACCCTTGCGCGTAGCTTGCGCGGTCCAAGCCATGGATTTACGCCATGTCGTGTTGACGAGTGTCACCCGAGACGACTTGCCGGACGGCGGCGCGGAACATCTTGCCCAGACGGTTGCGGCGATTCATCGTTTGCCCGGTTCGCCTACGGTCGAGGTACTGCCGTCGGATCTCCAAGGCGATGAATCGGCTATCGCTCGTCTTGTCGCCGCTCAACCGGAGGTATACGCTTACAATACGGAAACCGTTCCGCGATTGTACGCCAAGGTCCGTGATCGCCACGCCAGCTACCGAACCACGCTTCACGTCTTTCGAACGGTCCACGCACTCGCGCCCGCCATGCCGTTGAAAACTAGTTTTTTACTCGGACTGGGCGAAACGACCGATGAACTGCTCGATACGTGGAGCGAATTGCGAGATTGTGGCGTGTCGTGGTTGACGTTGGGACAATATCTGCGACCCAGTCGGAAAAATCTGCCGGTCATCCGTTATTTGCAAGAGGATGAATTCGCTGAATTGGCAAGATTAGCCAAAATGCTGGGGTTCCACGTCATGGCCGGAAGCCGCGTCCGGTCCAGCTACCATGCTCGTGAAATGTTGGCGAACCTTTTTACCTGACATTGGTGCTGCCGTTTCGGTGAGCAGGCCAAAAAAAGTGCGTTCGGCTCGCGCGTCCCGCCTATAGGTCCTATACACTTGTGATGCGTAGATGGTTGCCATCACGAGCCTGATAAAATCGAGTTAGGGCATTTACGAAACGCGGTAATACGATTACAATGGTATTTTCCGCAGGATTGCTCCGGCGGTGCCCATTAGCGGCCTCTGTTCGGAGGGATTCTGCCCCACGCAGAACCAGCCGATGGAGCCGACTTGATGACGACCAATATCTCTCTCCCACATGTTACTAAACATATCTTCGTTACTGGCGGCGTCGCCAGCTCACTCGGTAAAGGATTGACCAGTGCGTCCATCGGAATGCTGCTCGAACATCGTGGGTTACGGGTCCGTATGCAAAAACTCGACCCATATCTTAACGTCGATCCCGGTACCATGAGTCCGTATCAACATGGTGAGGTTTACGTCTTAGACGACGGTTCGGAAACCGACCTTGATCTCGGACACTACGAACGTTTTACCAACAGTCCGCTCTCGAAAGACAGTAGTCTGACCTCCGGAAAAATCTACATGTCCGTCTTCAGCAAAGAGCGGCATGGCGAATATCTCGGTCAAACGGTTCAGGTCATTCCACACGTCACCAGCGAAATTCGATCGGTCATCTCGAAGCTCGACGCTCCAGACGTGGATGTCGTTATCACAGAGATCGGCGGGACGGTGGGCGATATCGAAAGTTTGCCCTATTTGGAGGCCATTCGCCAATTTGCGTTCGATGTCGGTCGTGAAAATTGTATGTACGTCCATTTGACACTCATTCCGTATCTGCGAGCGGCGGGCGAAATTAAAACGAAGCCGACGCAGCATTCCGTCCAAAAACTACGCGAACTGGGGATTCAACCGGATATGTTGATTTGCCGCACGGAATATCCGATCAATTTGACGGAACGCGCGAAAATTGCCATGTTTTGCAATGTGCCGCTGGAGGGCGTGATCGAGGAAATCGACGCGAAGGAATCCATCTACGAAGTTCCGCTCAAGCTGCATGAAGGAAGCGTGGACGATCTTGTTTGCCGACGTTTAGGGCTACCGAAAGCGGAGCCCGATTTGACGGAATGGCGTGAGGTATTGAATCGCGTTCGTAATCCGCAGCACGAGTTGACCATTGCCGTTGTGGGAAAATATGTGGAACATAAAGACGCGTATAAGTCGATTTACGAGGCGATTACGCACGCGGGGATCCATCATCATGCGCAGATTAGCATTCGTCGTGTGTTAAGCGAAAAAATCGAAACCGAAGGGGCGGAAAAGCTGTTGGGTGGCGTCGACGCGATTCTCGTACCGGGAGGGTTTGGCGATCGCGGCGTCGAAGGTAAAATCGAAGCGATTCACTACGCGCGTCAGCGAAAAATTCCGTTCTTCGGTATCTGTCTTGGTATGCAGTGCACGGTGATCGAATTTGCCCGAAATGTGTTGGGGTATGCCGACGCCAATTCGACCGAATTCCACCGTGATAGTGAACATCCGGTCGTTTGTTTGCTGGACGATCAAAAAAATGTGACCGATAAGGGCGGGACAATGCGATTAGGCGCACAGGACACGTTGCTTTTGGAGGGGAGCCTCGCGGCGGCGGCGTATGGTCGAACGACGAATATACTGGAACGCCATCGTCATCGTTATGAATTTAACAACGTTTATCGCGAACAGTTCGAGGTAGCGGGACTCCACGCGACCGGAACAAGTCCGGATGGAACGCTGGTCGAAATCGTCGAGGTCCCGGATCATCCATGGTTTGTCGCCGTACAGTTCCATCCAGAATTTAAATCGCAGCCGACGAAAGCCCATCCACTCTTCCGTGATTTTGTTCGGGCGGCTCTTGCCAAACGTGCGGCTAAATAACCATCGTCGCAAGCACGTCCAACGTGCCGGGCCAAATAACTGCCAATAAGAGTGGCTCCAGACTCTGGTAGGGCGATTTTCAAAAACGGATAAGATAGGCGGAATTTACGGCTCGTTTTACCCTGTTTTGTTGAAACCGTTTCCCTGAGACGTTTGTTTCGTGTATGATATCGTATGGATGAATCGAACACCGTTGGATATCCTCGGTATAGGAAATCGTGCGATGACATTTTCGACCCCGTTTTTTTTGTTTGGGCTTGTCGCCGCCGCGATACCAGTGGCGATTCATTTAATCAGCCGTCGCACACGTCGGGAACTGCCGTTTCCGACGCTCCGTTTTATTCGGATGAGCGAACAGAAAACACGCCGTCGCCGTCGGATTCAGGATATTTTGCTTCTCCTATTGCGTATGGCGGCGTTCATTTTGCTGACGCTTGCGCTGGCCGGTCCGACCCTTTCAGGGATTCGCCAACTGTTCGGTTCGGGTGACGGTCATCAAACGGCGATTGCCATCGTTCTTGACAATTCGCCGAGTATGCAGGCGATGGTGGACGGACAATCGCGGCTCGAAACGGCCAAACAATACGCGGCGACGCTACTGGAACCGTTCGACGAGACGACGCAAATCGCGGTCTTTCCGACCTCCGGACCGGCGTTTCCGGAACAGGAGAAACTGATCACCCATCGTGAAACGATCGACGGCATGTTGACACGTTGTGAAGTGGGTGGCGAAGCGTCCAATTTGCCGCGATGGATTCAGAAGGCCAAAACGCTTCTCGCTCAATCCCGCAGTACGAATCGGTTGCTGATCGTTCTGTCCGATCAACAGGCGACGGCGTGGAATTTTACCGTCGAAGATGCCAAAGGCCTCGCGGAACTCCAACATACGCCCGATGAGTTCGCGCGATGGCTCGACGCCAAAAAAACGAAAAACGCTTCCATCGCCGAGGATATGCCTCTGAACGGCGATCCGAATGCTCAAAACCTTACCGCCAATACGGCGAAGAATCCCGCCGGGGATACAAAAGAATCCTCCGTGGACGTCCCCGGTACTCCGCCGAGAACCTCGCCATCCGCGACGCTTGCGGATGAAGATCAGATTCCTGTGTTTGTGATCGGTGTGACCGGTTCATCGAAGGCGAATGTGGCGATTCGGAATGTACGTTGGCGTCAGGCGGCACCGTTGCCAAATCTTCCTGTCGAATTGACCGTGCAGCTTGCCGAAACGAGCGGCGTGGCTCAGGATCGCTGTGTTGAATTGTGGCTGGATGGGCGTCGTGAGCAAACAAGTCCATCGTTGCCACTCGATGCTTACGGGACCACGGAATGGACGTTAAGCACCACTTTTGCGAAGGGTGGGCTGCATCGGCTCGAATTACGACTGAGCGGCGAAGATGGAGAAAAACTGGATGATTCACGATTTCTGACATTCCGGATCGCGGAAAACATTCCGGTGGGGATTTTGGCCACGCCGCCGCACGAAATCGCCGCGCTCGATACCGTTTTTTACCTCGAACGCGCGCTGCGACCAAATTCGGATGGTTGGGCAATTCGTCCCGTTCGATTTACCGTGGAACAGCTCACCGAGGCCGAACTCCAACCGACGACGCTTCCGATACTCTTTTGCGTTGATCTTCCTGCACCGGATGCCGCGTTGGCCACGCGACTTCAGCAATACCTGTTGCGAGGCGGACATATCGTCTGGTGTCTGGGTGACGCGGTCGATCCGGCCGCTTACAACGCCGCTCAAAAGCGGACTAACGACCAACTTTTGCCCGTTTCGCTTGGCTCGCTTCGAATTGCCGCTCAGGAATTCGCCGCTCGTCCATCTGTCACCGCTCCCCTTGCCTCGGATTCCTCGACGGCGACCAAGGTACCAGAGGTGGCCAACGTTCCACCAACCGGTGAATCTTTGTCAGCCCAACCAGCGGCCACCGAATCGTCAACCGGATCAGGCGAATCAGGGGCGGCGGTTCCTTCCGGCGATGCCGTAGCGGAGGGCGGAGGACGATCGCGTGGTGGTGAACTACGTTCTGCCACAAAAGATGCTTGGAATTTGGCATGGATGGACGCGTCTAGTTCGATTTTCGATGGACTGACCGAACCGCCATCGTTGTACCAATCGGTCCTGGTTTATCGCGTGTTTGGCTTGGCTGATGATTCCAACGAACATGATTCCAGTATATCAGACACTCATAAACGAGATGCCAACGCACTATCAGCGTCTGGTGTCCGAACACTCGCAAGGTTGGACGATGACACGCCGATTTTACTTCAAAAGAGTGTCGGAACGTCGGGCGCAGGAATGGGAAGCACGACACTTTGGATGAGTGGTTTGCAGATCGGTTGGACGAATTTACCGCTGAAAAAGATTTTTCCCGCCATCATTTTACGGATCGTTTCCGCCCAGGCTTCGTTCGATTCCCAAACAGCGGGTGTCGATTGCGGCGTCGGGATCTATCGTGAGGAACCCACCTCGACACCACCCAAAACGGTCGAAGTGGTGCCGCCACGCGGCGAACGTTTGCGTTTTCCAATGCAATCGGCTACCATCGCGGGAAATTCAGGAACTCCCAACGATGCGTCCAACTCGAAATCAATGCAAACGCTCATGTTTACGCAGACGAGTGAGCCGGGCGTTTACGAAATGCGAACGGTAGACGCCGCCGATCCGAAGCCAACCGCGCTAGCCGTCAACATCGCCGCCTCGGAAACCTATCCTGACGAGCTTGCGGGTAAATGGATGATTCAGATTTTGTCACCGAATCCGGTCGTTTTTGCGGGAAGTGCTCGGGAAGCGGCCTCCGCTCTACGGCAGCTTCAGGAGGGAACGAATTTGGAAAATCCATTGCTTTACGCCGTATTGATCGCGTTGATCGCCGAAGCGTTCGTCGCAAATCGCCACGGCGGTCGAGAGGAGGAGGTTCCACACGGTGCCTCGCCAACCAGCCAAGCGACCAATCCACAAGAGTTGCTGATTCGCCGATTTCAATGATGATCGTCCTCGTGACCTTTACGACCGTCCGAACCGCTTTATCAAGAGATTTTGATGGAATTGCGGTTCAAAAGGCCTTTTGGCCGTGGGATATTTTGTGAAATAAACAACCTTTTTTAACCCTAAATGAAGAATGGAGAACGGTTGATGACTAGATATTTAGGTATATGGCTAGGAATGATCACGATGGGCGTACTCGTCCATCCGATGGCTCTATTGGCGGCGGAAAAAAACGAGAAACCTGCGGTTCTCATCGCGGATTTTGAAGGCGAAACTTATGGTGACGGTTGGAAAACGACGGGCGAGGCCTTCGGGACCGCTCCAGCCCAGGGAACGCTTACTGGTCAAATGGACGTGAGCGGTTACGCTGGTCACGGTTTAGTAAACTCGTATCCGCATGGTGATCCAGCGACGGGAACACTTACGTCGCCAGAGTTTACGATTGAACGGCTCTATCTACAATTTTTAATCGGCGGCGGTATGGACGCCGAAAATTTGAAGATCGAACTGATCATTGATGACAAGGCGGTACGTTCGGCTACAGGACCGAATGATCGTCCGGGTGGTTCTGAAAAGCTCGAACTCGCTCAATGGGATGTTCAAACGTTCATTGGAAAAAAAGCGATCATTCGTATTACCGACATGGCGACAGGTGGTTGGGGCCATATCAATATTGACCAAATTGAACAGACCGACACACGTTTGCCGCAAATGGTCCAAAATTGGTGGCGAAAAATCGGTGGTGAGGGACGGTATCTCGTATTTCCGGTGAAAAACGGTGCTCCGATGCGGAAAATCACCCTCTTTATCGACTCGGTCGAGGATCGAAAGTTCGATATTGAATTGCCAGAAATGGCATCGCAAGCCGATTTTTGGACCTGGATTGATCTCGCGGCATATCCGAATCGTCGAATAACGATTTCGATCGATAAGATTCGGGATGATCTGCTCGGTAAAGAGGCTGGCTTCACGTCCATCGTGCGTACCGACACGTTGCCGGAAGCGGAGACACTTTACCAAGAAACGGATCGTCCGTCTTTCCATCTGACGTCACGTCGCGGTTGGAACAATGATCCGAATGGTATGGTCTTTTACCAAGGTAAATACCACCTGTTCTGGCAGCACAATCCGTTCGGCTGGAATTGGGGGAATATGCACTGGGCGCACGCTGTGAGTTCCGATATGCTGCACTGGGAAGAGCTTGGCGACGCGTTGACTCCGGACGCGATGGGACCGATGTTCAGCGGCAGCGCGGTCACTGATTGGAAGAATACGAGCGGGTTTGGCTCTTCGGACAATCCACCAATGGTCGCTGCGTATACCGCCGCGGGCGATCCAACTGTTCAGTGTATTGCGTATAGTACAGATGGTAAAACGCTGACGAAATGGGCTGGAAACCCAATTCTCTCGCAAGTGACGCCTGGAAATCGCGATCCTCGCTTGTTGTGGTACGCTTCGCAAGATGGGTCCGAGGGCCACTGGGTACTCGTTCTCTATGTCGAACGTCCAAAGGATGAGCGGAAAGAGGGTGAACCTATTCATGCGTTTTACTTCTATTCGTCCAACGATCTGAAAGCATGGACGCTCGAAAGCAAGTTTTATGCGGCCGATATGTTCGAATGTCCCGATCTGTTCGAGCTTCCGATTCTGACCGCTGATGGAACACCTGCGAAGAATACCAATGGCAAACCACTAACAAAATGGGTCTTATACGGAGCGGATGGACATTATCTTCTCGGCGATTTTGATGGTAAAACGTACACCGCCGATGGTGGTAAGCAATCGCTCTGGTACGGTCGTGTCTACGCCGCTCAGACTTTCAGCGATACACCCGATGGACGCCGAATTCAGATCGGCTGGGCGAACGGGGTCACGTTCCCAGGGATGCCTTTCAACCAGCAGATGACGATTCCGGTCGAACTCTCGCTGCGTCAGTCGGTCGATACGATGGATAACGCCGCTCATGTTCGAATGTTTGCCACACCGATTCGAGAACTTGAAACGTTGCGTGTCGTGGACAAATCGGAACAACGAACCGAATTCGCGGCGGATGAAAAGTGCGTCGAACGACAGAACACCAAAGCCGATGCGGAAGAAATTTCGCTCTGCTTTAGCGATTTAACCGATCAGCCGATCGAGATGGTGATTCACGATACGCCGCTTGTGTGGGACCCCACGAAACACGAAATCCAATGCGGCGATGAAGCCAATCGGGTGACCGCGCCGCTGGCGTCGGTGGACGGAAAACTGACGTTACGTATCCTCGTGGATCGTGGATCTATCGAGATTTTCGCCAATCAGGGGGTAGTTGCCATGTCGATCAACACACAAACTGCGGACGAAAACCTGCTCACACGGATCCCCATACGCGGTACCGCCACACTCCAACAATATATGAGTTATCCACTCCAATCCGTTTGGCCGTAACGCTCGCTGTGACCGCAATCGACAGCCCCGTCTTTACCAACTTTGGGTTACGACTAGGGCGTGTTCACATATAATCACATGGTAAAAACCCATAGCCAAGAATGAACGAACCTCCATCGAGGCGGTTTATGTCGGTTGATATTGAAGTTTGTACGTCCAGTAAAATGTTTTGGAAGGGAAGTTTGGGGAGAACTTTTTGCAAAAAGTTTTACGAAAAAAGCATTTTCGCGGAAAATGCGTAAACTTTTTACCTGACGCATGTACAGCCGGTCGCTCCGATTGGGGTGGCAACTTGTGGACACGCCCTAGTAAAAAGCGAGAGCGGGAACAACGTGACCGCCCTAACGAGCTATGTTTACCGGCGCCGCATTATCACGTCTATTAAAAAGTTTGGCAGTGGGTGAGGGGCAGGGCTATCGCGCACTTTAGGCGGTTTGGGGTAGCGCGGCAAAGAAGTTTGTGATAGTTTTTAAGCTTCCGTGGTTTATACCGAAACCTGGCGGGAGCTTGAAAGAATGAAAGAGATTCAGGAA
>JAQVKF010000279.1 GCA_028694795.1 Thermoguttaceae bacterium | reverse complement strand
ACACGGACTTTCGCCGCGCGTATTCCACCATCAATCCACGCTTCACGTTCTGCACGTGTGGCCTTTTTCGGCGCATCTTCCACCGTTCCCGCGGTCGTCCCATCCGTCTGTCGAGTTGTGGGGAAGGGGACCGCGTGGAGCATTTTGCCCGGAGCGACTGCGTAACCGAGCGGCGATTTCGCCAAATCTACCCGCCAGCACCCTTCGCCGCACACGCCTTCCATCACCGCCGAAACCGCTTCGCTCTGCTGATGGGCCAAGGTGGTTGATCTGCCTGAGGTATTGGACGTATCCGACGAACAGATTACCTGGCTTGCCCATCCGTCCCGTACGTAGCGAGCGTACAGAAGATCGCCATATTGCAAAAATTCGAGAAATGGTTCTGCCGAGACAGGCACTATCGGTTTCGAAGTCGCGGTGGCCGGTTTCGCCGCGTTTGCGGTATCGGAAACATCCGCCTCCGTTGCCGATTGAGCCGCACGAACAATCTCAGCCGCGTTCTGTGTGCCGGGAGAGGCATGGGACGTATCTTCGACGCCCATCGGAACTTCCGGTACCCACCAATATCCGACCACGCCATCGGTCATATCATTTAGGTTAAAATCGGGATAGCGGGCGAAAAGTCGCATCGTCACCCCTTCCGATTCCGTCGCATGGGAATCGTGTCCCGTCGCGGCAGTTCCCACGGCTACCTCGCTCGTCGGGCCGGTATTCACGGCAGACTCCGTCGCTGGGGACGACGGAGTGGACGCATTTGCTGATTCTACATGGGTTTCGACGGCGTTGGGGACAATCCGTAGTCGTAGATGGTCCATCCCGGTATTTCGTCCTTCGAAGATCGCGGTCAGGCCCGTTTGGGCCAGTGGCAACCGTTGCCCCACCGTGAGCGTATCGACCGAAAAGAGCAGCGATTCACCAGCCACGGACAATTGCAGTATTCCCTGCGGCCCAAATGTTGTCGATTCCCGGTCTGATTGCGAAAGGGGTTTCGAAAAAGCGGTTGCTTCCGCGGATGATTCGGCCACACGATACGTCACGAATCCCTCTCCACCGTTGTCCATCGTTTGATTTCGATTCGTCGCATTCGCCGCCGCATCCTTCGCTGCCTTCGATGTTACCGCCGTTCGATTGGGTACCGGCACGCGTGCGGGCACACCACCCTCGCCGCGCATCATCGCCCGTGGATTACCGCTCAATCGCACTTCTGCCGTAAGTGTTTCATCCAGCGATACCGATCGTGCGCGTTCGTCCGCCGTTCGCAGATCGAACGTGATGGTTAGCGGCGAGAGCGGTGCCAGTTCGACATTCGCCAGCCAATCGACGACCTCGACACACAGCTGGTCGTCTTCGTACAATGTGGACGGCCCCGCCGCGGTACTCACTCGCCACGGAAACATTGCCATAGGGGTTTTCGTCGCCGATTTCGCCCAAGCGGGAATCGCTTCGTTAGGCCCGTTTTCCCCATGCCCCGCTTCACTCTGTCCGAAAAGCTCACCACGTCCGAGCATCGCCCATGAAAACGGCCCAGGCGTAAAGGAAACTTTTCGGCGTATCGTCGGTTTTTGCTGATCGGTATTTTTAACTTTCGTGGGAGCGATTTTTGGCGAAATCTCACCTGTAGAAGCCATGCTCGCCGATGGTACATTCTCATCGCCGATGGATTCGACCGTAATGGCAAACTGTTTCTCCTCGGTTACGAGATGATTCGACGTTTTGCCCTCAAACACGCCAATCACGCCTTCGATTCCGCCGGACCACGTGATGGCTGAACCAACGAGCAACATCAGAATACCGGCATGCGTCATCAAAAATCCAATATGACGCCGTTTCCATGGAAATCGGACCAACGCCGAGCAGAGAACATTCAGCCCTAGCAAAAGGTTGAGAATGGCAAACCACCCGCTTCGATAGATTCCCCACGCGACCGCGGTCGCCCCATATTCGTTATCGACGAGCGTCGCCCACGCCACCACCATGGCGTACAACGACAGCAGTGTCACCGCCCATTTGAGCGAACCTGCCCAGCGAAGCCATCGTTTTCCTTGCGATTCCGTCTGCCGCGATACAACCGTTGCGGTGATATTCGCGTTTGTTTTCGGTTCCGCTTCGGTGACACGATTGGGAGCATTTGTCGCGGCGCCGCTGGACTGTTGGTTTGGCACGGTTGAATCCGAATGGCCAGCGGTGGCCGAATACCGCGATGTGTCAGCGTCTGAGGTTTTTACCACCGGAGACGATTGGAACGATTTGATGTTCGCCGGATGGGCTCTTTTCTTTTTTTTCGACATATTTTCAACCGTGTGGGCAAAGGAGGGATCATGGAGCTGGAAATGGGCTGCATTGATTCGCGGCATGTGTTTGGGATACGTGATTTGGGACATCACGTTCGTGGAACGCTGCCTGTTTCCAAACAGAGACACCGCTTCAGGACACGACGTATTGCGTTTGCATATTGCCGTATCGCTACCGGTGCCTCATCATATCATACAGCGTTTCATGATGGAATTCCCCGTGAAATGCTTCCCAGTAGGACAACGTCCGTATATTCACGACTACGCGCAGATACGCTACGTACAGATTGCGCCGCGTATGTATCATGCCAATATATTGCTGGTGTCGTGTTGGCGTTGCAGTGTTTTGGTGCTACAGTGTCTGTAACAGAGTCAAAGTAATTTCGTCGAGTGAGTTGACGACGTAATCGGCGTCGGCAAGTTCGTCACGTGTGCGTCCAGTACTGGCGAATCCGATCGCGTGCATTCCGGCGGCGCGAGCGGCGGCGACGCCCAGCGGCGAATCTTCCACCACAACGCAATCCGCCGCCACGATTTTCGGAAATTTTGTTTGCAGACGTTCCAATGCGAGCAAGAATACATCCGGAGCTGGTTTACCACGTTTCACATCGGAACCGTTGGCAATGGCGTCAAAATATCGCGATTCAGGATCGAGCTTACGAACGGCCTGCTCCACATTGTCTTGCGGGCCAGATGAACCGATCGCAATCGCGTAATTCCATGTTCGCAGCCGAGCAAGCAAATCGAAAATGCCCGGCATCGCGGGGAATTTTCTCGCGACGATTTCACGATATAAAAATTCCTTGCGCTGGTCCATTTCACGAATCTGTTCGTCAGGGAGGCCCGGAACGAGGATCGGAATCGTTTCGCGGCTTGTTTTTCCAAATGTGAGAGCGAAATTTTCTAGTGTAATATCGTATCCGTACTCGGCGAACATCGCTCGCCAGCTCTCGAAGTGTGGGGTGAATGAATCCATCAATACACCGTCCATATCGAAAACGACCGCTTTTTGGTTGGACATGGGAATATCTCCGGGAAAAGGGAAACGGGACATGGGAACTTCTTCCGCCTGCAATCGTCTGGATTACCCAGCCATGGATGGGCTTTGGGTGAACGCCGAACCGCTCGGTTTTGGCCCATTCCGGTCTTCACGAGAGATTACGAACTTCGCGAGGGAATGGGCCATTGGTGGGGAATCTCGCAGTTGCCGATGGTCCGCTAGGCCGCTTCGGACATTTTGGGCGGCCCAGTGGAAGAAGTTTACGGTTCC
>JAQVKF010000002.1 GCA_028694795.1 Thermoguttaceae bacterium | reverse complement strand
CTTCAGCAACCGGGGCAGCTTCAACAGCCGGAGTGGTTTCAGCAACCGGGGCAGCTTCGGTTTCTTCTACTGCCGTGATTTCGACCGGAACATCAGTTTCAATCTCTTCACCCTGACCAAACAGATCCTCATCAACGACTTCATCCGAGGCGCCAGCATCCGCACTAGCCTCAGCCGCGTCAGTCGTTCCATCGGTTGCCTCGTCAGCACCAGCGGCAAATGGATCTGCCGCATCAGTTGCCTCATCGGTGATGGAAGCGTCCGTATCACCGACATCAGCCGTTTCATCCGTTGCCTCGTCGGCATTCTCGCTGAACAAATCCTCAACATCGGCGGCGTCCGTTGCCGTCGCGTCTTCCGCATTGGCTGTCGCATTCCCAGATGCGACCGACGTCGCTACCCAGCAACAAACCACAATACCCGTTGCTGCCAACAGACACCACAAAGACTTCCTCATCAATTTCATCCCCCTATAAATCGACGAGCGTTTCCAACGCTCAATCTATGATGTATTCCTGTTCCTATCCGTACAAATCACACACCCGCCCCATGGAACTTTGTGTCCGGCTCGTTTTTTGCCGCAAAATAGCCGCCGTAATCCGCAAAATCCAACAGAACAAACATCACCATCCACATCGCAGGATGGACAGGTAAATAAGCCCTAAAATTCCTTCGTGAAGTATATTCTTCAGGTTATTTATTTTACCTATACTACTTTTATTGTCAACAAAAATGAAATTTTTTTTCGAATTTCAATGTCCAAATTGTAAATCGCTACTCACCGTGCAGTGACGATGATCAATCACGTTGATGAACCACGCGGTAGTCTGAGCAGGCAACTCCGCAACAACATGGAGATTTACCAACGTTGCTGGTACTGTTCGCCATTCTCGCATTTTCCAATCGCCCTGATCGGTCGTATAGCAGAGTTCCGCCCGAACACAAGTAACGCCTGATGGTACCTCCAAATCGGCCCAAACCTCGGTGATTGCCTCTTGTCTTTCCGACTCATTTTCGCTTTTTTCGTTATATTTTTCATTTACTGCATTATCTGCAATCTTCTGATTTTCGCCACTTGCCGTAATTTCAATCAATGGAGGTTGCCCAAAGGCAAAGGAATCGGCGAAAACATGAATTTCCTCCGGAGTAATGAAGTGATAGTGCGGCATACGAAGCGTCAGACAGAGTGTGCGAGACGCCGGTGGCAGATGATAAGATTTACGGTAAGAATCGAGTGGGTAGGCAAAATCATTCGTACCGCTGATCCACAACAGCGGAGTTCGAACCTCACCCAACCAGACGGAGGGATCCCACATTTCCAGCCATTTTCCACCATTCGGATTTTGTGCTAACTCCTGACTCCAAGCGGAATTATCGCCAAGAAAACCACAGCCGTACTGCGGAATGGCAAACTGGAAACGATGGTCCACGCCCGCCGTAATACAGGTCAAATACCCTCCCCACGAAATACCCGTCAATCCGACACGCTCGGCGTCCACCAAAGGGAAACTTCGGATCAACGAGTGCGCTAAAATGACGTCGGCCACCGCATGGTAGGTCCACTGGTCCCTCGCCGGCTCGCCCTGCTGGTCAAAACCACCCCAACCCGCGGGACCGCCATCTTCATGACGCGGATGTGGTGTCCCATCGTTTCCTAAAGGTAACGAACCACACGTATCTATCGCAATCGCCGCATAACCTCGCTCATTCCACAGCCGAACCCAGTGCGCAAAAGCCGTTCCGCCTCCACCATGTACCAAAACGATTGCAGGGATTTTTTGCGTGATTTTACCATTCTCGCTAGTCCACCCAGATCCTAGGATGTCGTCCAGCGAGAGAACGGGTTTTCCGGTGGCATCACTAGGAAATCCCACAAAAGCAAATATTTTGGTCGGCTTTCCATGATACGGCAGTCCTTTAAGAAAAATCGCCTGCACCTGATCGACATCGTACTCCGCCGCACGTTCATACGATGGCGTTTGCCATAGCTCCGATTCGGACCAAAACGACGCCGTGTCAGATAGCGATACTGGTTCTATTGCATCAGCCCAACTTACTGATATCACCCAAATTGCCAACGCAAAACAAAACACCAACTTTCGCATCATTACCCCCTCATGCCCCAAAGATAGAAAAATCACCCTGCCGCCAAAACGGGAATACATCGGAACTGTGTCACTTTATTTTCGCCATCTATCCTAAAGTCCCGATAATCGGTGGTGTCAAGAAGCGACGGTAATCTTCCGGTTGGCCAGCGACCACGAGGACAAACAGCCGGTTGGTTTCTTTCCATGTCGAGGCACAGCGACCAGCGGTGGGGTGCATGGCGTGTTCAGGAATCCGCGAACCAAGACCTTCCACGAAGAATCGTTCCACACCTTCGTGAGATTCATGGCAAGTGTCCCACAGCGATTCTTCCGTAATCGCAAAAAGCGTCCCCATCAACGCGGCGTAGTGACGAATATCGTAAGCCGCCGCGGTGCGACCGAGAAAATTCGGCTCCTCACGCTGTCGCACGACCGGAAATGGACCGAACGACTCACGCGGCCAGAGCGAATGATTGGCCAACATCGGCTGATCCGCCTCGTGAATCAACGTTCCCGTACCCCACGTCCGATTGGCTACCGCGGCATCAAATAGCGAAACCCCCGTCATCATGAGCGATTCCGGACCAATGGTACGAGTGGACACTTGCGGCTGTTGGAACCATCGGTTCCATGCCAAGATACCGCCCAATGCCGCCGCACTCGCTCCCACTAAGAAAAATCGCCGTCCCCAGCGAGATGGGCTCGTCCTCTTCGCGTCCAACGTGTTGGGCAAATCGGATAAAGTCACCGGTTTTTCCACATTTGGAGACACTTCACCCGACCAAGCCGTGGAAACAGAAGAGGAGGCGGAATCGGACTGAATTTGACGCCATTCTTCGAGAATTCGTTGGGTCACCCGATCTAATACGCCATCCGGAATAGGGTGTGAGTCAAGCAAATGCCGAAACTGGACCTCCGGCAAAAATGCCGAAAACGCATCGCTTACCGGAGACTCTCCGCTGGCGGGAACCTCCGCATACCGCGAATCCAATGGCGTTTTTTGAGGAATTTCCGACTCTTCCATGATGACACTCTAAAACTTTCCAAACATCTCGAATCAACAATGAATTTTTACCACGATTTTTCGCCCGCTATACCCCACTAAACCTAGCCCATCGGCTCAGGTCGCATCGCTTTTTCATACCGCATTCTGCTCCGTTCGCCATATCGCGTCATTCCCAGCCTCCGCTCGCATCACCATCGGCGAATCACCCCTTCGCAAATTCACCCACCCACCTCATTTGGCGAAGAGGACGGGGAGGACGACTCTTCCGCATCGAGCATTTTTTCCAGCGTATGTCGTAACATTTTGCGAGCCCGAGCGATACGACTCATGACCGTACCAATCGGGACCTGGAGCGTCTCGGCTATCTCCCGATAACTGCGTTGTTCCATAGAAAACATTAAGGTCACCATCCGGAACTCTGGAGGCAATGCGTCGAGAGCCTGTTGCAGCTGTTCGGAATCAATCGTTTGCTCTTCCTGATGGGTTGGTTCGGTGCGTGGATCGACGAAATCCCAAGCCTCGTCCAGCCCCCCCGCAAAATCACTCGTCAATATCTCACGAATCTCGCGGTCTGGCATGTCTTCAGACGCCAGCCGGGTAGACGACAAACCGGATGATTCGGAAGAATTTTCCGTATTCCCGGCATCTTTCCGATTCCGCTTGTGTCGATGACGTCTCCAAAATAAACGTCTTAAAATTGTAAACAGCCAACTCCGAACGACTTCCGACGTTTCGCTTTGCCGAATTTGCCCACCTTTCCGCAACGCGACCAAAAACGTTTCTTGGACGAGGTCTTCCGCATCACAGTCCAAACCCGTCAGACGATACGCAAAACCATACAACGACGAAAAATGGGTCTCCACCCAATTTTGGATACCCTCGGCAGTTTCCACAGGGAAAGATGTCGAAGCATCGGGAAGCCGATTCGCGTGATTGGGTGCGGATATTCGATTGTTTTTTTCGTCCATAGAACCACTCGACGATGAATCGTACATATAGGGAGAGGTACATTCAAAATTTTTATTCCCTATAAAATGCTTTACGCCCGAATATTTCATCGTCATCGGACAAAAGTCCAAAGGGATGAACGTTATAAGACTTTTCGGCATCGGTCCTCTAATTTATGAGTCGATCCACGAAGCGACCTTAGCCACATGACCATCAATGGTGGATAAAAGCCCCATTTCTCACCAAAAATCGAACGCGTCTCAAATATTTTGAAAAATTTTGGAAATAGTGGGAATAAACTCGGAAAGATGGTACTCTACCCACACAGAAGCTGCTAATCGTGTCCAGGGAGGTCCTGGGGGACTCGGCAGAACTTATTTTCATTAGGAAAATGACCATGAAGTATTTGCTTGCATTGCTCGTAGTGTTGAGTGTTTCGTTCGTTGGTTGCACCCCAGCCGAAGACGCTACGAAGACCGACACCGCTGCCCCGGCCGCCGCTGCGGATAAAGCGAAGACCGAAGAAGCCACTCCGGCCGCTGACGCTGCTGCTCCGGCCGCTGATGCTGCTGCTCCGGCCGCTGATGCTGCTGCTCCGGCCGCTGATGCTGCCGCCCCGGCCGCTGACGCCACCAAGTAAGCTGCGTTGCTCGTGGGACCGTTGTCTCGTCTGCATGCAAGGGGTTGTTGTTCTCATTTTTGGATGAGAGTTCTGTCTCTTGGCAGATGGAAGGGTTGAAGGAAGTCTTCCTTAACGAAAGCTTCTAGCGGTCCTGTGGTAAGTACCAAAAAATTAAAGCGTAGACTTCTTCGGAGGTCCACGCTTTTTTTATTAGCGCGAGTATGATTATAGGTAAAATGTGTAAATCGTAACAGCGAGTGGAGATACCTCGGCGGAATTTGATCGCCATTCGTTCGATTCACCTTCAGACCACTCGCCACGGTGGCGCACTGCACACGAGTTGTTCACGCAAGTATCGTCGGTTGGTTAGCGCATTTGTCAGAGTGCTTATCGTTCAATCGTTGGTCGTGCGAGCGAGCATCTGTTCCGTGCTTGACGGGTCTACACGTCGGCAAACATCCGTGAGCAGTACCATCATTTCTTCCAAATCGCCACGCCACTCGGACTCCATAGTATCGGGGGGAATAAAAGCGTAAAACTCGTCCAATAGCAGGATCATCCGCAGCAGATGACGAAATACCATACCTTCCTGTTTTTGCAATCCACGACTGGTAATAAATTTATCAAAATCACGAAACTCAAGGATTTCACCCGCCGCCCAAACGGGCGTAATCGACAGGCTATGCACCCCTGGATAGTCGGCATCGAACAGCAAAAACAGTTTCTCCGCCAACGTTAACACCCATTTCGGACGCTCGTCATACGATCGTAGCGGCGAGTATTCCTCTTCCTCATCCCGTGGCGTGTAGACCAGTTCCTCGTGCGATGCCAAACCACGCGCCAAAATCGCGGGATGTAATCGTTGCGTCGCCAGTGGACCGGGCGGCAACGTATCTTGACGGGGGACACGAAGTGAACGCGCCACGGTACCGGGCATTTCCAACACGCTTTCAAACGCCTGAATCCGCTCCTCACGACTCGCGATTCCCAAGTGCGACAACAAAAACATACCATACAACGGATTCACAGAACGAAATCCTGTAAGCATCGAAAGTTGTGGAGCCGCCCACGCTTGTCGTGGTGTATAAATCGCCAATTCCGGTAACTCCAACTTTGGTTCCGGCCGTTTTCGCCAAGTGATTTCGACCATCGGCGATTCGTCGTCATCCGAATCCGTCGCAGGCGTCTCGGTTTTCTGCCCGGATGCTGCCCGTTGAAATTCCGCCACGCGGTCTGATTCGGAGGCCTGACTCGCCACCAACTTCGGTTTCTCGTTTGATTTCGAGGCGGGCAATTTTCCGCCACTCGAATCACGAGTACCAATATCCAGCGATGTGCCAAACAGCGTGGTAGGCGATTTGGCGGAAGGGCCCGTCGCGTCTTCTGACAAACTTTCCTCTGCCACTCCCTTTTCGCGTGAGCTGCCACTCGCGTCGTCCGAGTGGTTGTTTTCCCCTGAAAAATGATTCCTGTCCGAACATTCCGATTCACTCGAATTATCGCTCTGGCGTCCCCCCACAGTATTCGAGTTTCGGGGTTCCATCTCCTGCTCCTTCACATCGTCCAACGATTCATCGGCTGACGATTCATCCGCCGAGCGATCAAACGAATCAGCGTCAGTCGC
The DNA here is from genome assembly GCA_028694795.1 of Thermoguttaceae bacterium. Taxonomy (GTDB): domain Bacteria; phylum Planctomycetota; class Planctomycetia; order Pirellulales; family Thermoguttaceae; genus JAQVKF01. Next base: position 52,000 of record JAQVKF010000002.1, on the reverse strand, counting down.
CGAGTCGTCAAGTTCCTCTTCGAGCAGCGAATCGAGCGCATCCCACGCATCCGGTCCGTCGTCCCCCTTCACGACGGTGGTGACCGAGCCGGTCCAGACCATCGAGTCCCCCGCTTTCGACGCTCCACCGTGCAAAGGAAGATTGTCCGGCGTACGATACCACGCGAGATCCATGAGCGATTCAACCGGCTGATCGCTTCGACGTACCTCCAAAAGCTGCGTTTTTGGCACCGCGTTCCACGCGACATCCAGCCGTTCAGTGTATACGTCATCACCGCTATTCAAATGAACCTCACCGCTTAAATTTTCGCCACCGGAAGAAGTGTTGCTGTCCACCGTCTGAGTAGCATCGCTCGTGTTGGTACCGTTCGATTCGGCCAAGTGGGATGAGGTCGGCGGAGCGGGATCAAGCCGTACCAATCCGGCATCCCAGAGCGTCACGAGCATTCGGTCCAAATCCCGCAAACCGGCTTCGATCTCGGCACCACTCATCAACCGATGCCGTACTACATCTCGAATTTTCTCCAAATCCGGCGAAAAATCGAGCAGATAGGCCAACAGCCGCCATGGAAAAAGTCCATGCGAAGCCAGATTAACCGGTTTCGCGTCACGCAATTTATCATACTGTGCTTCTGTCCAGTATTGTTCGTCGGGACTTTTCTTCGGCTGCTTCTTTTTTAACGCTTTTTTGGCTTTGATGAGACCGGGATCCTTCGTATTTTCCGGAATTTGATCGTAGCGAACACGCCACCGGTTCATCCGTACATCATCTTCGTGAGCGAGCGCGAATACGAATCCTTGAGAATCGTATTGTGGACGTCCCGCGCGTCCAAAAATTTGATGGGCCGTACTGGGATCCAACAACCGTTTTTTTCCTTTCGGCCCTTTCATCAAACTGGGCACCACGACCGAGCGAGCCGGCAAATTGATTCCCGCCGCGAGCGTTTCGGTACAGGTCGCAAACGCGAGTAGTTTCTTTTGGAATAAATCCTCGACGATTCGACGATATTTAGGCAAGACGCCCGCATGATGGACCCCGACGCCGCGCAACAGGAGTTGCCGCATTTTGGGACCGATGCCTGTCGTCATTTTGTATTTGGCCAATTCTTCGGCCAATTTCGCCTGTTGACCAGGTTGCAAAATCGAACGTCCTTTAATCTGTTCCGCCACATCCCAACACTGATCACGATTAAAGCAGAACACCAACGCGGGCGTAAAACCCTCGTCATCGCCGCCGTGCACCATCGACTCGAGAAACTCCGGTAACAGCTGATCTTCGACCCACGAAAAAGTCAACGGTACCCGACGCTCGGTCCCTTGGACGAGTTCGATTTTGCGATGGTGTGCGTTCCGCAGCCACGCAACGAAATCGTAAGCGTTTCCGACCGTCGCCGAAAGGAGCATTAGCCGTACATGTTCGGGCAGCATCGAGAGTGAAAGTTCCCAAACAATCCCACGCTCAATATCGTTAAAACTATGGAATTCGTCCATCACGACCGCCGACACGTCGTCGAACTCAAACGTCTCGGTATGGAGCAAACGATTGAAGAGAATCTCTGCCACCGCTACGATGATTGGTGCGTCTGGGTTCTCGCGACGATTGCCCGTGACCAATCCGACGTCCTCTGGAAAAAATCCCCATGAAACGACCTTTTCTTGCAACTCGCGAAATTTTTGTTCACATAACGCAATCAACGGGGTCGTATAATACGCACGTTTGCGGCTATGTAACGCCTCAAATAACGCGGCCTCGGCGACGACTGTTTTGCCTGTCCCAGTAGGCGCACAAACCAACACGCCTTGCTCCGAATCGAACCACGCAGAAATCGCCTCCTCTTGAAGCGGATAGGGTTCAAAAGGCAATGTTTCGAGGTATTGCAAACCGAGTTCGTCACGCGATGGTACAGCGTCCGTGGGATCCGTCATGCGATTTTCCATTCCGTAATCAATCCGTAATCGGCTACTATCAATGAACTTTTCCGTAATCCGTCGTTAGAATCAGGAGGCCTATCAGCGTTCTATGGTTGAAAATCCGTATCGTGTACATTGAGTTCTTCGTCAAAATCGTTATCATCCGTGTCCATCACATCCATGTCCGCATCTGCGTCGAGGGTCTCATCTTCATGGCTTTTACGTTGGTATGCGGCCATCGCACTATCGACCTCGTCACGAGTGTCGAGCACTTCTCGTTTGCGGAGCATCACGCGGATGGGCACCTCATCGAACGGCAGATGATCGCGGAAAAAGTTGACGAGATATCGCTGATACGATTGGGAAAACGCCTTGGGCACATTACAAAACAGGACGATTGTCGGTGGTTCGACAGCCACTTGCGTTCCGTAATAGACTTTCGGACGTCGTGAACTTTGGTAGAGCGGCGGAGCTTGATATTCCAACGCGCCGCGGATCACGCGGTTCAGCTGCGAAGTACTCACGCGGATTCGGCTCTGTTTGAACAGATGCTGCGCGTGATTCAGCAGCAGCTTCATATTTTTGCCTTTTTGGCCCGTAATGAAGATGATCGGCACGTGGGTCATCGTCCGGAAAGTATCACGCAGATAGGTTGCCCATTCGCTCGTTGCCACCTTCCCCATGTATAAATCCCATTTATTGACGACAAAAATACACGGTTTATGTTCCTCGGCAATGATCGCGGCGAGCTGTTTATCGGTCGCGTTGATCTCTTTCGAAGCGTCAAAGAAATGTAACACGACGTCCGCACGGCGAATACTCCGTTTCGCTCGGTGCGATTCGTAAAAATCGAGGTCAGTCTCGATATTTCGACTTCGCTGCACTCCTGGCGTATCGATAGCGATGAACGTTTTGCCATCCATTTCGAATCGTACATCCACGCTATCACGGGTGGTGCCGGGGATTGAGCTGACGATCATGCGTTCTTGTTTTGTGAGCGTGTTGATGAACGTACTTTTGCCGACATTCCGGCAACCGACGATGGCAATCTTCATTTCCGGTTCGACAACGGGCGAAATCGGTCGGCCTTCCGCATCGAGTTCTACACGGTCGGTATCTTCCGGTAATCGATCGAGAATGGCCGTGGTCAGATCGCCCATATTTCGTCCTTGGAGCGTACTTACAGGCACAACGGGCCACCCGAATTTGGCGAATTCATGGGTATCATCTTCCATCGCGAGGGTGTCGGCTTTATTCGCCACAACCAATACGGGACAATCGACGGCACGCAACCGTCGCGCCACCTCGTCATCCAGGGGAGCTAAACCGCTACGGCAATCGACCACGAAAAGCACCATGTCGGCACCATCCAACGCATAGTGAATCTGACGTTCCACCTCTTCACTCAGATCGTCACGATCGACGATGCCAATGCCTCCGGTATCGACCAGTTCGATATATCGGTCAGCCACCGCACCGGCATCACGCCCCTGTTTACGGCGACGATCTTCCAAAGCGAGCAGGTAGTAAACACGGTCCCGTGTCACCCCCGCCGTCGGATCCACAATCGCTAAACGTCGACCAGCGAGCCAATTAAACAGACTCGACTTGCCCACATTCGGACGCCCTACGATGACCACTTGAGGAATACGCATCACACACCTTCTTCCGCTTAAATCGGCTTTTTTCTGTCTGGTCCATTGATTTTGTGTGTTTGCCCGCCCGATGGCGACACAAAATCGTGTTGGGATAAGTGAATCTCCGCCACATTCTCGACTGGGACTCCACCTCATCGTCCAGTCTATATTGTCCCGATTTTTAAGATTCTGACAACGGCTTGGAACGAATTGTCGTAAAACTCCAACTCGATATTCTCCATTTCCAAAATTTTATCACCGATACGACGCAACGTGGCAGGTAACGTGGTTTGCCACCGAACGTGGACACTCCTCACGAACATCGAACGCAGAGTTATTTAGCGCGGCGAAGCATGGCGAGCGGAATACCGAGTTTTTGACGCAGCGGTTCAATTTCCGCCAAAAATCGAACCGCATCTTCCGGATATCCCGCTGTCGGACGTAGTGAACTTAGCCCCACACGGTCCAATTTCACCCCCGATTTCGTGGCAGATTCCATCGATTTTGCCGATTCCGCAAGAGGTTTGGTTTGTTCCATTGATTCCAATGGTTTTACGAATGGAGACCATTCGGACACCAATTGGGGCGATTCGGCGTTCGTCCGCCACGCCTGCTGCCAGAATGCGTTGAATGCGGTCATCGCCATCTCGCGCAGATATTTCGAGAGCATGGATGCCAAAGCGACCGGAATACGTTTTTCACCCTTCGCGGTAAAGTAGAAACGTATTCGAAATTGGGTACTTTCCAGCTCATATACACTCTCCTCACGACTTTCGCGGACAATCCGTGGCGGCGTAAACGGATGTAACACCGGCCATAACGCGGAAAGTGCCGAAGATGGCGGCAAACGGCGCGATCGTTCGATAACGGTAGGGGCCGTATGACTGTTATGCGGTGAATCAAAGGTGGAATCGGCCGCACGATTGGCATTGGGATCATCGTGAGCTGTCTGCTCACAGAAGAGACGCGTCAAAATGGAAGCGTAGGCATTGCGTCCGCCATGTTTATCGCACAATACCGTCACCAGCGGACGTCGCTCTGAGGTCGTGCGGACCGCGGATAAAAAAGAGGATTCGGAAGATCCGTCAAAAAGTTCCTCCGGAAAATCGGACGTGGTAAGAATGTCTCGCAGATGGCGAATGACCAATCCGAGCGTCGCCGTGGAGAGTAAATCGGCTTTCGATTCCTGTTGAGCGAGTTGGCGATTAAATGCGTCGGCATCGAGAAAACGACAGGCGAAATTTCGGAAAGCAATCCCCACATTGGCCCATTTTCGCCGAGTCTCGGCCACGATTTGACCGTGGTTCGCAAGCACATTTTGGGGCAGCTGCATGTCAAACGTCCGATACCATGGCACCGTTTGCCAAAGCGTATCATCGCTTGCCGCGCGTTGAAGTAGTCCTCGAAAAGTCGTCGTGGTCGGCCAGCCCGCAAGTTCAAAAAAACCGAATAAATGCCGCTCCAGCGGTGCGATTCCACGTTGTGGTGTGTATAGTTTCTTCGAATCGGCGGCCACGAGCCGAGTTGCGGCCATCCGTGGCAACGTGGTCACCAGCGCCGACGCGAAACGTTCCATACTCCATGTCAGCAGTCTTGCTGTGGTTTCGGACGGCGCTCCCGATGTCAATGCCTGCGGTCTGACTGATTTCTGCGATTCGTCGGGTTGTTTCCAATCGAAAAGATCGTGGTCATACCCCATCGCGCGGCGTTTACGTTGTTTTTTGACCATCGTTTTTTCCGTCACTCGCTCTCTTGAAACGGGTTCCATCGGAGCGGAGACATGCGCAAAATGGGCATTGTGAGGGCAATCGTCCATCGTCTGGTCGGTATCGGTCCATAACGTGGCAGAAATCAAGAGAGGGCCGAGCGTCGGTCCATATCCCGCCTCGTCCGTACCGATCCAATATCGCATTTCCACCTCCTCGAAGATGTTGAGATTTTCCCATCGGATTCCGCTGTCCAATTCCGCGTTTACGACGAGATTGGCCACAAAGAGTGGCGGACACCATCCCAAAATCATAACTCAACGCCGCGTTGTGCGAAAATCTTTTGGTCGTATCCATGTTTGATTTTTCGCATTTCCGTGACGGTATCAGCTTGATCAATCAGAGCCTGTGGTGCATCGCGTCCCGTGAGTACGATGATTTGTCGAGCACGGGCGCGTGCCAAAAGCGCGGTCACCCTTTCTACGGGAATCAACCCGAGAACAATCGCGCCGCAAATTTCGTCGAGAAGGAGTAGATCACAATCGGCTTGATCGAGAAATTGTTCGGCCACCTGCAAAGCGTATTGCGCCGCTTGCGTATGTCGCGCAAACAGCGGAGTATCGGAATGAGGCACGAATCCCAAACCACACATTTGGACAACGACCCCCAATTGTTGTAAGGCCGCGTATTCACCCACCCCGATATCACTTTTCAGAAAATGAACCACACGACAATGCAGCCCGTTCCCCACAGCTCGTAACACCATGCCAAGAGCGGCGGTCGTTTTGCCTTTGCCATCGCCCGTAAAAAGCAACACACGCGGACGACTTGGCAACGCTGGCACAGAGACTGGCTCAGAGGGTAGTGATTCCATGATATTCCCGGCAAAACAAGGATAGTCTCGACTTCTATTCCCTGCGATTGTACCAAATTGGACCAGAAAAAACAGCGTTGGCAAAAAAAACGCTTTCCGTTATATTATGGTGTGGTGTTTTTGGACGGATGAGTGAGCGGAATGGAATCGCCGGAGAAATAGTCATGGGACGACGCGACAAAAATCGAGATCGAGACACGGACAACGAATATGATGATCGACGCCGTGATCGTGGACGTTACAATGACGACGATTACGACGATGAGGATTACGGTTACGATCCTGACGATCCATTCAGTTCGCAGAGTGCCTATTCCGTCTACGATGTTGATGAAGAACCGGAATCTGAACCTGAGCCTGAACCCGAACCGGTAAAACCGACACCTCCGGCACAACCCAACCCTACCGTAGCCACCGTTCCCACAAAAACCGGTGGATTAGGGAATCTGTTGGCCAATGCGAGGGCGATGACCTCGAAAGCGTCGCATACTCCACCATCTCCGCCAATTCCGTCGAATGCGTCCCCTACTTCGAATAACCCCACGACCAGTACCGTAACATCAAACGTTAAGACAACAAACACCACATCAAGTTCAGCATCGGCGGCAACTTCTCCCGTAGCCCAAACCTCTACACCCTTTGCGGGCATTCCGCAAAAGAAACCTCTCGGCTCTTTTCTCCATGGCAAAAAAGAAGAAATCGTGGCTGAGCCGCGTCAAACGCCGCCTATAGCGAAACCTGAACATCCGGCAAAGTCAAAAGAACCTGCAGTCCCGACATCTGCCGCGGTACCATCACAGAAAACCACGCCGCAGGATGAGTCTGATCCAACGCCGGAAGATCTGACCGAGTATCAAATTGAAGGATATGGCGAAGATTTGCCGATTCCATCCTTTTTCAGTGGTAAAATGAAGCTCGGAATTGCTGCCACGTTGCTCATGACATTGGGTGGTGCATCACTGGGAGCGTGGAAAATCCTCAAAAAACCGGTGGCTGAAGAGACCACGGCTGAAGCGGCTACTTCGGATATACAACTTGCGCCGTTAGGTGAAAATGCGCAAAACGTAATTTCACAAGCGGTGGAGAAAGTCGAAAAAACGGCCTCGAATATAGAGAACGCGGCAAATAATGCGATAGATCGTGGGACGCAAGCTCCCGAAGAACTCGCTGGAACTGCGAATTTACCGGATATAACGGCAACGACAACACCGCTCGATACCGAGGTTGGGTCCTCTTCGCCATCGACCGAGAAAGCGAGTCCGACCGACGCTTTGGTTCCGTCTTTCGATGCGGCTCCGGTCACCGATTTACAGTCTGTGGTTCCCCCGACAGACTCCTTGGCGACCGATGTGGAAACACCCGAAATTACGGCCCTGCCAGAGCTTACGTCGTCGGCCAACTCGACCTCTCTACCCGATATTGCCGATGCTGCCACCAATCTTCCATCCACTTCCTCCGATACCATGGCTACCAATAGCCAAAATGGTAAAAATAGCAAAAATAAAGATTCTGCAGAAACGCCAATATTGCCACCCCCGCCGACTTTCGCGACAGCGGAATCCGGAAACACGGACTCGGTTCCCCCCACGTCCGACACACCAGCCTTAGATACCGCCGCCCAATCCTCAAGCTCGGACGATATGGAAACGAAAATTGCGGAATCGAACACTACAGAACCGGGAACCGTCGCCGAAGCTCCATCCAGTTCACCCAATCTAACACCCAATACTCTTAGTTTACCAAGGGATACCACGGTATTGGCGTCCGACACCACGGTACCAGCTTTAGAAAACGTGAACCACGAAAAGTCCGACGACTCGGTTCCGGCATCGCCCGAAGGAACCAAACTTCCCGAACCTTTCGATTTAGCCAATTTAACAGATTCCGCCTCGTCGAACACTCCATCTGGGGCCGCAGTGGGTACGACGCCGCCAGCGTTTAGCTCTCTTCCGACCCCACCGGCCGCGACTGCAACAGCGACTCCGCCAGCATTGGGTGCTCTTCCGGCACCCACGAACATCCCTGAAACAAAAACATTGGGAACATCGGCTTCGAACTCGATTTCCAACTCACCCCCGGCATTCGGCACACCATCCACTGCCAATTCGGCAAATTCAGCCCCCGCGTTGGGCTCGATGCCACCTTCGGAAACATCCCAACCTGCCGCCAATCCTATTTTGCCTAACCATTCCAATTCGACAGATCCCCCCCTATCACCTCCACTTCCCACACCGGCGAAAGAGCCGGAGAATGCACTTCCGACGGACGGCTCTTTGCGGAACGGTCCGGGGGCCCTTTCCGTTTGGGAGCAGCCGAACGCCCCCCTTCCCCCCACCACATCTACCGCGGGCCAACCCGCCTCAACAACGTTAAACACAACGCAACCCGTTGTACCACAAGATGTTACGTCAAATACGCCAGCGAACACAACAGCCTCATCCACAAATATTCCAGCTAACACAAACATTTCAATTAATCCAAACAGCCCATCTTCTAATAATCATTCCGGAGCTGGTGGAAGTGGATGGAACACTTTGAACGACCTCACGGAAGAGAGTCCAACGGTGTCGAATACGATGGGTGGTTCGGGAGTCGGAACCACCGCATCGCAGAAAGACGCGACCGTGTTACCTACCGCTCCGAACACTGCGATATCGACACCAAACGTGAGATCAAACAACGTAACTTCTTCAGAAACAAGGAGTAACGTCAACGCCCCGAATGCCAGCACGGCTCGTTCGACCAACGCGAATACCGCCACCGTGGTTGGCACGCCGACCTATACGGTTCAGAATCGGCAGACAATTTTCGACATCGCTCGCACACGATTGGGCAGTGCGTCACGATGGACGGAAATTTACGCGCTGAACAAATCGCGAATCAGCGATCCCTTTAGCACCGTTCCGCCCGGTACTCAACTTGTGTTACCGACACGGTAAATCGAACGAATCGGCCTGCAAACGAGGCGTTTCGCAAGCGACATGATGGATCCGAACCGTGTAAATTCCTTCCTGGCCGGCGGTGCCAGGCGGCAATTCACACAGATAGTGATACTCATCCGTTCCGATCGCGCGACAAGGATCCCAGCGAGAAATTCCTTCGATAATCACTCGGCTCACTTGCCCGATTCGCCGCCGCATCCGCTGGAATTTGAGCTGGGTGGCAAGTTGGGCAAGTTGCTCGGCGCGTTGTTGTTTAATTTCCGGCGGAATCGGATTCGCAAACCGCGCCGCATCGGTACTTGGCCGCGCACTGTAGCGAAAAATATGCACTTGGCTAAATTCGATCATTCGGATCACGTCGCATAACCGTTGAAAATCATCCGGCGTTTCACCCGGAAAACCGACCATCACATCGGTCGTAAGTTCCGCATCAGGAAGGGTTTGACGCACGTTTTGGCAGATATGAATAAACTGTTCACTCGAACATCGTCGTCGCATCCGTCGCAAAACGGAATCGGCTGCGTGCTGCATCGGCAGGTGAAAATGCGGACAAAACCGCTCACGTCGCGTTGCCGCCAACTCCAACAATTCCGGCGTCAACTCAGGGGCCTCAAGACTCGACAATCGAATCCGATAAGGTCGATCAGTCTCCTATTCGGTCAGCCGTCGCACGAGCAGGGTGAGTGATTCGCCATTTTGTGGAGCCGCAGCATCCTCTATAAATTCGGCATATTCGCTATTTCCACCAATAATCCGATTTCTCGAATCCAATATATCTAACACATCTTTCTGATATGGCCGATTTAGCCCATACAGTCCCAGATGGGTTCCAGTGAGTACAATTTCATGGTGGCCAGCCGTGATCAGCCGCATTGCTTCGGTGAGAACGCGAGCCATCGGACGACTGGTTAGCCCTGGTCGTGCTTCCGGCACAATGCAGTAGCTGCAATGTTGCGTGCACCCGTCCTGCACTTTGAGCATCGCACGATGGAGCCGCGGAAATTGTGCGATTCCCCCTTGGAACGCCTCTTCCACTGCTTGGGAAATGAGCGGCAGTCCTAGGGTTTTATCGGTTGATTCCGCCGTTTTCAATTGTCCTGTGGATGCGGCGGCGATCGTTGGGACGGCAAGTCGCGTTACCAAACGCTCCAGATCGTCCTGTGTTACGAGAACAGTGTGAATTTCGGGAAAACGCGATGATTGAAAAGTTTCGGGGGAACGACGCGCATAACATCCCCATACGACGAGGTTTGCGTGCGGATATTTCGCCGCCAACCGATGAATCGCCTTACGACATTTAGCATCACTTTCTGCCGTCACCGTACAGGTGTTCACGAAAATCCAATCCGGATCAGATGATTTTTTTGAATCTGTCGTATTCTTGGAATCTGCCGAATTTTGCGAGCTTGCCGATCGTTTGAGTTCAACGCTATCGGGGACCACCCGCAACAACACCTCACGCAACAGTTCGGTTTCGTACTGATTCACTTTGCAACCGAAACTAACCAATCGAAAACGGATCATCGAAAATACTGCTCTTCCCAATATGTGAGGTGTTTGAACGGACAGAACGGCGATACGGCCCCGATTTTGCCGCAAAGCGTTTCGCGTTTCCTGCAATTCCAAAGGGATTCCATTCGACTCGGCGTTGAGTATCGCTTGAGGCAATCGCCCCAGTTTGGGCGGTCAACGTAGTTTAGGAAGTTACCACTATCCATTTTCACAATCTACTCAACGTCGCATAGAATACCGTTCATGATACCACTTTATCTATCATGGGGAAGCGAAAATGAAGCGTATTTCTCATGTTCTTGGCGAATGGTCTCGGTGGAAAGTGTACCGTCATGGAGCAGCACACGATACATCAATGTGAGCGTTTTGCCTTTCGGCAACGTGTAATCGCCCGGATGGTTTTTCTCCCCGGTGAAATCGCCAATTCCGAAGGGGTTGGCGGCGAAAAGTCCATAAGAACGCACGTGCCACCAGGTAGGAAAGCGGAAACTCGACGGATGGTTCATGATCGTGATACCGGCGGCAGAGTCTTGAACCGGACCGCGATAATCGACCCAAGGTGAACGTTTTCCCCAAGCGTCGTCGTTCGTCAAGCCCTCTGCGTTTTCAATACGTCCTGGATTTTCTTCGCGATCCGCACGCATTTCCTCCCACACCCGCATTCCGAACGATCCTTCTTTCGTATCACCGAAAATCACAGGATCGGCAACCGCGCAAAGAGTCACCTCGAAATCAATGCCGTTCCACCGCCGCAAGGCGTCACACCAGAACGTGGTTGTTCGCACATCAGTCAGTAATACGGGATCGGTGTCTTTCGGTCCGCGCCACGTATTGGTCGTCGTAAGCACCACACGTTCGTCCGCCTGTTTGACCTGCCGTGACGTTTCGGTAATCGTTCCCGCCGTTGGCATCTCATCCCAGAACGAAACGCCGTTGACATTTCCATGTGTAAACCAAAACGAACGTTGGTGCGGATGATCATGCGTTTCATTAGGCACGGTTTCATCCATTGGCCAAGCCCGTGTGACCGGTTTGCCATTCGGCGCGAAAAGTGGATATAGAATCGGTTTGGTGTTACTACGAGACAGGTAAGTCGCAAAAGGTTGGCCCGCCGCCGTTACCACGACGGAATCGTCCGAACTCGTGAATCGACACCCCGTTATGGCTGCTTCAGACTGCTGCGTCGCTGCCGCTTCCAGGGTAACTGAAAAAAGGGAGCGCGAAAACAGCGATGCGGCACTTAGTCCGCATCCATAGGAAAACGTTCGACGTGTCAACATGGCAAAACCTCTACTAGGGCGTGTTCACATATAATCACATAGTAAAAACCGATAGCCAAGAATGAAATAACAGCAATCGTGGCGGTTTATGTCGGTTGATATTGAAGTTTGTGCGTCTAGTAAAAAGTGTTGGAAGGGGAGTTTGAGGGGAAACTTTTTGCAAAAAGTTTCCTCTCATTGATTTTATTTCGCCTCGAAAAAGTTTGACTAAAAAAGCATTTTCGCGGAAAATGCGCAAGCTTTTTTGAGTTTTTTACCTGACGCTGGTACGGCCGGTCACTCCGATTAAGGTGGCAACTTGTGTGAACACGCCCTAGAACGATGGCTTAAATAAACGGAACAAGCCCCACCCCAAAGATCATTGTACCCCTTTTGATGGGACGATCAAATACATAGCACATCGACTTATCGAATCTACCACCGGTATTCTACTCCGACCCAGCGGCAAACGTGCTGCGTGAGTTCACACTACCGGTTGCTTATGTTCCCACCGATTGCGGTGCGTGTGCAACGCTGCACGGGCATGCGTCCCCACCGACGCGGCATTTCCAAGTAGTGCGGCCCGTATTATGCACTATGAATGGAGATCAAAACGATGGACCGCCCGTTCTGTATCGCGTTGCAAAAACTTCGTTCCGGCAAGCCAGAATAAACCGCCTAAAAAAGTGAAAAATGCCATGAACAGGAACCCGGCGTCGAAACTCACACGGTCCGCAATCAGTCCGACAATCGGTGGTGAAATGACATCGCCTAACGTGTGAATCACCAAAATCGTGATCGCGAAACCGGTCGCTCGCATCGCGGGATGGGTCACGTTCGCAATAATCGTGTTGGTCGGTCCCGTATTGAAAAACAGGCTAAATACAGCCAAAAAGACCCAAATCCACGCGGTGGGAAATGGTACGTAAACGATTGCCACAATGCAACCCGCACAACAAAACATGCCAATTGCCGACACGAGAAAATAAGAACCGCTACACCAACGTCGGAAAAAATCACCCGCAATGCCGCCCAGCAACGTCGCGAATAACCCCGCAACCGCCGTGACAATACCAAAAAAAGTGACCGGCGGAATTCCCCATACTGAAGACACCCCTCGAATATCTTGTAAGTAAGCCGGCATCCAGAACGATAAAGCACCAATCGCAAAGGTCATCGCGGTCATTCCAGCAGTATTGAGCAAGTAAGATGGGGTTTTGGCGAGAATGAGGTAATCACACAACCGCAAAGTCCGTGTGGGTGATTCGGCCCCATCCGAACAGCCACGAATGGGATCACGCATAAGGAATGACCATAATCCCAAAAGTAGACCAGGAATTACCACGGCGTAAAATCCCCAACGCCAGCTTTCCGCCGCCGGATTCCACTTGGCGAAAAAATCACCAATAGCATACCCTAACGCGCCGCCAACGGGCATCGCCAGATAAAAACAGGATAACACCAACCCGCGACTTTTCACCGGGAAACAATCTGACAGCATTGCCGGAGCGATCGGACCGTAAGCACCTTCACCAATACCGACAAAACACCGCGTCAACAGCAACATGCCAAATGTCATCGCCAAGCCGCTCACTCCACTCGCAAAGCTCCAGAGCGTGACCCCGACCGCGATCCATAACCAACGCCGTGACCGCTCAGCCAACCAACCAAAGATCGGTGAGCTGAGCATATAGGTCACGAGAAACGCGGTGGAAAGCAGTCCCATTTTTCCATATTGACTTGAAAAGAGCGAACCGCCCGACGTTTTCGCGGGTGCGGCTTCCGAACCGACATCTTCTATGGGTTGAACGACACCAGACTCCGGTACAGAGCCTATGCCTGGATCGCTTACGGCGGTCTCTTTTTCCAACAGCGAACGACGAATCGAAGGTTCCACCGCGGCTAATAATTGACGATCAATATAATTAAAAACGTTAATCATTAGCAGCAGAAACAAAACCCACCCGGCTCCAGCCTGTGCTCGATCCATGGAATGAGGTGTCGATGTCACAAAAACTCCTTGAGCAATTGCTCAATAGGCGATGAATGTGGAATGTAGATTTTGGTTAAAATCGTTTGATTTGAATTCGGTAAATCGTTTCTACGGCGAAAAAGGTCCAGCATCACCGCTGCATAGTCCGTTCCAACCCGGCGGCAACGCAAAGGGGGTTACTCTTGCCCCCATTACGGAGAACATACTGAAAATATAGCCTGATTGCCAAAATTTATCCACATTAAAAAAGATTTTTCCGCGCGGACTTCAATGACTCGATAGTCCGGATCGCTTTCACGGCCGAAAAAAGGTACTATGAAGTATTACGAGTGTACAAACGGAGCACAAGTATCAAATACAAATGTATGTAACGGGTCCATGATGGCAATCGAAATAACGATCTCCATACAAAACGTTTTCGATTTTTCGTTTTTTCCGCAAAATTCAAACAGGGCACTGTAGTACACTGAAGTGTTATTAGAACCTCGCCTTCTCATCTGTGAATAGATGGTGGGGCTGGACAATATGGTTATTTCCTTTTGAATCCAGCGACGTGCATCAAAATTCGGCGTTTGAAAGATGAAAATGGCGTACACCATATCCGCGATACTTCGGTCATTCGCCGTGAAATATTTACGAAAGTACTTTGACTATCGAGTTGCCCAACCGACGCATACACCGCTCAAGCCAAAGTATGGTGAAAAAACGCGGTGACGAATCGCTCATGATTCTTTCTTTAGACTCTTCGAGATGTCCAGCCAAACTGGACGGGCTACAGGTAGGCAATTCACCGTATCCGATGTGACAATCGCATGATTTACGATCAGTCCTCCTGTTGAACGCTGGAAAGGACCTCGAACGCACATCTGCCATCTTAGAAAATGTCGCGGATGGACAAAATCAAGTGGAACAGGTATCATGTCCTATGGGAGCTTACGTCTCATGAAACGTGTATCCCAAAACGATTCTGGTGATCAAAATTTTTACTGTCGCCGAATAGCGGTCATCTTTACACGACATGGACACACCTCGTTGGGAATGGAGCCGTATGATGTTTGTCTCAGCGGATTATCAAATCGATATTCCTTTTGGTAGAAGAGATTTAACCAGGGGTTATCGTGAATTGATGGGAAAAATCACACGAAATGGGCGTCTCTTGCGGCGGATTGGGTTTTTTGCCCTGTGGCTTGGGCTGGTAAACGTCCCAACGGCAGTACTCGTCGCATCGGATACTCCGACACTTTCGGAAACGGGGGCAGCCTCGCCAACAGACGCCACCCAAGTACCTACCACGAAAGTCAAGCGAATGCCCACATCCACAAAATCGGAGTTCCCACAATCGCCAGCGGTCGTTCGGGTGGTCGAAGCAACGGACGCTGGGCGATTGACGTTCGAGCCGCTCATCCATTGCCGTGATGGTGGAACGAGCGGGTTGTGGCAAGGACGATCCATCTGGCTTTTTGGCGACACGGTCACCACTCGACCAGCAGCCAGTGGCTTGAATTGGCTGAGCAATACGGCGTGTTTTATTGACTCCCACACAAAGGAAGCCGCGAATCATGCGGACGGTTTGGAGCGTCTCGATGACTCCGCAAAATCCGCCGCAAAGCCAGTTGCGGAGCGCGCTAGGAAAGAATTTGCCAGGATGGAACTATCGGAACTAACGTTTACGGAAATCTCCGAACGCACGAAGGTGCCAGAAGAGTTTATCCCCTGGACGGCGGAAGAAAAAGCGTTTAATTCCCTTCATTTTACGTTTGACGTCCCAGGGGAAAAGCGTGAGCGTTTTGCCATATGGCCCGGCCCGTTGGTCGCTTCAGCGGACGATCAATCGGCGTTGGTTTTCTTCGCCAATCTAACTGCCGGTCCTAATGGAGCCTGGGATTTTCACGGTACCGGACGCTCGATTGCCGTCTGGCGAGATTTCGACCAATCGCCGGAACGCGCGGAAATTTTATTTTCCGAGGAAGATATCCAATTGGGTGACGCCGCTTGCCGTGTGGATGAGACCGTTTACGCTTACGGCTGCCAATCTCAAACGCTAAGTTGGCCGATGCTTTTGGGCCGAGTGGCGTTCGACCAAGCAAACGATCGCAAGACATGGGAATTTTACGCAGGGAACGGTTGCTGGAGCAAGAACGCCAACGACGCGGTCAGCGTGTTTGATGGTGCGCCAATGGCAAGCGTTCATTATAACGCCGCATTCCACTGTTTTTTAGCCGTTTACACACAACCGTTGGCCAATCGACTGGTATTACGAACGGCACCGGCCCCCGAAGGCCCATGGTCCGCGGCGGTCGAAATCGCTCCATGCCTGCCGACGACTTTTAGCATCGGTTGTTACGCAGGGGTCGCGCATCCTGAATTTGCTCGAGAAAATGGACAGGTCGAGTTCGTAACATATTACCGTGAAACCGGTTTTTTCCAAGGCGAAATCCGGGTAGTGAAAGTCCGACTCGCTCCATCAGAACCGTAACAAAATGGTCCGAACTCGCCGCCATCTATTTTTTGCGTTGGCAACACCAGCGTCTAGGACGTGTCCACGTAAACGTCGTGCCATGTTGCCCCGCGTTACAGCTTGTACGTCTAGTAAAAAGTTTGACGGGAAAGCATTTTCTACGAAAATACGCAAACTTTTTACCTGACATTGATGCTACCAACCCGGTGAAGTATTACCGACGATGCGGTCACTCCGTTCCCGGCATTCGTCGGTTTATAATATTTACCTGACATTGGTACGGTCGGTCGCTCCGATTAAGGTGGCAACTTGTGTGAACATACCCTAGATATTCGACAGTCACGATTGGAACACGTATCGGTTTTCATCGACCATAACATATTCGACTACGATTCGGGTTACGATAACCGTTTTGCGTTTCCGTTCACAAATGCGGGAGGATCAGTTTGAACATGACGAACGTCGGACTTAAGGCGACACACCATCCAGAACCCGCGACATGGCAATGCTCGCCGGGATGGGACTTGTCGGGACTGTGGTACACCAACGCCGCGGCAAAATGGTAAGAAGAGATCATGAGCTGCGGGAGTTTGAAATTTGACCGATTCGGTGACGCCGATTCAATGATGAAAATATTTTTGCCCCAGAACAGCTTGGGACAGGGAGACTTATCCCGCTTTTGAAAAGCCCTTTGTATTTCATTGGGGGAGATGAATTATTTCCGTTGAAAAAAGAAATTGATGGAGTCTGTTTCCGTACCATTGGCTGTCACTTACCCATACCAAAACGGTTTGGCCGCGAGGCATCACGAGAGTGAGTACCAAATTAAATGGAATAAGTTCGGATAAAAATTGGGTTCTCTTGCGAGAATGACACTAGCATTCCTCTTCTGTTTTTCGGTATAATGGGGGAGATCGGTGGGTTCCACAGGTCCATGCCGGCCATACGCAGCCAGCCAAAATCAACGAGTTGGACTCTTTCTATGGAAATTTGTTTTCTGTCCACCGTTTTTCGTGCGGAACCTCTAGCGAAAATATTAACGGGGATATTTTTCGTATCGGCAAATCGTTTTCCCAACGATTTATGCGTTGAAAATCCACACGCACCATTGTATGCGATAGAATTCTTCACGCATTTGGCGGTACAAAAGTCGAGATGTTCGAGATATTAACTAAGTTAAACAGTTTCATTTTTAGTCATACGAGAAACAGGAAAAAGAGATGAACAAAAGATTGGGTTATGCGCCATGTTGGTTAGGGGCGGCGATCATTGGAATGTCGCTTGTGGGTACGACGTTTGCGGCAGACGATCAACCGACAGTGACGTTTCAGGATGCCGCGACGCATCAGCAGCGAGTGGCAGAATCAGCCAAAACGGTCGACTACGGAATGTTACCCAGCCATACGGCCCGAAAGTGGGTTGATCGCGCGACCAAGTTTGCCGCTTCGACCTATCCGCTCACCCAAAGCGGTAAAGCCACAGGGAAAAATGAGCAAGACGTGAATTTGATTTACGATCCAGCGAAGATTTGGCACGCAGAAAAGGAAGGCAAGGCCACAGGTCCAAGTTTTCTAACTGGTACCCCAACCGACTCGGCGGCCTCGGCCTCAGCATTGGGCAGTGGATCCAAAACTTACAATAGTTCAATTAACAAAAGCGATGCTTCAACAGACCAACGCTCATTTGATTTTGTGGCGATTCCGCAGCTGGCGAAACAGTACGGGAAAATCACCGGTACAGTCACGACGGTACCGCTGTCACACGCCACGCCAGCGGGACTCGGTGGAGCGCACAATCTTTCACGCGGAAATTACGCGGAAATCGCGAATGAAATGTACACTCGTGGTACGCTTGACCTCGTATTTGGCGCGGGGCATCCGATGTATGACGACAGCAGTCGTGACATTACCGATCCAGAAAAGCGAAATTACAATTATGTCGGTGGTAAGGAAACATGGGAACTGTTAAAATCGGGGAAACACTCAAACGGTTGGAAACTGATCGAGACGAAGGCCGATTTTGAGAAGCTGGCCGACGGTTCGCTGTTGATGGACGAAGCGTTTGCGCATGTCACAAAGTTGACTGGTGTTCCGTTTGTAGCTTCGACCCTGCAGCAAGGGCGAACGGGGGCACGTGGCGTGCAGACTGATGCGGAGGTACCCGCACCATATGCGGTGCCGATGAATACCAATGTGCCTGATGAAACGACGATGATTATCGGTGCGCTCAATTTTCTCCAAAAACGTTCGAAAGAAGCAGGTAATGTGGGCTTTTATGTGATGCTTGAGGGTGGCGCGGTAGACTGGGCCGCCCACGCGAATCAAAAGCCGCGTATTGTGGAAGAAATTCAGGCTCATCAGAAGGCGACGGTGGCCGTACTCGAATGGCTCGAAAAGAACGATCTGCTCAAGGAGACACTCGTTATTTCAACCGCCGATCATGAAACCGGTTTGGTTTGGGGACCGGAATCGGACAAATTTGCGTTTGATCCGATTCGTGACGTCAATGGCGACGGCGTGGCCGATTTCCGTTTCAACAGTGGAGGTCATAGCAATTCGCTCGTGCCATTCTGGGTTTGGGGTGGCAACGAGGTGCTTTTCCAAGGGATGACGATCAAAACGGATCCCGAAATGGGAGCGTTGTACGGTCCGGAATATACGCGGTATCTCGATAATACGGACGTGTTTCGTCTGTCCTCGCGCGCGATTACCGACAGCCGCAGCGGCATTCGGAATGTGATCGTGCTGATTGGTGACGGTATGGGCTTGAACGCAATCGGCGCGAGCAACTCCGTAAAATAATCCGGACGGCAACGGCTTGTGTGTGTGCTGCTATACCACTGGGGCGCCGCACTTGCGACCTGCAGGTGCGCCGTGTGGAGCTGCAGCATCCACGTCGGGTAAGAGTCTTATGGACCGCGAATGCTGGGAACGGAGTGACCGCATCGTCGGCAATACTTCACCGAAGTAGAAGTACCAGTGACAGGCAAAAAGGGGTGGTATGATGGCGAAAGGTCGTTATCGAGAGGAGGATCCCGAAGAACGTTATTGGCGCGAACCGGATCCCATTCAAAAAGTGCTGAATCAATATTTAGCGCGCACAGGATTCGGTCGTGTACGTACTGCCGATCAGCTTCGTGAGGCGTGGAATGCGGCGGTTGGTGAGCTGTTTGCCAAACAAACGTCTCCTGGCACAGTACGACGCGGCGTGTTGGAAATACGCGTTGCCGCTTCTATTTTTGCGCAGGAACTCACTTTCCGAAAAGCGGAAATCCTCAAGAAATTACAGCAATTGTTGCCAGGTTCTGGTATCCGCGATCTTCGTTTCAAAACCTTTTGATAGACGGTGGTTGTGCAAACCTAATGAGCAAGCATAAATGGTCCGCTGATGCGGTCGCTTTGCCTCCGGCATCGGCTTGTGAATAAGTGAGCGACGGGAGCTGCAAGCGACCGTCCGAACGTACCATTCATGCCTACTCACCAAAGCGGCAGTACCAACGTCAGGCAAAAAGGTTCAAAAAAGTTTGCGCATTTTCCGCGAAAATGCTTTTTTCGCCAAACTTTTTTGGGGCGAAGAACCCATGAGAGGAAACTTTTTGCAAAAAGTTTCCCCTCAAGCTCCCCTTCCAAAACTTTTTACTAGACGCGCAAACTCCAATATCAACCAACGTAAACCACCCCGATTGCTGTTATTTCCCTTTTGGCCATCGGTTTTACTATGTGATTATATGTGAACAGTCCCTAGACACTGTAGTTTTTACGAAATATCTTTTATGGCGTACGAATCGGCAACAGCAATCATCATTCGGCTCGTGGAGTGGAGCGAGAGTAGTCTCGTGTTGACATTTTTCACACGAGAGTCTGGCAAGCTCCATATGTTGGCTAAGGGTGCGCGGCGTCCGAAGGCGCCATTTGATTCGGCGTTGGATCTTCTTTCGAGTAGTCGGATCAGTTTTTTACGTAAATCGTCCGACGCATTGCACTTGGTGACAGAGGCAAAACTTCTGCGTTGGTTTCGTTTACCGCCCGATTTGCCGCGTTGGTACGCTGGATTTTACATCGCTGAACTGCTCGACACATTGACCGAAACGGAGCAACCTATCCCAGAACTTTTTGATTTAACTGAGTCAATCGTTCAGGAATTATCGGGGGAGCCAAGCGATGGAATTCACACGCCGCGATATGTCAATGTGGCTACAGCGATCACCCGCTGGGAGATGGCAACTTTGACACTTTTGGGGCTGTTTCCTGACTTGTCCGGCTGTTCGGGATGCGGTGATCGAGTCGTTTATCGTGGTCGTGCAGCGTTCCATTCGAGCGATGGATTACTCTGTCCGGCATGTCGTGGGGCGAGAAGATTTCCCGTCGAATCGAACGAGTTGGATCGAAACTATTCGGACACTCACGGAATAATCCCGGCAGTTCCGAACACGCGCAATGCGTATCCCTCCAGTCGATTCGAACGGGGCGGATTGACCGTTTCCATCGCTGAATCCACGCTCGAATTGATGAGGCAGCTCGTCGATTTACGTGTGCCCCTCGTGTCACTATACTCGACACCCATGCCCGCCGAATTACGGCGGATTATGAACCAATGGATCGCCGACCAGCTTGGGCGGATTCCACGCACCGCTGCACCATTGGCTCAAACGCTCGGACCCTTCCGACTGCGACGCTACGTAAACCCTCTCTAATCGGAACGGATTGGTGAAAAAATGGATTACATACGCGGGATATGTCATCTTTCTTGGAGTGTGTTTCGTGGGATATGGTTGGTATCGGGATGGTGGTACCTCGGTGGATCCCGCGCGGGATTATTGCGAGAATAAGGAAGGTCGCGGCCCACTCGAATCACGTTACCTTGCGGCAATCACCGAGCAGCGTCCATCGAACGTGGACGGCGGATTTATCTCGAACCGCGGAGTCAATACGAGACATGGCGAAAATGGCGATGCGAATGGTTCAGAAAAGGGGAAAGTTTGGAACGATTGGAATATTGTTAAAGTTAGTCACCATCCCGAACGGCAAAAGGAACTCGATCAACGGTATCGCCTCCCCGCTCAGCGGCTGTATCCGCGAGATCTCCGGTTGGGTGGGTACCACAATGGAGCGGAACCGCTCGACATTTTTCGTCGGATCACCGTGAGGATAAAAGGCGTGCCGATGATGCACGCAAGCGGCGGCGGGCCTGCGGTATTGACTGATGATGCCGGAATTACCGATCTGGCCATTTACGTTCGCTTATACCATACCCCGTAAAAATATCGTTTGACCGTATTGGAATGAACAACGTCGCGACAGCGACCATTCGTCGCTGTCGTGGTTGCTCAACGCCATTGGAGATCTCTCGCGGCAGTAGTGGATTTTTATCGCATATCCGATAAAATAAGGGCGATCTCTTTTACATTCGGATGTGTCTATGGACAAAGTCCGTGGGGGCGAACGAAAAGCCACGTCAACCAAGGCGTCCGCGGAAGCGCCGCCGCTATCGGATGCCATTGTCGTACAGATTACTATCACGAGCGGGACACTACCAAGGGGTGATGGGGTACCGTTTCGAGTGACCGTGATCCGGAAGCCGCCGCTGGTGGTGTATCACCCGGCGGAGTAAAAACGGATGATCCAACATCGCAAGAAGTATCCATCAACATTTCAGCAGATAGGTCGAAAACCATGCCACGTTACAATCCAGCCGAACTCGAACCCAAATGGCAAAAATACTGGGAGAAACATAAAACCTTCGCCGCACCTAGACTTCCCGGCCCATTGAAGAAATACGTACTCGATATGTTTCCATATCCGAGCGGTAATGGATTACACGTCGGTCATCCGGAGGGATATACGGCCACGGATATCGTCAGTCGATATCAGCGGATGTGTGGTGTTTCGGTAATGCACCCGATGGGGTTCGACGCATTTGGGCTGCCCGCTGAACAATACGCGAAGAAAACAGGAACCCATCCGCGAATTACGACGGAAAAAAATATCGCCACGTTCACGCGGCAACTCAAAATGTTGGGATTTTCGTACGATTGGGAACGTGAGCTGGCAACAACCGATGTCGAGTATTTCCGCTGGACGCAACACATTTTCCTCGTATTATACGATACCTGGTTCGATATGGAGCGGCAGAAAGGCCGCCCGATTGCCGAACTCCCTATTCCGCCGGAGGTTGCGGCGGAAGGCGAATTGGCGGTCGAAAAATACCGGGACGATCATCGATTGGCGTATCAGCTGAAAGCTCCGGTCAATTGGTGTCCTGGTTTGGGGACTGTTTTGGCTAACGAGGAAGTGATCGACGGTCGCAGCGAACGCGGCGATTATCCTGTCTATCGAACGCCGATGCGTCAATGGATGCTGCGCATTACGGCGTATGGTGATCGCTTGGCGAATGATCTCGACGAACTCGATTGGTCGGAAGGAATCAAATTATTACAGCGGAATTGGATTGGCCGTAGCGAGGGTGGTGAAGTCGATTTCTTCATCGGATTCGAATCCGACAGTACGGAACATACGACGGGGAATCGTCAACCGTCCCAAACGGCATTCGAGCACTATATGACGGAACGTAGGGTGACTGGATTTCCACGGAAACCTGGCAACGATGTACTGCGCATTTATACGACACGTCCGGACACGCTTTTCGGCGCGACCTACATGGTGATCGCGCCGGAACATCCGCTTGTCAGGCGATTAACCACCGCTGGCCAGCGGTCCGCGGTCGAGGCGTACTGCTTAGCGGCATCGAAGAAAAGCGATCTGGACCGTACGGAGTTGGCGAAAGAAAAAACGGGGGTATTCACCGGTTCCTACGCGATTAATCCGGTGAATGGTGAACCGGTACCGGTATGGGTGGCCGATTACGTGTTGGCGGGTTACGGTACGGGCGCAATCATGGCGGTTCCTGCTCACGATACACGTGACTTTGATTTTGCCAAACAGTTCAATCTGCCGATCATCACGGTGGTCGATCCGGGTGAGTCGATGGGGCAAGACCGTGACGATTTGCTCGCGCATCGCAAGGCGTTTGTGGCCGACGGTACAGCGATCCATTCGGGTAAGTTTAGTGGACTTTCGACACCTGAAATGAAGAAATCAATTGTCGAATTCCTCACAAATGGCGGCGTAGGCCGCAAGGCGGTCAATTACAAGTTGCGTGACTGGCTCTTTAGCCGTCAGCATTTCTGGGGCGAACCATTCCCCTTGCTGCATGAACTGGGTGAGGATGGCAAGCCGAACGGTCGTGTCCGGGCGTTGAAACTGGAAGAGCTGCCGCTCGATCTTCCGAAAGATATGGCGTTTGATTTCAAACATGATTCGCCAGAACCGCCACTCGGAGCCGCGCCCGCCAATTGGTTGTATGTGACCATCGACGGCAAAAAATATAAACGTGAAACAAACTCCATGCCGCAATGGGCCGGTTCGTGTTGGTATTATCTGCGTTATCTCGATCCGGAAAATACGAAATCGCTATGTGACCCAGAGATTGAGAAGGCATGGATGCCGGTTGACCTGTATGTGGGCGGTGCGGAACATGCGGTACTCCATCTGCTTTACGCGCGATTCTGGCATAAAGTGCTGTTCGACCGTGGTTATGTCACCACCAAAGAACCATTCCACAAACTCGTGAATCAGGGCATGATCCTTGGTGAGGTCGAATACACGGCGTTCAAGAACGCGGATGGTGCATGGGTTTCTCCAGCCGAAGCGGAAAAATTGGGAAACGAGGTCACAAGCCTCAAATGTGGCCGTGAGGAAGTCGAAAAACGGGGCGACAGCTTCGTTCTGAAGGCCGATCCCGCAATCGCGGTGGATGCACGTTCGTTCAAAATGTCAAAAAGTCGTGGAAATGTGGTTAATCCCGATGAAGTGGTGAAGAATTACGGGGCCGATTCGCTGCGTTTGTACGAGATGTTCATGGGACCGTTAGAAGCGGTTAAACCGTGGAATATGGAAGGCGTCGATGGCGTTCGTAAGTTTTTAGACCGATTTTGGCGGATGATTGTCGATGATCGCGCCGAAACGGTCGTACTGTCGGAATCGGTGCAAGAGGTCGAACCGACGTCGGATCAGAATCGAGTACTGCACAAAACCGTACAAGCGGTGACTCGCGATTTCGATGCGATGAGTTTCAATACGGCGATCGCTCGTTTGATGGAAGCGGTCAATTTCTTCACCAAAGAAACAGTACGTCCACTTAGTGCGATGCGACAGCTCGTGCTGTTGCTCTCGCCGATGGCTCCGCATATCACGGAGGAATTGTGGCAACTGCTGGGCGGCAAAACAACGTTAGCATATGAACCATGGCCGACATTCGACGAAGCCCATCTGAAGGCCGATACCGTGGAGATTCCTGTACAGATTTGCGGTAAGGTACGCGCGAAAATCACGGTTGCCGCCGATCTTTCGAAAGAATTGCTCGAAGCAACGGCCAAAGCGGATCCTCACATTGCCGCGTTGTTGGAGGGCAAAATGATCGTGAAGACGGTCGTTGTACCCGGACGCATGGTCAATTTCGTCGCCAAATAATTTTACCTCCCTCCCGGCTTGCTGCGCAAGCGGCCAGGTTGGAGTAGTACATACGTGAGCCGATGCCGAAAGGTGGGAACGCCTGCCGCGAAACCGCGACCAGTCGCAAAGTTGTCGTTTTGACAATCACAACCAACTTTGCGTCTGTAATCGCTTTTACGCTCTGGCAACAAACGTTCCGCGGCGACGGATCAGATGTCGCATTTCCAATACCGCCAACGCCGTGAGCACTTGTTGCGATGTTAAACCCGATTGACGAATGACCGCATCCACCTGTACCGCATCGCCGTTTCCTATCGCCGACAACACGGTCCGCTCCACCTCGTTAATGAGTAACTCCGCGGGACGACGAATCGTTAGCGATTCGGATCGCGCAGTTTGATCAGACGGTACATCGGATTGCGATTCCTGAGACCGTGACGTCTCATCTGGAAAATCATCCGATGACGGACCATTCGATTGAGAATCGTCCGTAAACGGCAACGGTTGAGCCGCGGTCATTTTTTTCCGATGGGCATGGCCGGTGAAGCGCGTCACATCGGCGGTGGTGCATGCCGCCGTGGACCCGTTTTCGGTCGGCTTTTCCGTGACAAGCGGCTCACCCAAATCAAATTCACGTGGATCGTTCATTCCGAATCGCGTCAGTTTTTGCGTAATGGGTGCGATAAGCGGTCCCAATTCTTCGAGTACGGTCTCGACACCCAACACGACCGACGCTCCATCTCGGATCAGCCGTAACGTTCCATGAGCCGTTCGATCCGTCAGACGTCCCGGTACGGCAAACACTTCACGTCCTTGTTCTGTCGCGTGCCGCGCTGTAATCGTCGAACCGCTCCGATCACCCGCCTCGACAACCACGACCCCCAGCGATAATCCACTCACAATCCGATTGCGACGCGGAAACGATTCGGCCAAGGGTTTAACATGGGGCGGCGATTCGCTCAGCAATGCCCCATGCTCTACGATGCGCTCGGCGAGTTTGGCGTGTTCTGGTGGATAAATTTCGAGTAATCCACTGCCTAAAATGGCGAGTGTACGTCCTCCACCAGCTAACGCTCCCTCATGGGAACAACCGTCTATCCCCCGTGCTAATCCGCTCACCACGGTTAATCCAGCGTGTGCGAATCCCTCGGCTAATCGTGTCGCCATCTGACGACCATACAGACTCGGATGGCGTGTGCCGACCATCGCCAATGCTAACGAGTCTTCCGGTCGCAACGTTCCTCGCATAAAAAGAACACTTGGCGGATCGGGAATTTTCCGCAAAGGTTCCGGATAACTGGGATCAAGCGGCGTGAGCAGTTGAATACCATACCGCTCACATTCGTCGAGCATTTCTTCCAAAGGCATACGACGCGCCGCCTGGATTGAATTTGCTCGTTTCGGACCGACGTCCGGCACTTGCAATAACTCGTCCTGCGTGGATTTGAGCACTTGCTGCGCATCTCCAAACACGTTGAGCAATCGTGCAATCGTCACTGGCCCGACCTCCGGAACGAGGGCCAGCCGTATCCATGCAAGACGGGCTTGCGAAAAATCTGGCATAAAATACCTTTGTATAAAAAAGATGGAATGGTATGGAAATGGGACAAACAATCGTCTATATTAACGGAATCTATCGAGGGAATCCATAGCCCCTCTGGTGTCACTGCGCTCGACGAAACATGACTGTTACATGGAGTGATGGCAAGGCCGAATCGCGATGCCTCCATATGGAAATTCCAAAAAATATCAAGACTCCCAAAAAAGATTCAGGAAAGGACGTTTTATGACCGTTTTCCCCAATGTGAGCAAAATCAAGTACGAAGGACCTGACTCGAAAAATCCGCTCGCGTTCCGTTGTTACAACCCGGATGAGGTGATCGAGGGCAAAACGATGCGTGAACATTTGCGGTTCAGCGTCGCGTATTGGCATACGTTCCGCGCGAATGGAGCCGATCCATTTGGTGCTCCGACGATGTTTCGACCGTGGGAAGCGGCCACCGATTCCGTTGAAAACGCTTGCTCACGCGCTCGCGTCGCGTTCGAGTTCATCGAAAAACTCGACGCTCCGTTCTTCTGCTTCCATGATCGCGATATCGCTCCGGAAGGTTCCAGCCTGATGGAAAGCAACAAAAATCTCGATGCCGTCGTCCATGTCATTAAAGAGGAAATGGCTCGCACGGGAATTCGTCTTCTGTGGGGCACGGCCAATTTGTTCGGCAATCCGCGTTATCTGCATGGTGCTTCGACCAGCTGCAACGCCGACGCGTTCGCGTACGCCGCCGCACAGGTTAAAAAAGCGTTGGAAATCACCAACGAACTCGGTGGACAAGGTTATGTATTCTGGGGTGGACGTGAAGGATATCAATCGCTGTGGAATACGAATATGAAACGTGAGCTCGATCACATGGCGGCATTCATGCACATGGCCGTCGATTACGCGAAAAAGATCGGATTCAAAGGTCAGTTTTACATCGAACCGAAACCGAAAGAGCCGACGAAACACCAATACGATTTCGATGCCGCCGCCTGTATCAACTTCCTACGTGCCTACGATCTGGCTCCTTATTTCAAACTGAATATCGAAACAAATCACGCGACGCTCGCCGGTCATACGGTCGAACATGAACTCGATTACGCTGGTCACCAAGGTTTTTTGGGATCGGTCGATGCCAACACCGGCGATATGCTCTTGGGGTGGGACACCGACCAGTTCCCGACCGACATCTATATGACGACCAAAGTGATGCTCGAATTCCTGAAGTACGGAGGTTTCACGACGGGTGGTGTCAATTTTGACGCAAAAGTGCGACGTGAAAGTTTCGAGCCAATGGATTTGTTCTACGCTCACATCGGTGGAATGGACACCTTCGCGAAAGGTTTGCGTATCGCGGCACAAATACGTGCGGCGGGTGAACTCGATGGCATGGTCGCCAAACGTTATGCTTCGTGGGACACTGGTATCGGTGCAGAAATCGAAGCAGGTAAACAAGATTTCACCTCGCTCGAAAAGTATGTCGAAAAACTCGGCGAAGTACAAAACACCAGTGGACACCAAGAACTCTTTGAGAACGTGGTCAACCGGTATACATTCTAAAAAATATTTGGGTACATCCTATCTACGTTTAACGTGTGAAAGCACCATTTCTATCGAGGACGTTTCCGGAATCATTCGGTACTCGATAGAGATGGTGTTTTTTATGGAATATGGCTATCAGAATGGAATCATATGTGGATTGTTTCAGTAATCTTTGGTTGAAATATTCAAAAAACAGGATATTCTTGTTGAAATGTATCTCTGTTTAGTTGTATACTATGGTTTCAGTAGACTGTAGATGGACGGGGGTATAGTTTTTCAACGAGATTACTTTTTAGCGTACGTTTTTTCGTGACGCTACCCAAGATATTGTGCTATTTGATCTTGTGTTTCCATTCGCGATTTTTTACCAGAAAGTCGTTTTTGGCCAGGTTCTCGTCCTTCACAATTTCAAGCACAAGGGATATCGCTAAGTAATCCGAACGCCATCTGAATTTTTGCATTGGGTGTCTCCAATCAACCGAGGACGCCTAAAGGGTGTCCCATTTACTCACTTCAATATTGAAGAGTACCAGTTCGTCATATGATCCCAGCGAAAATGGGTTCCTATCATATTTTTTAACCGCGAGCAGCATGATGAGTCCATCTTTGCTAGCTTGATAACGGAGTCTGAGTGCTCGTGTTGGAAGAGGTGTTTTCAGTATGGACTCTAAGTTATTAGATCCAAGTACGTTAAGTCGTCGTGAACGCGAAATCATGTTGATTATTTATCGATACGGTTCTGCGTCGGCACTTCAAATTTGTGAGAAATTAGCAGATTCACCTTCCAAAACCGCGGTGAGAACGTTCCTGCGTATCTTGGAACGGAAAGGATTTGTGAAACATAAAGTACTGGGCAATACGTATGTATATTCTCCTACGACGACGACCGAACAGGCAGCTCAGCGTTCGCTTCGTCTACTGTTGGAGACATTTTTCAAAGGTTCACTTCTAACGGCAGTCAAGTGCTGTTTGAACGACCATAAGCTTATTCTTCCGGACGAAGAACTTCATGAAATTATCCGCCAAGTTCAGAGGCGTTTGGACTGTGGCAAAGCGAGTTATATGGGTCTGAACAAGGAAAAACAGAAAGCGTCGGATGCCTCCATCAGCTGACTTCCGTGGATGACGAGGCAAGTTGGCATAGATGAATCTTTTCTTGCGTGGGAAGCATCCCACCCCCTTAAAAAAAAGGGGGGTTACGGGTACACTTATGGCAAGCGGGAGCTGTCGTGGAATGAGTACTTTTAATTCCACATCAGATAAGATTCCACCTTAGGGAATCGGCTCCAGGTCGCCAATGTTTCATGATTCATAGGAACCAAATTGATGCGTATCATCCAGAAATTCGGCGGGACAAGTGTAGTCGATGAAGAAAATGTAGCCCTCAAAGCCATTCGTGCTAAGGGTAAAGATGGTGAGAATGATGTTCTCGTCGTCGTGAGTGCCCGCGGTAAAAAAACGGATGAACTAATTAAACTGGCCCACGAGGTCAACGAAAAACCGAACGCTCGTGAGATGGATGTTCTGTTGGCGACTGGTGAACAAGAATCGAGTTCGCTGATCGCGATGGCTGTTCACGCCGAAGGCGGCAAGGCGATCAGTATGACTGGTCAGCAGCTCGGTATCAAGACGAGTAGTGTGCACCGTGCGAGTCGGATTCGTTCGATTGATACGAGTCGCGTTTTAGCGGAGATGGGCAAAGGCAATATTATTATCGCCGCCGGTTTCCAGGGGATGAACGAACTTAACGACGTGACGACGCTTGGTCGTGGCGGTTCGGACACCACGGCGGTGGCGTTAGCCGTGGCTCTCGACGCCGATAAATGTGAGATTTATACCGACGTGAAAGGAGTTTATACGACCGATCCACGGTTGGTGCCGCATGCGCGTCGTCTTGAAAAGATTAGCTACGACGAAATGCTTGAGCTGGCTTCCGCGGGAGCGGGTGTCATGCACAATCGTTCGATTGAGCTGGCGAAGAAGTTCAATGTGCCGGTGGTGGTGCGTTCGAGTGCTCCGGACCACGAGAATGACCCGGGTACGCTGATTGGTTGGGAGAGTGGTTCCAACTCGGAAGGTGTATGTGGTGTGGCGGTTGTTCGTAAAGAGGCAAGTGTGACGATTCGTGGCATTCCGTACTCACCAGCGGCGACTGCGACGCTCTTCCAGAAAATTGCGGATCGAAATGTCGTGGTTGACATGATCGTTCAAAACGTACCGTACAGTGGGATGACCGATATTTCTTTCTCGGTCGCGTATAAAGATTTGGCAATGACAGTCGAAGCGGTGGACGAGGCGTTGAAGGAGATTGGTGTTGGTAAATGTTTCGCCGATAATCGTTTCTTCTCGAAGTTGTCGATTGTGGGCGATGGGATGGACGTGGTTTCGAGCGGTGAGGCGAATCGAGGTATTGCGTCAACCATGTTCAACGCGATTGCCAAATGTGAAGACGATCAGGGAAATAAGCTGAATATTCACATGATTTCCACGAGTGACATTAAAATTTCCGTTCTGATTGAGGATCAGGAAGACGGGCGTTATGGACGTAACGCACTCACAGAAGTCCACGAGGCGTTCAATTTGGGGGAGGAAAGTACCCGCGTAGAGTGGAGCCAACCGCATTCGGAAGATCGGATTGCGCGGAACTTTTCACGAGGCAACGCACGGCGTCTATTGCAAAACATGGAGAGTTTTTTGGTGGAAGATATCCATGTGGATGAGACGCAGGGGTGTGTTACGCTAATCGATTTAGCGGACCGTCCCGGTTGTGCGGCACAGGTGTTTGAACGTTTGCGTCACACGGCGGATGTCGATATGATCGTTCAAGGCGGCGGCAATGACGATCTGGCGTCGTTGAGTTTTACGGTTCCAGCGAATGTTTCGGCACAGATTGCCGAGTCGCTTCGTGCGGAAGGCTATCATGTGCTTTGTACCGAACAGTTTGCGAAGATCACAGTTTCAGGTTCCGGCCTACGTAGCGACACGCAGGTAACGGCCCACGTATTCAGCGCCTTATCCGAAGCGGGCACGCCGATCGAGATGATCAACACGGGAGAAGTCAGCCTGAGCATTGGGGTTGCACTCGAACATCGTGAAGCCGCGGAAAAGGCGATCCGTCGTGCGTTCGGTATCCGATAGCTTGGGCGGCCAGACCACTTGGTAATATCTCCTCTTGGCGTTGAAGACGTGAACGGTGGATAAGGGAGTTGCTGCATGAGTGCGAGTGATAAAATGAATGCAGTTCATTCGGGAGCGGTTTCCGTGCGAGGTTCCGAATCCCATTCTCGTTGGAAACGCCTAGGGATCGTGCTGTTCCAGTTAGCGGTCTCTGCGGTGATTATGGTCTGGTTGTGCGTCCAGGCGAGCCGCAGCGGCGCGTTTTCGGACTTGGTACAACATGACAAACATTGGGGATACCTGCTGTTAGGGACGCTGTTTGTAGGGTTGGGAGTGGTGGGCACTTTTTTTCGATGGTTCCGCCTTTTGCGTTCCCAGGGATTGGAGGTGCCATGGAGTACGACATTCCGATTTTCTGCGGTTGGTTATTTAATGAATCTGGCACCGATGGGGATTGTCGGTGGAGATTTGCTGAAAAGTGTGCTGATCGCGCGTCATCAGCCGAATCGTCGGGCAGATGCGATAGCCTCGGTACTGATCGACCGAGTGATCGGTTTAGCGGCGTTGTTTTATCTGATCACGATCGTGGCGATCGTTTCTGGAGCGATTCGTTTTCCGATACCGTTGGTGGAATTTCGTGAAGTTTGGACGCAATATCGGGCCGGTTCGCTCACATTGCTTCCTGGAGAATTGATTTTCCAGCTTCTGATTTGGTTCGCGTTTGCGTTGACACTTCTGGGATCCATCGCCATGGTGCTGGTGTTGTATCCGAAGCAGACCGGTGGGCGTTATCTTCTGATGGGAGTGGCGAAAATTCCAAAAATCGGACCGAAATTTGCCGCACTGTTTCAAGGTTTTGAAAAATTTGGAAAGGTGCCATGCACCCTCTGTGAATCAATTCTTTTGGCAATGAGTTTTCACGGATGTTTCGGTTTAGGGGCTTGGTGTTTTGGGCAAGGACTATTTGCGGAGACATATAGTGCCATTTATCAGGTGTTACTCACCTCGTTGGCAAATTCTTCGCAGGTGATCCCGTTACCGCTTGGGCCATTTGAATTGGTGATTGATTGGTTATACCAATGGGTGCCGATCTACGCAAACGGTCCGACGATGAAGGCGGGCGAAGGACTCATCGTGGCCATTGCATGGCGATGCAGTTTTATCGCGGTCGCCGCATTGCTCATTCCCTGTTACTTCCTGTCACGAACGGAGGTGCGAGATGTACAAGCAAGACTCGAAGCGATGGAAGCGAATGACGCTTGAAATCGGGGCGATAAACGGAATGGAATGATATCGGGATCGAAGCCGTCCGTCGTGTATTTCAGGAGAAACTGAACTGCGATTTTGGTGGTTTTTCCGTCAAGCGTATGCGTGAGATGAACGCGTTAGGAGCGTCTGATGTTTCGTTTTCTCCGGCAGTTTTGCATACGATTGCTGATTTTTCCAGTGCGTGTGTACCAACTGCTCATTAGTCCGCTCATCGGTCCCTGTTGTCGTTTTCAACCGACATGTTCCCAATATTTTATTGAAGCAGTCCAGAAATATGGCGTCATTCGCGGCACGCTCAAAGGGATTTGGCGGATTTTGCGTTGTAATCCGTTCTGCAAAGGTGGATACGATCCTCCATAAACGCGAGTCATGAAACGAATCTCGGTTTTGAAAAAGTTTGAATTATTTTCCACACAAAGGAGGCCCTCATGATCCGTCCATTCTTCACTGTGGTGGGGGTGTTTTTGCTGAGTCTAACGAGTTTGACAGCTTGGTCACAGGCGGCGGAATCGGTCGCTGTTTTCCATAGCGGTCAAGATGGTTACGCGTCGTATCGGATACCGGCAATTATCGAGGCGGCGGATGGAACGTTGCTGGCGTTTTGTGAAGCCAGGAAAAATAACCAAGCCGACCCTGGTTACGATGGTCAGGAGATTGACCTCGTGCTCAAACGTTCATCTGATGGTGGACAAACGTGGGGCGTGATGCAAATGTTGCGCGATGCGGATACAAATTGGTCCGCGGCCAATCCTTCACCGCTGTTGGATCGTGTGACCGGTCGGCTCTGGTGTTTGTATTTGCTCGACGTGCCCGGAGCCAATACATTCCAAGCGAGGCCCGGTACGAACGATTGCCAAACGCTGGCGATCTACTCGGATGATTCTGGTGCCACGTGGTCGCAACCGATTGATTTAACCAACATCTGTCGTGATCAATCGGACACTACATGGCGTTCGACGGTGATCGGGCCGGGTGGAGCGGTGCAGGATGCGGCTGGTCGGCTTCTCTTTCCGGCATGGAAACATCCATGGGGAAATTTCTGTGTGTACAGTGCGGATCACGGAAAGACGTGGCAGCGTGGACAGATGGTGCCAGGTGGGCAGACTGGTGACGAAGACCAGCTCGTTGCGTTAACGGACGAGACGTTGATGATGGATTATCGCCAAAATGGAGCAGGCGTGAAACACCGTTGGCGTACACTCAGCCGCGATGGCGGGGTAACGTGGTCCGAACCGTTTACGGGCGAGGTGGTCAGTCCAGTAGCCTGTGCGATTGAGCGATTTACCGAAAAACAGACCGGGGATGACGCGGATCGCTTGGTCTGGACGGGCCCCACGGCCCCCAAACGCGCGAGATTGGTGTTGCGGGTCAGTACCGACGAAGGACGTAGTTTCGATCAGGCAAACGAGTTGGTCATCTTTGATGGATTGGCCGCTTATTCCGATATGCAACGACTAACGAACGGTGATATCGGTATCCTGTGGGAAAAAGACAACTACCAGGAAATCGTCTGGACACGTGTACCCAAATCTGAGATCATCAAGCCGTAGTGGCGCTGTTCGCTACCTAGAAAATGCGGAATCGGCTCATGAATATGAGATCCGGATGCATAGCGACCATTCAAACGGATTTGCAGTCCTACCAACCAATATTGCAGTTCGTGTGTATATTAAAAATCCTTGAGCGGGAGTTTGAGGGGAAACTTCCTATAGAAAGTTTCCTCTCATTGCTTGTTCTCATTCAAAGAAGTTTTACGAAAAAGCATTTCCTCGGGAAATACGCGACCTTTTACCCCCCTTCTGGCCCTGCGGGCAGTTGGGCCGCAGGGTGCGGCTACCATTACCCTCCAGTCAGGTTGGAGTAGAATATTGGGCTGTAGGTAGTAGATTCAACGAGCCGGTCACTCCTGCCCGTGGAGCGTCAGAATCAGATGGCGACGCCCTCCATGATAACGCCCCTCGACCAAAAAAATTCCCTGCCATGTTCCCAAGCGTAAATGCCCCTGCGTGACCGGAATCGTAAGTGAACATCCAAACATCGACGACGCTAGGTGCGCGGGCATGTCGTCTCGACCTTCCAGCGTATGCCGATACGGAAAATCTTCCGGAAAAAGCGTTTGCGACACTCGATCTAGATCACGTGGCACATCGGGATCCGTATTTTCGTTGATCGTCAAACCGGCGGATGTGTGCAAAATGAATAGGTGCAACAGACCGACAGAAACACGTGACAACTCCGGCAACTCGCTCAACAATTGACTGGTGATTGGATGGATTCCGTGAGAAAATTCCGGCAAAATAATCTCTTTTTGCGTCCAAAACATCACATTTCCTCGTGGGTTTACGGCATGGGCGGGGCGATGGCGGAACCGACACGCACGAGCGTCGCCCCCTCTTCGATGGCAATCTCGAAATCGCCGCTCATGCCCATCGAAAGATGACGCATCTGAATCGAATCTGGAAGATTCGGGCGCAATCGTTCCGCAAGTTGGCGAAGCGACGCAAATTGGCGATGTACGTCTGATTCCGTCGCGTTGAGCGAGGCCATCCCCATCAAACCGTCAATTTGCAGGGAGGAAAGCGTCGCAAGTGTGTCCAGCATGAAAGGCAGTTCATCCGGAGAAAACCCATATTTTGCCGACTCGCCGGAAATATTCACTTCCAACAGCACGGGCAATCGTTTGGCAATTCGCTCCGCTTCCCGGTTCAATTCGACCAGCCGTGAGAGCGATTCGCCCGAATGCAACCGCGTAATCCATGGCAAAACACGTCGCATTTTATTCGTCTGCAATGGACCAATCTGATGCCATGCAACACGCTCCGCATATGCCGACAGAGCCGATGCCTTCTCCGATAAAAGCTGTGGACGACTTTCGCCCAATACCAACGGTATGCTCGGCGTCTCGCTTTGCGAGTACCACGCAATTCCAGCACGAATGAGCTGTTCGGTCGATGGGATATCCAAATATTTCGACACAATGACAAGCGTCACCTCCGTGTTCGCTCGGCCACTTCGCTGTGCGGCGACCGCGATTCGATCCATGACCGCCGCCAATCGTTCCTGATAAACGGACTGTTGTGTTTCGGAATCCGAAAAAGTCTCGTTCATTTTTTGTTCGCTTTCAAAATGTCGTCTATTTTCTTGATCTGCTGTCGATATTGTGCGACCCGGTCAGGACCGTCAAGCGACTTGTTCATCACAAGCGTGCCCTGCAATAGCTGCTTGGCCATGACCAATTTTTCGTTCGCTTTTTCGGGCGAGACGGCAGTCAGTTTGATCGCCTGTTGGTATAAACAGACCGCCGCGTTGTAGTTGACCTCAAAAAATTCCGGCGGCTTCGGACCACGTTGACCTTGCAAACGATTACGCAGGCTGATCCATGCGGACGCCGCGTCGTCAAACAGCTTCGTATTATTATCAGCGCTTGCCCAATCCTGCAAAATGCGGGCCTTTTCCACAAGCGGTTCAAACGCATTCGGATTCTCTTTGAGCAAAATATCGACCTGTTGGAACGCTTCGGTATATTTTTTCTCGATACGCAACAGTCCGGCTAGTTGTGCCCTGGAACGCAACACCGCTCGCGGATCGGTATCGGAAGCGGCGATCAATCGTTCAAAAATCGCCTTCGCATCGTCCGTGCGTCGTGCCGTAATACAGAGATCGGCCAAACTCAACGAGGTCGAAACGTCCAACTGTTGTCGGGAAGTGAGCTTCGGTAAAATTCGCCCCATCATCTCTTCCGCTCGCTGAACCTTTTGGGCGGCCCGCTGTTTATCCGTCTCGGACACCGCTTGAATTTGCTCCGCATTCGCGGATTTTCGTTCCATATCCAACCGTTTTGCAAAATTGACCAACGTCCGATTCATCGACTGTGTGTCCGCTCCGGAATCAATCAGCACTAACGCCGATTTGGCCGCGCCATCGATATCGCCCTGTTCCAAATAGGCTCGCGTCGCCGTGAGTAACGCTGCATTCGTCAACGGCGTCACCTGATCCGGACTCCCAATCGAATCGACGATCGGTTG
Source organism: Thermoguttaceae bacterium (assembly GCA_028694795.1). Taxonomy (GTDB): domain Bacteria; phylum Planctomycetota; class Planctomycetia; order Pirellulales; family Thermoguttaceae; genus JAQVKF01. Next base: position 15,708 of record JAQVKF010000002.1, on the reverse strand, counting down.
GAGCTCCGTCAACGCCGCGGCAGAATCTCCCTTTTCCATCGCCATTTCACCGAGCAAATATTGTGCCTCAAATGCGGACAACTCACCACCCGGTTGTTTGGCCGCCTGCTGCTTCGCCGCGTCTTTTGATTTTTGCGCGTATTCGACCGCCGAATTGCGACGAGCATTTTGCACATCTTCAGCGTCTTGCTGCGATTTGCCTACCAAATATCGCTGCCAATAGGCTTTGGCCATCGTCGAAAGCGCCGATGGATAACGCTCTGAAAGCGGATTCACTTGTCCAAAGATTTTCATCGCTTCGGCAAATTGCGTCTCGTCGATTTTCGCAAGATCGGCGAATGCGTCGGCCAACGCGGCTTGACCGAGCATAATCCTCGCATCGTCCGCGGCAGGTTTCGCCGGCCACGTATCCATAATCTCCTTCGCAACGGTTGCCAAACGCTCTTTCGCTTTCGCTTTGGATTCGGCGTCTTTCGCGGTATTTTGAAGGGCTAAAGCCGCTCGCATGGCAAGCGTTCCCGCCAGCCCCGCGGACGGAAGCTGACGATTCGCTTTCCAGAGTTTATCCATTGATTGGAAGCATTTCGTATACTCTCCCGCAAGAAGCAGATCATTGCCTTGAGCGACCTGCATTTTCAGAAGCATATCCTTCGCCTCGTCCAATTGTGCCTTATCCGACGAACCGATCGAAATAGCCTTGGTGTACGCTTCGGCGGCCTGTTTCCATTCCTTTTTGTTCGCGTGTTGATTCCCCACACTCGCCGCTTCCGCGAACGTTTTGGCATTGTCGAGCGACAGCGGAGACCCTTCTTCCTGACCGCTATCCGTCGCTCCTAGCTGACCACGTAACGCCAACGCTTTTTTCTGGTAGGGCGACGGTACTTTGAGAATCTTACGCAACAAGCTATCGATATCCCTAGCCAATCGATTTTTCGGCATATTTTGCGCGACGACATTCTCAAAAATTTCGCCACGGCTCTGTTCGATAACTGGAACGGCCACGCTGTTCCCAGACGCATTTTTGAGTAATTCCGCTTTGCCCTCCGCGACCATGTACGCGATCGCTTGGTAACCCTCGGTATGGCCAAATATTTTCTCGTTGTCATCAAGCCATTGGGAGGCTAACGCTAGGTATTCGTTCGGTTTTCGTATTTTGATGAGCTGATAAAGATCGTATTGGGCGGCGGAAAAAAGAGGCAAAATCGCTGGCGAAACACCGGGACGATAATTATTCATCACCTCTTCGAGAATCGCCTCCGCTTCGTCCGTGTCGCCATATTCCAACCAGCATTTGCCTTCCCAACGATGGGCCAACAGACCGATTAAACTGATGCTCAGCGTGGATGAAATCCGAAATTTTTGGTACAATGCGTCAAATTTTCCCGCTGCGCTTTGGTAAATCGTCTTACGCGTTTCCGCCTGCGTATCCGGACTGACCGCCGTATATTTCGGATCTAATATCTGCGCGGATAAATATTCTAATACCGCCAATTGAAAATTCGCCTGCGCGTCCGCATCAAGTAGGCTTTGCTGTTGCGTGAACCATTTTTTGTACGCCTTCGAAACACTTCGACCATTCATTTTAGGCGGCTCTGGCGGTAAATTTTCCAGTCGATTGGCAAGCTGTTTTTGCGCGTTGGTGTACCGACCTTTCGCCTCAGCTATAGCCTTTGCCGCCTCGGCTAACAGTTCCGTTCGCTGTGCCGCGGTCGTATCAGGAAGTTCGATTTTTTGTAATGTTTTTTGCGCCGCGTCGCGAGAAAAATCGCCCCAAATCGTGAGCGAACGATATGCGTCCGGATGATCCGGATGCTCTTTCAAAAACTGGTTCAGATGCCCTTGCGCCTGTTCGAGTAGCTTTTTCGACTCTTCCTCATTGTATGCGTGAGTGGACATTTCCATCAGACCACGACTCATTTCAAGGTCCCATAACTCGGACATGTTCGTCGGTAGTTGTCCGGACGTTTTCAGCCAATTGAGGTAATCAATGGCTAGATCGTAGTAACCACGCTGTTGGAGCGAGGCGAGAAACTCTGCCGCTCCAGGATCGCCATCCGCTGGCTCCTCCGATTCTTCCGTCACGGAGACTTCCGCCACAGTCGTCTTCGCGGTCGTTTTTTTAGCGTCCTTTCCGGCTTCCGCCGCTGATTGGTCCGATTCGGCCATGACCGCTGATCCAGCGGCCCAACTCGAACTGGAAAAAAAGGACATCACCACCAGTAATCCGAACAAAAAAACACCCAAAAGAGATGCGCAACCACGCTCAAGACGATACGAAATACGATGTTCAACCCACGAAACACAAACCTGCGAGCGGTCTTCCGAACAGATGTTACTGGGCAAATATTCCCAAGAAAGTAGTCGCAATTCCATCGGAATCTGTGGTGTTCGAGATGAACGTGGGGCCAAAAACGCGGGACATCGTGACATCGCTAGATTCTCCCAAATAAGTAGAGTCGAATTTTCTCAGGGCACCATTTGCCTGTCCGCCGATGGTTCCTTTTCGGGTCCACGCCTCTGTTAATCAGCCAATCAACCCAGCCAGGGCGTGTTCACATATGATTACATGGTAAAAGCCGATAGCCAAGGATGAAATGACTGCAATCGAAGTGGTTTATGTCGGTTGATCTTGAGGTTTGTGCGTCTAGTAAAAAGTTTTGGAAGGGGCGTTTGAGGGGAAACTTTTTGCAAAAAGTTTCCTCTCATGGGTTCTTCGCCTCAAAAAAGTTTTACGAAAAAACATTTTCGCAGAAAACACGCAAATTTTTTGGATTTTTTACCTAGTGCGGTCGCCAATCTAAAATCGGACGTTCCCTGATCAAAGCAACGACATTGCTACGACGTTTGTGTGAACACACCCTAGTCAATCGACCCAACCAACATGATGTGGTTAGAACGACACCGCGCATCCCGGTATGTATGGTACCGGGAGACGCCGAGCTATTCCCATTTTACCAGAATATCCAGTACAAGGATGCGGTAACCACCAAAACGGCAACCCCCCAGAAGATAGCCGCGATGGAGGTCGTCAATTCAATCTCGTCGTTCACAGGCATTTTAAGATCGCTGCGTTTCATCGGATGGAAGATTGTCAGCAGCAGCAATACAAACATGACCATCGTAAACGTCAATGCCATACGATTCAAAAACGCCCAATCTTGAACGGGTACGTCACTGATGAATGGAATCGCCACAGGACAGTAAAATTTGCAAATACCGTAAATAATTGGACTCATCAAAAGACCGACGATACCACACACTCGTGGTGCCCACGGAACAAACATACCGAAGAGAAATACAGCCAAAATGCCCGGTGAAATGAACCCTTGGAATTCCTGGATAAAGGTAAAAATTCCACCAAACACCGGTCTGTCGAGCATCGGGGCAATCCAGATCGCAATCCCGACAAAAATCACGATGAAAATACGTCCCATACCCACGAGTACTTTGTCCGACGCACTTTTGTGCAACTTCTTATAGATATCCATCGTTGCAATCGTCGAGGCCGAGTTGAGCATCGCCGCCAGCGAGCTGACAATCGCGCCGAACAGTGACGCGAGAACAAACCCAATAACCCCCCAACCCGTCTTATCGGCAAGCAATTTCTTCAGCAAAATAGGGAACGCCGAGTTGTGATCGTAACCGATCAACTCGGTCGAAACGGCACTCGGCGTCTTTCCGCCAGCCTCTGCGACCTCTGTCAATAACGCCTGATTCGCGGCATAAATCTGCTGCGGGGTGAGCGTGGCCGGACGGTTCGCGTTGATATCCGCCACCAATGCCTGGGAGGCTTCGACTCGTTTCATTTTATTGGCCATCGTTTGAGCCGTTCCATCATCCGCAGCCTTGTTCGCCGCTTCAACAGCTGGTGCGGGAACCGCTTCTGCCGGAGCAGTTGCTTCCGGAACCGCCGGCACTTCAGCCGCTACGGGTGCCGCAACCGCGTCCGCTGGTGCAGGGACCGTTTCTGCCGGTGCCGCTGTTGCTTCTGCCGCCACTGGTGCCGCTGGAGTGGATGTTTCCGCTGCCGGGGCGGCAGCTTCTTCGGTCACCTGTTGCGAAACCGGAATGGCAGGAATCGGTGCTTCGAGATCATTGGCCCACTGAGCATAAACGTTCATCGGAAGCGATGTCATACCGTGTGTCGCCACAAGCCGCGTCTTCAAAACAATTGCCGCAGTTGGTGCCGCAGTTGTCGTATCCGCTGGGGCTGCTTCCGCCGGGACTGCCGGAGCGGCCGCTGGAGCAGGAACCGCTTCCGGGGTGGCTACACTCGCCTCGGTCACCGGTGTTACGTTTTCCGGCGTTTTGGGCGTCTCCTTGGTTTCGGTAGCGTTGTCCGGGACACCTTCCGTAGCCTTAACCGCGGCTTCCGCCGCATCAGCCACTTCCCGTGTGATTGGAGCGACGCCCTTCAACGCGCAATTGGTTCGATATAATTCTTCCGCGAATCCTGGATTGAGTTCCGCGTAATTTTGGTCAAATTTGAAGTAAGGTGGAGCCGTTTTCGTCTCGCCGCGATGGGCATATGCCTCGATCACATCCACTTGGTGCGTGTTGGTCGTTGCTTCGATCCGCAAATCTTCACGGTAGAGGTTCCACGCCAAAATGCCTGGAATAACGACAATGAACGGAATGATCAACTTCAAAAACGCCGCAAACACAAGTCCCTTTTGACCAGCGGCCAAAGAACGTGAGCCAAGCGTACGCTGAACGATGTATTGATTCAATCCCCAATAATACAGGTTCGGAATCCAGATACCCAGAAGCAAAGCGGTCCAGGGCAATTCGGAGTCAGTCGCGGGGCGAGACATATGGAGTTTTCCACCTTCCTCCGCCGGCGCACCGTTGAGTACGAACAATCGTTCCAACGCCCCATCCACTTTGGGCGCGAGTTCGGATGACGACGTTTGAGCCCCTGAATTTTCGGGGGTCTTGCTCATAGCTGAAGCCAAAAGAGCTTGCAGTTTGACGTTCGTTTGTCCATCCTTCTGCGTGATACTCATACCTTGCGCCGGGGTGAGAGTCGCGGGATCCGCTTTTTGGACCGCAACCAATGCCAAACCAGCAATGATGGCACCACCAATGATGAGCGCGGAACCTTGGAAAAGGTCAGCCCACGCACACGCTTTCAAACCACCCGCAAATACATACAACGCCGCCAAAACGCCGATAATCCAGCAGCCAACAGTCAAATCACCGAGCCAAATTTCCGTGTCAAACAGCATAAAACGCACATCAGCGAAATACACGCACAGCACCTTCGCACCGGAATAAATGACCGCGGAAGTCGGTACCCCGACGAGCATCACCATCATGCACAGAGCCATGAGCCAACGTGCCAACGGCGTAAAACGGTGTTCGAGAAATTCCGGAATCGTGTACACACCCGCTCGCAGGAATTTGGGCAGAAACACAAACGCCACAATGACGAGCGAAACCGCCGCGATCCACTCGTAACTCGCGATGGCTAAACCGACTTTATTCGACGCGGAACCGGACATACCGACGAATTGTTCCGTCGAGATATTCGCCGCAATCAACGAAAAACCGACCAACCACCACGCTAAGCCACGACCTGCGAGAAAGTAATTTTCCACGCCTTCGTGCTCGCATTCCTCTTTCGTTCGAACGCTTTTCCAAAGGCCAACGAAAATCACGAGTGCGATAAAGCCTAAAAAAACGGAATAATCGACCCAATTAAGATTCATAGACAGATTCCATTAGGTTTATGCGGCCAAACCAATTTCTTTCGGTGTTCCCCGTGTTTCTATCCCCACGCGAAAGCTCGACAACACGGTAACAACACACGGCAAAACGACCAAGCCGTGATAGAAATGGATCCACCCGCGGGTGAAAGGATATTTTGAAAATTCGGTCCAATTCCATCTCAGGAGACGTCTATTCGTGTGGCGTGGGGGAATCACGCCGCGTGTTGGGCTTTTTACCCTTTTCCCCATTTTGCGGTATGAACCACAATGAGGAGAGATGGATTAGGGGGCTTTCGCCAGGAAACCTTTTCGGAAACCCCGAATTGCTTACGGCGAAAAAACCTCACGATACCATACGATATTGTGTTCGCTAGAAGTGCGGACTGCAAGAGCTTTTACCAAAAAAGTTACCAAAATTGCAATTTTTCGCTCCCTCCCAACCGGATTAGAAGGTTCCTTTCGTCAAACGATCCATTTCGCCAAACAAGATGATTGCGGAGGAGTTTCTTGGTTAGAAGTTCCAAACGGATGAAAAAGGGGACGAAATCCCCCCCTCCCCATTCCGGTTTCGGTAGTTTCCGTTATATTATGGAGTTCCCGGTTTATCGGTTTCGCAAGGTTTGTATGCGCCGCAGTGGGTGGCGATGAATGAATATCGCGTCATGGAAAGACCATTTGGCGATAAAAAGAGGATGCAGGTAAAAAGTGGTGGCGAGTTCAAGAAAGTAATGGAAATCCAGCATTTTTGGTACCGTTTATCATACGTTGTCTGCTGCTTCTGAGCTGTCGAGACGATACCTAGCGACCCAATCAGCGTGGCGATCCCGAGACGAATCGGAAACCCAAAATCCACTGGGAATGATGAGAAGAGGTGTGATCATGAAAGTTCGTGCAAGCATCAAGCGGATCTGTGAGAGCTGCAAGGTGGTGCGCCGTCGTGGGACGGTTTACATCATTTGTTCGAATCCAAAGCACAAACAGCGTCAGGGCTGATGTGCCAAGTTCGAGCGTAACTATTTATTGTAACAGCGGTTACATCATGTGCGGCAGTTCAGCGATCAGAAGCGGTGGAAGGTCCACAGCGTCTGGAAGTGACTGGATGATGTAATCGGAAGCAGAGCGGAGGTTTCTGGTATGCCGCGTCTATTAGGTGTGGATATCCCGGCTAACAAGCCGACGGTGATCTCGCTGACGTACCTCTACGGAGTAGGTCCGCGAGTCGCGCGTGAGTTATGTCAAAAAGTAGGAATTGATCCTCAAGTCCGAGCGAAGGATCTTCGAGAAGATCAAGTGGCTCAAATCGCGGTGATTCTCGATAACGAGTACGTGGTGGAAGGTCAGCTTCGTCGTCAGACGAATCAGAACATCGCGCGTCTGCGTGACATTGCGTGCTATCGCGGTTTACGACACCGCAAAGGTCTTCCGGTACGTGGTCAACGGACCCGGACGAATGCTCGTACCCGTAAGGGACCGAAGAAGACGGTCGCCGGTAAGAAGGGCGTCAAGGACTTGCGTTAATCCGGAGCGGGTTAGGCGCGGGTCTGACAGTTTAAACGTGTTGAGAAGAATTGGGCGTTTACGGTGGTTCATAGGATACCGTGTTCGATATCACTTGGTGATCGATATAAACGCTTTAATATGCACGTTTGGGTGTAAATCGAATGGATCGTTGGATATTTTAGGACAGAATGACACGAAGAGGTCGTTTTGATTGGTGTCCAATCGCGGATTCATTCCAGCGAATCGGTTCACAAAAGAACAATTCGGCGTATGGCAAGAGGCGTCGGGAATTGTGATAAGTGAGGAGATCGCTTCGAGTGTTGTGGCACCATCGGGTAGGACACCAGCTTCGGAAGGGACGTGTCTGAGGATCCGGTGAGGAAAGCAACCCGCAAACGCGGCGATGGGAATCGTTAGGTTTGCGTCGACCTAGTCGAGCAATCGGGTGTTTTGCAAATTGCTGGGAAAACACCATCAGTTGGAGTAAATATAGCGTGGCAAAATCAACAGCATCGTCACGACGTAAGACGCGTCGTAATGTTTCAGCCGGTGTCGCCCATATTTGTGCGACGTTCAACAACACCACGGTCACGATTACAGATTCGAAGGGCGATACGCTCTGCTGGTCCACGTCGGGTACGAGCGGATTCAAGGGAAGCCGTAAGAGTACGCCGTTCGCGGGTCAGATGGCCGCTCAGCAAGCCGCTGAGAAGGCGATCAAATTTGGCGTTCGTGAAGTGGAAGTGCGTGTGAAGGGACCTGGAAGTGGTCGTGAAAGCGCGGTCACCGCTCTGCAGCAGGCCGGTTTGGTCGTCAAGTCAATCGAGGATGTAACGCCGTTGCCGCACAACGGTTGCCGTCCTAAGAAGCGTCGTCGTGTGTAGTTTGGATGTGTCGGGTGGGTAGAGTAGGTGGCTTGGGACGTAAAACCTCAGGTTTAAGTCACGAAGCCACCTCTTATTCTGCTGAATAAGATTGAAAATGACTTTGGCGGGTCCGAATAGGTTGCGATGTTGGAATTTTCCCAATGGGTAACGTGGACCTGATCGTCAAATAAGCGAGCATTCGGTTCCGATAGCGATCGGACGGGAACCGATGCGTGGGAAGTGACCTATCACTGACCTGCGATACCGTCAAGTGTGGAATCGTCCCGAACGCGGTGCCGTAATTTCGTAACGCAGTCATTTTGCGGATTTCGTGACACGTAATAGCGCGAATGTGGTGGTACGAAGTGAATTCGGCGGATCGCTATGGTAGGACGACGGCGTGAGTGTTACGAAAGAACGTAACGGGTAACGTCGGGGACGATAACCGAAGTTTGGCGGAATTGTGGACGAATCGGTGAGTCACTGGTTGAAAAAAGTCTGATCGCACAAAACCGGGGTAAAACGCCTAAAAAGAGGAAAAAATGGCTCGCAATACAGATGCAGTGTGTCGTATGTGCCGTCGTGAAGGCATCAAGTTGTATTTGAAGGGACTTCGTTGTGATTCAGACAAGTGTGCGCTTTCGGAATCACGCGGCGGCGATCGCAATGATAAGATTAAAATGCGTCATCCGCGTCCAGCGCCTGGTGTCCATGGTGCGCGACGCGGTAAGGTGACCGACTATGGGCTTCACCTTCGTGAAAAGCAGAAAGTGAAGAATTTTTATGGCGTTTTAGAGCGTCAATTCCGTCAGTATTTCAAGATGGCGGAACGCATGAAAATCAATACAGGCGATGCGTTGATGATGCTTTTGGAATCGCGTTTGGACAACGTGGTAAGCCGTCTCGGTTTTGCGGCATCACGAGCGCAGGCGCGTCAGCTCGTGCGTCATGGTCACGTCTTGGTGAACGGTCGCCGAATGAGCATTCCCAGTTACTTGGTTCGACCTGGCGATGAAATTGCGGTCAAAACGGCCAATGTGAAGCTCGTCGAACAGACCAAAATGACGCTCGTGGAAAGCCAGAAATATATTCCGGACTTTTTGGGATTGGGCGAAAGCAAGGACCCGGTAGGTCACGTGCTTCGTAAACCGGGAATGGACGACTGTTCGGTACCAGATCTGAAGATTCAATTGATTCTTGAGCTTTGCTCGAAGTAGTATCGACTGGGTTTTGAAAAGATTTTCATTGTGTTTGGGCCGTTTTTTGAAGATATTCGACTTTTTACGGAGGTTTCCGTATGCGTATTCGATGGCGTGGTCTGGAACTGCCCAGTCAGCTTACCTGTGAGAAAGTAACCCCGACGTGGGGACGTTTTGTAGCGGAACCATTTGAACGTGGTTTTGGTGTGACGATTGGTAACAGTCTGCGACGTATTCTCCTTTCGAGTCTGGAAGGCAGTGCGATCACACGGCTGAGATTAGAGGGTGCGACGCACGAGTTCTCCTCGCTGCCAGGCGTGCTGGAAGATGTGACTGATATCGTATTGAATACGAAGGCCGTCATTGTGAAGAGTTACAGTGAGCAGCCGCGAATCATTCGCATTGATAAAGACGGCGTGGGTGAGATACGTGCTGGTGATATCACGACAGACAGTGAGATCGAGATTCTGAATCCAGAACTTCTCATCGCGACGTTGACGACGGAGAACGCCGGTTTTCACGCTGAGATGGTTGTGGAGAATGGTCGTGGTTACGTGCCTGTCGCCGAGCAGATGCAGCGAACGCAGGAATTTGGCGTCATTCCATTGGATGCCGCGTTCAGCCCGGTCACCAAGGTACGATACGATGTTGAGGAAACACGTGTCGGCCAGAAGACGAATTACGATCGTTTGATTCTGGAGATCGGAACCAACGGTTCGATTAGTCCTGATATGGCATTGGTCGAAGCGGCGAAGATTCTTCGTAAGCACCTCAACCCGTTCGTCCAGTACGAAGAATTGGGGGCGAGCGTCCATGCGGAAGGCCGTACCACGAGCAATGAGCAGGGAATTGATCAGAAATACCTGTTGCCACTTTCGACGTTGAACCTTTCCGTCCGGGCGATGAATTGCTTGGAATCCGAAGGCATTGTGACCATCCGCGATCTGGTGACTCGCAATGAAGACCAACTTTTGGAAGTGCGTAATTTTGGTGAAACCACTTTGAACGAAGTGCGTGAACGTTTGGCCGCGGAAGGTTTGCGTTTGGGTATGTCGTTGAAGTAAATCATTTGATAAAGGCGATGTCGGTTTGGAGCTGCTGAACGACCGACATTGGCTGATTGCCGCGTTTCGGCATGCGATCCGGGAAAATGATGTATTTTGGAAAGCACAACAACTCGCGTTTGGAACATCCGTTTGGTGGAAATATCGTCCTCCCCAAGGAGAACGGTCGATTTGTCAAGTCGAGGTGAGCTGGGTTGTGAAGATTTCGGGTAAGTGTGGATGTCGTTTTTCTTGGGGTGTATGATAAGAAGTTTCAGCGGGCGGTATTTCACGCGATAGGTGCGATGAGAAAATACCGAAATTTCCTGAGTAATGGATGGTAAAAAATGAGACATCGTATGGCTGGTCGTAAATTTGGTCGTAATCCCAAGCATCAACGCGCGTTGCAGCGTGCGTTGGCCTGCTCGCTCTTCCTGACGGAACGTGATACGTTCAACGAGCCAGGAGATCCAAAGATCGCGGGTCGCATGATCACGACGATTGATAAGGCAAAAGAAGTGCGTCCGTTGGTGGAGCGTTGTATCACGATGGCTCGTCGTGCCCTTCCCGCGATGCGGGCGGCAGATGCGTTGCTTCCTTCTGCCGATTTTGGTACGCCGGAGTATAAGGCGTGGCGTAAGTCGGAACGGGGCGCGGAGTGGTGTAAGGCGGTCGCGCCTGTGGTCGCCGCGCGACGTAATGTGCTGCAACTGCTTCACAATAAAGAAGTCGTCGGTATTATTTTTGGGAAATTGGCCGAGCGTTTTGCCGAGCGTCCGGGTGGTTATACCCGTATTCTCCGTTTAGCCACGCCACGTTTGGGTGATGGTGGAACGCGCGCGATTTTGGAATTCGTCGGTAAAAATGACCGCGTTAGCACGAAGTCGGCTAAGCCGGCGTTTGAAGTGGAAGCCCCGGAAGCGACAGAAACCGCCAAAATGGTGAGTGAAGAAGCCATCGCGGAAGCTGCAACGAAGGAAAATGCCTCTGAGTAAGCATTTTTCGCCAGTTGACCGCGCATGATCTGAAACAACGATCTGAAAAACGGGTTCATCTTCGTGGTGAATCCGTTTTGTCGTATGAACGGGAGCCATGGGAAACAGGCCTACGAAAATCGCAACACACCATGAGAGGAACACAAACGAGTAGGGGATAGCCGGATGAGTGCGAAATCGCAACAATCGGGATGGGATATCACTCGTTTTATGCGTGACCTTTGCGACGATATTTCGAAACGCATCCCCCATTTTTCCTATATTGACATACGGCGAATCGCGTTTAGTTTTTCACAAACTCGTAACAATCGGGAATATGGTGTTTTTGCTTCCATCACGCCGCTACGGTTTGAGAAGGGAGCGACGATCACCATCCGACGTGGAAAACGGTGGAGAATACCACCACTTAATGGTACAGATGGAATCGAATATTTGTACATCTATCGGATTTATTTGCCGCGTTTATGGGATTGCCCGTTTGAAGAGAAGCTGACCACGGTGATCCATGAATTACTGCATATTAGTCCCTATTTTAACGGTGATATTCGTCGTTTCAAAGGACGTTGTTATGCCCATGGTGCAAATCAGAAAAATTTCGATGCGTATGCTCAGGCGTTGGGCAAACATTGGATTCAACGGGGCGCTCCCAGCGAGATGCTCGAAATTTTACGATTGAATAGTTCCGAATTGATCCAACGTTATGGGCGGATTTACGGTCAACGGGTGATACCACCCGATTTGATTCGTGTCGATGAAACGCCGGACGAACGTATGGCACGACTCCGAAAAAGCCTCGGATTTTAAGGGATAGCCAGCCACAAGACGCCGTCGTGAGAATCCGGGCCCGAAGTAAGACATTCCGGCGAAATCACGCTGGTTAAGATGGGTGAAATTCGTTGCTGCTCGCATGGAATCACCGATACCGTTCGCGTATTTTCGTTCGTGAAATGTGAAAGTAAGGGAAATACCTCATGAGTACGGTGAGATTACTTTTTTTGGGCGATCTTTTTGGACAACCTGGGCGTGATTTTCTCGCGCAGCAAATGCCGCGATTGCGCCAAGAGTATGGTTTGGATCTTGTCGTGGTCAATGGGGAAAACTCGGCGTCCGGCTCAGGCATTTCACCCAAAATCTTCGAATCGCTTCTTCGTGCCGGAGTCGATGTGGTCACGCTAGGCGACCATGCTTTGCGTCGTTCAGAAATTTTTCCCACCCTAGAGCTGGCTACGGAAGAAATCCGGATCATTCGTCCCGCGAATTTTCCACCGGAAGCTCCAGGTCGTGGAATGACCGTCGTGCGCACGGCCTCAGGCGTCCGTATCGCGGTGCTCAATCTCCAAGGGCGAACTTTCATGAATCCTGTCGATTGTCCTTTGGCTGCCGCGGATCGACTGTTGGCGACATTGCCTTCGGATGTGGTCGTGCGACTGGTCGATTACCACGCCGAAGCAACCAGCGATAAACAGGTGATGGGCCGCTATTTGGATGGGCGTGTTTCGGCGGTGATCGGAACTCATACCCATGTTCAAACGGCGGATGAGCGGATTTTTCCCAATGGCACGGCGTTTTTGACCGACGCTGGAATGTGTGGACCGTACGAAAGTATCATCGGAAGTCAAATAAAACAGGTAATCCCCGTCATGCGAACCGGGTGTCCGATGCGGTTCGAGGTGGCGAAACAAGATGTCCGATTGAGTGGGGCAATCATCGAAGTCGATGCGGAAACCGGTCACGCTCAGCATATCGAACGGTTTCATCTGCGTCAGGATACCCTAGTTGCGAAATAAGGAGTAGAAGATTCATGCGGTACGAGGCTGATGTGTTGGTGGTCGGAGCTGGACATGCCGGTGTGGAAGCAGCTGCGGCTGCCGCGAGAATGGGCGCACGGACCACACTGCTCACGGGAAATCTCGATACGATCGCTCGCATGTCATGTAATCCCGCAATTGGAGGCGTGGGAAAAGGTCATCTCGTTCGTGAAATCGACGCGTTGGGCGGCGTCATGGGACGTGCCATTGACGCGAATGGAATCCAATTCCGAATGCTCAATCGAAGCAAAGGCCCGGCTATGCACGGACCGCGTGCACAGGCAGATCGCCGCGAATATGCCATCTGGGTCAAAAATGAATGCGAATGCACACCGAATCTAACCCTCCGCGAAGAACAGGTGATCGAAGTGGTGGTCGAGCCGACGTTCGACTCCGCGGCAAATGTCGAGGATGCGGCGAACACCACCGCTCGTCCACAGCGACGCCGCGTGGTTGGAGTGCGTACGCGGAGTGGTTCGATTTATTCTGCCAAAAAGGTAGTTTTATGTACAGGTACATTCCTTCATGGCGTGTTGCATTATGGTGATGTGCGGATGCCGGGTGGACGTAGCGGCGACGAACCGGCGGAGGGAATAAGCGATTCGTTGCGACGTGCGGGCATTCAACTCGAACGTTTCAAAACCGGAACACCGATGCGAATTAACATGCGCAGTGTTGATTTATCGCGGTTTGAAGAACATGGCGGTGACAATCCGCCGGAACCGTTTTCTTTCCTGAATGATTGGATTGACTCGACGCAAGTGCCCTGCTGGATCGCATGGACAAACGAACATGTACATCAGATTATTATGGACAATCTGGACCGTGCACCGATGTACACAGGTCAAATTATGTCCACTGGTCCGCGTTATTGTCCTTCAATCGAAACGAAAGTCGTGCGATTCCGTGAAAAAACGCGACACCAGGTTTTTCTCGAACCGGAGGGACGTCGAACACAGGAATTATACGTGAATGGTATTTCTACAAGTCTGCCATGTGATGTACAAATAGCTATGATTCACGCCATTCCAGGTATGGAGAAAGCGGAACTTTTGCGGTTTGGTTACGCGATTGAGTACGATTACGCGCCGCCGCAACAGCTTTGGGCAACGCTCGAAACCAAGGCAGTGCAAGGGTTATACCTCGCCGGTCAACTTAATGGAACGACCGGTTATGAAGAGGCGGGGGCGTTGGGATTGGTCGCCGGTTTGAACGCCGCACTCGCGTTGGCTGGCAAATCGCCTCTCGTTTTTACACGCGACCAGGCCTATATCGGAGTGATGATCGACGATTTGATCACTCGAGGTGTCGATGAGCCGTATCGAATGTTCACCAGTCGCGCGGAACATCGATTGCGATTGCGGCAGGATAACGCCGATCGGCGGTTGACGCCATTGGGATATAAGTTGGGTGTCGTTGAAACGTCAAGATGGACCAAATTTCAGCAAAAAGAGGCGGATATCCAATGCGCTAAAACTCTATTGCAAACACAACGACACGAAGGATTTTCGCTCGAGGAAATCAGTAGGCGTCCAGAAGTGACGGCGGAAAAGCTAATGGAAATTTGTCCCGAATTAAAAACCGTGACATCGCGTGTCATGGATTCGATTTTGATTGACGCCAAATACGCCGGATATATTGACCGAGAAAATCGTGAAGTGGTGGCGATGGAAAAGCATGGAAAAATACTTCTTCCACACGAAACCGATTACCGTACGATTCGACATTTACGATCGGAAGCGTGTGAAAAATTGAATCGTGTACATCCGTGGAATTTTGCACAGGCACTGCGTATTCCCGGGATTACACCAGCGGATCTGATGGTTGTACGGATTGGCCTCGAACACCTCCAACAGGAACCGCCTCATGAGGCTCATGCTCCGGATGAAGCATAACTACCGGTCACAGCTCCCTACGGAGCTGACGATCGTACGGCCCCGTTCGGTTGGCACGACTCGGCTCCAGATTTCACCATGATTCGATATCATAAACGAGGCATGGGACGAAAATATTCGCTTGCCTTGTGTGGGGTCGAATCTATTCTGAAACGCAATCTACACCATAACTGACTCGTAGTATCCTCTGCATCGCCATTTGCGATATGGCTGTCACCGTATCTCCCCAGCAAGTAGAGTCGATCACTCTGGGGCATCATCGAATCTATTCTCATATCAATTGCTACCTACATTTCGGCACCAATTGAGCGGGAACTTCATGCCCCAATGGTTGAAAAATCGAAACCGATAAAGCATAATAACTTGAATCCTGATATGCTTATTCGCACGATATTTGGGTGTACGTTCATGGTTTTGCACCGCAACAATGCTTCGGGTTGTGTACTCGTCGTATTTTAAGTTAAACCCATATATCGTAGATGTCGAACGTAAGGGACATACGTCTTTATATTCTTTTGGACCTTCGCCTTTTGGGAAATGATTATGGATAACGCCTCAGACACGCTTTCCAACTCACCATTACCACTGCCAACGGGGCAATCCCAAACAGGCCATTTGGAGGTCAAACGTCAGGAACTCCCCGTACCGCAACCTGCGTCATTTCGATGGGACCTGCTCATCTTAACACTAC
>JAQVKF010000088.1 GCA_028694795.1 Thermoguttaceae bacterium | reverse complement strand
CTTCCGGTCCTCACCGCTCGGATCTACTACCTTCTGGTAAATTGTACTTTAGCCCGGCGGCAACTCGCTGCCGATGACGCTGCATATTCCCCACGTATCATATGAACATGGTCGTTACGTCCTTATAGTACCGATCTCGCAGCACGGTGACCAGTCGTCGCACGAGATTTTTTCGTAATTCGAGTTCGACCGGCAAAGTGGGATCGAAATGGGCTGGATTCACCTGGGAACCGATCATTAAATCAATACAATCACAATCGAGAATCAGCTCGGTCAATCGCGTGGCGGCGTTCTTCCGCGACGGAATCTCACCTGATTCGAGATATTCGACCGCGCGTGTGAGCGTCAGCACGCCTTCGGTCACCAGATCGACACCGTCCATCGCGGAACAGCCCGGCAGATTCCCATTTTCGGACGAAAGCTCTGTCGTCACCGGCCGATTCAGTTCGCGCGAAATCAAATTCGCTGTCGTTCCACCACTAATCACCTTTCGACCGGGATACTGAATAAACCAATTCGCGTACTCACGATCTTTATCTTTCGCGTACGGTGGTCCACTCCACAGGAGCAATTTTTGCGGCCGATGGAAGTAAAAAACCGCCGCGGATGTATCATCTTTCGCACGAATCTCCGGTTCTTGACGGATGGCCGTCATTACAATTTCTCGCGCCAAAACACGACTCGACAGGTGCGGCTCTTTCGCAAGTCGGTCCTCGACAAACGCCGTGAGTCCCTCGCGTCGCCAGCCGAGCTTCAATTGATCCGAACCGAGTGCCGCTTGCGTTACGCCGTCAGAACAAAAAATCAGCCGATCTTCCGGTTGCAACTGAAACACGAATACCTGTAATTTTCGGTTTTTCCACTTTTTTGACTCGACCACACGTACCGGTTGATCCTGTAATTTACCATTGCGAATGAGCAAAAACGGCGGATTCCCTTCCTCCACAATCCGAACCGTACCGTCGAGTGAACAGTCGAGAATCGAAAAGGTCGCATAACTGATTTTACGCACTTGACAGACCGGTAGTGAATCCATGATCACTTCCGCAGAATGAAGAAGTTCATGATCGGCGGCGACAAATTTCATCGCCATCGTCGCGGTCATTGACGCCAAAATATTCGCCTTGATACCACTGCCCAAACCATCCGAAAGCACCGCGATGAGCCGATTTTCCTCCGGATATCGCTTCGAGACAAAAGCGTCGCCGCAGACATGCATCCCCGATTTGCATTGTTGGAAACAACCTACGTCGATAAACAGTCGTTTTTCTCCCGTTTCCATGGTTATTTCATCCCATCTAAAGGAGGTATATCGTCCTCATATCCCTTCAATCCCAAAGGATTGATCGGCGACTCTATAGATTCCGCCGACTTCTTAGATGTTCCGTGGTCCGATAATTTTCCATCCATTTTGCCGACGCCCACGCCGTCTTCTTCATCGGGATCGCTGCGGAAACCCTCCGCAATCGAATTGAGCAGAATCTCTGTATCGGCCATATGTTCACCCAATCGACACGCGATTTCCTGAACGACTGAGATGTTTCGCGAAATGACCTCCTGAGCGCGCCGAGCGATCTGATTCCGTCGCATATCAGTTCGTGTCACATCCTGCACAATCGCACCGACCACCTTGCCAGGATCAATCGTAAAGACCGCGATATCGACCAAAATTTTGCCCACTGGAAAGTGTTCACGCCGCACATCTTTACCACTGCGCAACGCCGCGAGGAATAATTTTTTGCACGCGGGCAAAATCGAATCAATAAACGTGCCTTCTAACCCTGGAAATTCATGGAACAGATCGACGAGTTCCTCGCCATCGCCAAAAATCTCCGCAAAAACTTTGTTCGATTCGATAATCTTCAGATCGCTATCTACTATCACAACGCCCGCTGGCATACAGCGCAGCAGCGCGTTCGCCTTACGCAACGCCATTTGACGCATCCACGAAACACACATTGATGGTTCCGCGTCTCCACGGATCAGAGCCGCCGCAAAATCCCGACAACTATCATAACCGCAACCACCACAGTTCAATTCGTCATCTGGCGTCGTTTTGCCCACACGTTCCAGCGCACGACGCATTGCGTCCGCGGAAACCGATTCGGCGCGAAATTCGCCGGGCGAAAGTTTGTAAGGCACTCGAACTTGCGGGGGCCGTTTAGCCGTTTCACGGTAGTTCACATTAGCCAATACGCCGGAAGCCGCCACCAAGCCGGAAACACGCGAGGAGGCTCCCGGACCGTTGATACAACCACCCGGACAGGCAAGACATTCCACAAAAACAGGTCCCGTATCGTGCCGATACAGGTCTTTCGATTCCATCTGCTTTTCGAGTGCTTCTTCCAACTGTGGAATACCACTGATCGAAAGAAGCTGCGCATTTTCAGGGCAGCCGCAGCGCCTGATCGTTTCAGGCATTCCGCCTTCAAGTGGATAAATTGCCCCCTCGTTCGCGTCATACGGAACAAAATGCTCCTCTTCATTTTCCGCCAATTCCGCCGGATCGAGTTCTTCCTCACGGAGCCATTTCCGAAGTTCGTCGAATGTGAGCGCGGCATCAATCAGTTCCGGATGGCGATCCGCCTCGTTCTTTTTCGCTGCGCATGGCCCGATAAATACAATGCCAATCTCCTCGCCAAACGTCTTTTTGAGCAGCTTCGCGTGAGTCATCGCCGGGGAACCAATCGGTGCAATCAGGCCCACATATTGCGGAAAATACGTTCGAACATAATCGACAACGACGGGACATGCGCTGGATAAAAATACACTATGTGACAACTTGGCCAAATCCTCCGCGACCGCCGCCGAAACCTCCTGTGCGCCCAATGCCGTTTCGCTCACGCCCGCGAAACCCAGCCGTCGCAGCGTTCCGATCAGTTGTGATTTCTTCCAGCTCGGAAACACGCCCGCCCAGCTCGGCGCAATCGAAACGTACACCGGGTTCTTTTGTTGAAGCAGCACGCGAACCCGTGGTAAATCATCACGAATCCGCTTTGCGTGTGATGGACAAATCTTCACGCAATGTCCACACGCGACACAGCGATTCGGAAGAACCGAGGCGTGACCATTTTCGATTCGAATCGCCTTAACCGGACAATGACGCACACATTTATAGCAATCGTGACATTCCGCTGGAACGGTGTAAATAGGATATTGTTGGTTCATCGTGTTTTCCTACATGCTCTTCGTGTTGGCGTCATTATGGGGCGTGGTGTTGGATTCCAGAAGTTGTCCGAACAATCTTTGGCATTTCTCAAGCGACATCTCATGGTAGCTCGTGCCGTCGATCTGGATCGTCGGACCGATTGCGCACTGATCCTCGCATCGCGTTCCACACAGTTCGATGGTCGTGGTCAAACCGTGTTCCTTCAGAAAATTCTCGACCCATGTTAAATTTTCGCCGTTGCCACGCGCGTAGCAGGAACTTCCTAAACACAAAACGATCTTTTTAGGAAACTCGCTCATCGAACTCTCTCCTACTTTCGGTCCATGGAAGGCACTGTCTCACGGAATCGGTTACTCCATTATACCGAGCCGATTCTTTTACGCATTCATGCACATTCGTAAAATGACGAATCGACAAAAAATAATCGATAAAAAATTATTTGTTTATTCTATAAACTGTCGAAAATTCGTCAAGTATGTGAAATAAAATTGTTGGCAAAACGGTGCATCTGAGGGAAGGGGCGGAATATTCGCTTTTCTCAGGGGATCGGGGCGGGTAGAATGGAGCGAGCTGAGCTGTGTGTGGGCTATCTCGTGTGATATCAATGGCGATAGGTATGTGAGGTGTGCGATGAGTCCGATCGTGAACCGTTTATTGGAGAAACTGGACGCGTTGCGACAGCAATGGTGGTTTTTTTCGTTGTTGACGACGATAACGTTCGGCTTTGGCGTACTGTTGGGCTTCTTTTTCCTGCTGATGCTGCTCGACGCGTATTGGCGATTATCGCGGGGTGGGTTAATCTTCTGCGCAAGTGTTTGGCTTCTGATGGCGGTTTATGTTCTTTTTTTGATCACGCGGAGACTTTTGCGAGATGATCGAACAATGGATGGAACGGCTCGAATTATCGAAAGCGAATTTCCACAACTTGAGAGCCGATTGATTAACGTGGTTCAATTTTCTCGAAGTCTCGGTTCATCCGTCGTCTCGGAGCCAGGTGAGGAATCGCCAGCGAATGCGGTGGATGCCTCGAGGGTTTCGGCTTCTTCGGCGATGCGTGCGTTTGAGTTGACGGCGGCGAATCGTGCGGCGACGGAGATCAATGCGGATGAAATTTTGACTGTTTCCAAACACTTCGGACGTTGGACACGTTTTCGAAGGCAGATGCAAACGCCGCGTGATTGGTGCGAATCGCTCGTTTTTCTGGTGATGGTTTTGATTTTTGCAGTGGTTGTGAACCAAAAGATTCCCGCCTGGGGGGCAGCGGCGAATCGGTTGCTCCAACCGTGGAGCTTCCAGCCCGCGATTGGGGCGGTCGGGGCTATTCGCGTCAAGCCGGGAGATGCCGAGATTTTGGTCGATAGCGATCTGGAAATTGCCGGCGAAATTGACCGTGCCAACGGACAATCGTGGCGTGGATATCTGTTCGTCGAGGAACTCGAAATATTAGAGACGAGCGAGTCGTCCGGGACGAATCGTGTGGAGAATCGAAAAACGAACGGCGAAACATCTGGAACGCCGAAAGAACGTAAAATTCCGATGGTGTGTGACGTGGATGGCAAAACGTTTCATGCGACGCTCGCGGCGATTTCGAAACCGCTGCGTTATCGGCTCGAAATCGGTGACTCCCAATCGAGGCGGTATGACGTGCGGATTCAACAGCCCGTGACCAGCGGCGCAATCCAGGTGACGTATCGCTATCCCGCGTATCTCGGACGCAAGGATGAAACGAAAGAACCGCAGCGGACCGCCGATCTTGACGCTCCACAGTACACCGTGGCGTCGCTTTCTATCGGTATCTCACGACCAGTGACCGAATGCTTTATTGCGTTCGGAGATGAGACGGTGACGTCAAACGCGAAAAATGTGGAAAAAACGACGCCTGGAAACACGGAGAAGGCTATCGAGGGGGGCCGGGAGGTTTCGGAACCGCGAACGGCGAGTGTGACACCTGATGCTTCTTGGCTGCGCTGTCAACTCGACGAGGCGGGAACGACGGCGACGGTCGAGATTCCGATGCGCGAAAATGGCGTTTTTCGGATTTTATTCCTGATTGACGGCGAACAAGCAAATCGACAACCCCGCCTAAATCGGCTGACGGTACGTGTCGACCATTCGCCGGTCGTCGAACTGCTGACCCCTGTCAACGATTTAACCGCAAAACCTGGTGAGGCGATTCCCGTCAAGTTTCGCGTGAATGACGACTATGCGATCAATTCCGTAAAACTCTTAGCCCAAATCCAACGCGGCGATTCAGCAGATGCTGGGACGGACACTCCGAGTGCCGACAAGGTAACGACCGATGCGGCGAATGGTGTGAATGGTGCGGATGCGGCGAATGATGTGAAAGTAGCCGATGGTATGCAATCCGCCGATGGCGGTACGGATGTCGATGGTGGGGAATCCGGGGTTGTGGTCGGCGAAGAAACGTTGGAGACATGGGACGATTTTGCGGTATCGGAGTCGTCGCGTGTGATCGAAACGACGCTCAAGATTCCGGCCAATCTGATCGCGGGTGATCGGTTGATTTTCCGTTTGGCGGCGGCGGATCGACGGACGATTCCGCCGTCGGTTACAAGTGATGGCAAAACGCTCGGACCGCAAACCGGTTCCTCTGTACGGCGAACCATCCAGATCGTTTCACGCGAAGAACGTGCCGAAAAAGTCGCGGAAGAAGTCGAAAATCTACGCGCCCAAATTTGGAAAATTCTTGAAAAGCAACTTTTGGCCCGAATTTTTGCCGAAAAAGAGGGGCTGTCCGCCGATGTACGAACAATCCAAGTGGCTGTTCAACGTGATTCGACGGCTCTTGCGGCTCAAACCTCGGACGAAGAAAAAGGGGAACGAAAATCCATTCGACGTCGGTTGGGAGAACTCGCGGCGGGCGAAATGCAAACGGCGGTCCGATTCTGCGACTCCGGGACACCGCTTACCGCTCCCGCCTCGTCCTCTGCGACAGAATCGGCAAATTCTGGAAAACCAGATGATGTCGCGGAATCGGTAGGCGCTGCGGATTCAACCGACACCGCGGATTTGGATAATCCACCGAAATCGGAAAATGTTGCGGGTTCGACCACTGCGGTGGATCCCGCGGTGCGAACGCTGATCGAATCGCAAGATCGTATTATCGCGGAGCTTCGAAGTATTCTCGGAACGGCGAGGGCCGTCGCGGCTCGGAGCGAGGAGGCGTTGCAGAAAAAACGTGTGGGTGACGATCTGCCAGACGATGTGAAAAAGAAATACGAGGAAGCGCGGAAAAAGCTCGAAGAATTCATGAAGGTCCAGCGGAAAGTGATGGAAGCGTCCGAAGAACTGGCCAAAAAACCTGTCGAGGATTTTACGGAAGAAGATGAGCAAAAACTCAAAGAACTCGCCGCGATCGAAGACGATTGGACGCGTTTTATGAAAGATTTGCAAAGCGACTTTTCCAAACTTCCGGAACAAGATTTCGCGAACGCTTCGCTTGCGAAAGAATTGACCGAAATTCAAACCGAAATCAAAATGGCCGAAGGTGCGCTGACCGCTAAAACGGTCGATATCGCTGTACCGCTCGAACAACTCGGTTACGAAATGGCTGAAAATATGACCACCAATCTCGAACGTTGGTTGCCAGACTCGCCCGATCGTGAACGCTGGAGCCAGGAGGAATCTCCCAGCGATGCCGATAAAGAAGCTCCGATGGCTGAGCTTCCCGGCGAACTCGAGGACCTTGTCGGTGAGCTGATGGAAGATGAGGAAGATCTTTTTAGCGAGATGGAAGACGTTACAAGTAGTGCGATTGACTCGCTCGACAAGGGCGCGGGTTGGGATGCGGCGGATGGTCCTATCTCGAACAACAGTGCTC
Source organism: Thermoguttaceae bacterium (assembly GCA_028694795.1). Classification (GTDB taxonomy): domain Bacteria; phylum Planctomycetota; class Planctomycetia; order Pirellulales; family Thermoguttaceae; genus JAQVKF01. The sequence continues at coordinate 8,682 of JAQVKF010000088.1, read as the reverse complement.
GTGGGGTGACCGGAAATCGGTTGCCCAACGAGAGCGAAATCGCTGGACGCAGCGGCGAAGGTCGCCAAGGACGCTCGAGCGGCGAAATGGTCGGTGATGAGGCCGTTGGGAAAGGTGGACGCAAAACGCCGACGCGATTGACGCAAGATGCTTATCAGAAGGGACAAATTAAGGACTATAGTCAAGATCCAACCGGTGGCGCGACGGGCGGTGGTAAGGAAAGTGGGCAAGGTGGAACGGGGCTGGAAGGGCCAGCCGCGCCTCAGCGTCAACGTGATCTAGAACGTCTCGCAGGACGTCAAGCGGAACTTCGGAATCGTGCGGAGGCTATTTCGGCAAAATTTTCCGTGCAAAATCGTCCTACCGAGGATATCGGTGCCATGATTGAGGCGATGGCGACAGTCGAAACGGAGCTTAGGGCGGGGAATTACCAAAATGCTTTGCGACAGCGAAAGATTCTCGTTGATCGTAATGCTTCGCTCATGACTGATCTTTCCGGCGGTTTTGAAATTTCGGACGATCTCTCGAAAAATTTGCCTAAGGAAATTCGAGACCAAATTTCTTCCGGTACCAGAGATCCCGCCCCCAATGGCTGGGAAACGTTGAGTCGGCAATATCTGGAAAGTTTGAATCAGTAAAAAGGATGAAATAGTAAAGGAACACGACGGATATCAGTGAATGCCGAAGCTTGTTTTTTATCCGCCGCATTTCCGGGATGCGATGGTGGACAAATATCAATTTTGGGATGACTGGTCATAGTTTATTTGTGTTCCAAATCTATCATGGTTTGCATTAGGTAATTCTGGGGTGAATTATTGGTCGATTTTTTAGTCGGACCTTGTTGTTTGGAGACGGTCGGATAGAATAAGGATGCTGGATGGTATATAAAACTTATAGTTTGTATAAGCTTACACCAAAGTGGCAAGGAGACAACGGGATGACGGGGCAACGTAAAAAAGGGTTTACCCTGGTTGAGTTACTGGTGGTGATCGCGATTATTGGTATCTTGATTGCGCTTTTGCTTCCTGCGGTGCAGGCGGCGCGTGAGGCGGCTCGTCGTTCGCAGTGTACGAACAACCTGAAGCAGCTTGTGTTGGCAATTCACGGTTACCATGATACTTACAAATCGTTTCCTGGGTTTGGTTTCGGTGGTTACGGTAACTGCACTGCGTTTGTGGGTATTCTGCCCAATATTGAACAAAAAGCGAGATATGAACAGATATATCAGTATGTAGGTCAGGATTCGGGTAACGTCTACCAGAGCCCGTATAATAATCAGACTTGGTGGCACGGGCGTATCGCTGGTTTTTGTTGTCCATCGGATGGACAGACGACAAAAGACGATACGACACGTCCGATTCCGGCGAACTATTGTTTTAGTGACGCCGACTTTATTCTCCAGGATTACGGTCGTCCCGGTAACAATCGTTCGCCGTTTGGTATGGGCACGCGTACCGATGCGTGGGGGGCCTCGTGGGGTGCTGGTGACGGCCGCGGATTCGCATCCGTTACGGATGGTTTGTCCAACACGGTCGCTATGAGTGAGCGTGCGGCAAGTCCTGGGATGACCGGCAGTGAGTATAACAACATTCGCGGCGGTTACGCTGAAATTGACGGTTGGAACAGTAAGCCGGCTCAGTGTATGGCTAAAAAAGGTCCGAACAATGGTTACGCGGTGGGAACCAAGACACATGGTGGAGCGGGTGATAACTTCGGTTATTATACGTTGAACAACGCGATTTTCCAGACGATTCTTCCCCCGAACGGTCCGAGCTGCTCGAACGGTACCACCACGTCGACACACGCGCCAGCGACCAGTTTTCACTCTGGCGGCGTCAATGTGGGTATGTGTGACGGTTCGGTTCGTTTCGTGAGTGATTCGGTCAGTACAGCCACCGCGGGTACGCAGGGACTTGGAGAATGGTTCAAGTATGTCGGATGGAGTAGTGGTGAATCGACCTTTGGTGTTTGGGGTGCGATGGGCACAATGAGCGGGGGTGAAACCGTCACCATGCCGTAGTCGTTGCGAATGTCAAAGTTTCTGCCATGTCCGATTTTGTGTGGAAGTCGAGGCTTGGTGTAGCGAGAATTATGGAAAATAGATGACCGGCCTCTCTTTCTGAGGGAGGTCGGTTTGTGTATACTGTTTCTCGTGGGTTCGCACCAATCCCATGAGATAGGTAGAAGGTGTTCGGACGTTTACTTTCACGAGTGGTCGTCCGATACGGAAGTGTGGCTGAGCATAAAAAATAGGACTCTGAAAGGAGTTTTTGGTATGAAGTTAATCGGTATTTCGTTGGCGTTGTTGTCGGTGTGTTTGTTGATGGGCTGTGGATCGGGAAGTCGTTTGGAAGGGCTCGTCCCGGCAGAGGGTGTAGTGACTTTGAACGGTACGCCCGTCGATGGTGCTTCAGTCGTCTTCGCGCCGAAGGGTTCGACCAGTCCGTCGAGTTCCGCGAGTGCTCAAACCGACGCTGAGGGACGTTTCCAAATGATGACGTTGAATCCTGGTGACGGCGTCTATCCTGGTGAGTACTATGTGACGGTTACCAAAACGGTCATTGAGGGCGAAGCACCAGTGATTGATCCGAACGACAAAGCGAGCAAGAAGGCGGTTGATACTCGCACTGTCACCGAATGCCTGCCTATGGTTTATGCGGATATCACAACATCCGGTTTGGATCAAACGATTGCCGCCGATGGAAACAAAAATATTGAATTCAAATTAACTGGTGACGTCCAATTGAAACCGCGAAAAATCACGGATACCGTCCGCAAAAAATAACGTTGCCTGTGGGGCCGTGCGTTGCCGACGGGGCCAGGCAAGAAGTTTGCGGGCCGTGGTGGTCCTTTGGGGCCTCTGTAGGGGGTTGTGTGTGGATCGTTTGTATGGTCTGTCTGTTGGTTGATCGCGTACCGCTTTGAATTTTTCTGAAGCGGTTCGTTGCGGGGCGGAGCGTCGTGTCGATTGCCCCCCTATTTCCCAAAAACAGTTGCGATGGCAAACCTCCAAGCATCGTGTCGGCGTTCTATCGGTTGGAAAATATCCATTCCGATCTCACAAAATTGGCATTTACCCATTGAACGAGGAGTACGTAGCGAATGGTCCATGCGGATATGGAAACAGGGAAGAATTCCATCGATACGTCTTCCGTTTCTCGCCGAGATTCTGTGGGAAATACCGGAACGCCCCGGAAAAACACAGATGCTGCGAAGCCAGCCTCCGTTATTCCGGAGCTGAGCGGTAATCTTGTTTTGTGTAAAGTGGAAAATGTTTCCCACGAGTTTTCGCAACCTTATGGTGGCATGCTTCGCGTGTTGGAGGGAATTAGTCTGGAGATTCGAGCGGATGAGGTGGTGGCGATTCTCGGGCCGTCCGGGAGTGGTAAATCGACCTTATTGCGGATCATTGCGGGACTTCTCAAGCCGGAACGTGGTGAAGTGCTCTATCGAGGCAAACCGCTCCATGGGTTAAACCCTGGTTGTGCGATGGTGTTCCAAAGTTTTGCGTTGTTTCCCTGGATGACGGTGGTGGAAAATGTGCGGACGGTGTTACGTGCGTTGAATTTGCCGGAGTACGAAGTGGTTCGTCGTTCGGAAAAGGCGTTGCGGCTCGTTGGTTTAAGCGGTTTCGAGGAAGCGTATCCACGTGAACTTTCGGGCGGTATGAAACAGATGGTTGGTATCGCGAGGGCATTGGCGGTCGAACCGGAAGTGTTGCTGCTGGACGAACCGTTTAGTATGGTGGATGCGTTGACGGCGGAGTCGCTACGTGCGGCGATTATCGATATTTGGAACGATGCGGAACGTGAACCGTGGTCGGTGCTGATCGTGAGCCATGACATTAAAGAAGTGGTTGCGATGGCGGATCGGATTGTGGTGATGGGCGATGATCCCGGTCATGTGCAAAATGTAATCGTCAATCCATTGCCCCGTCCACGCGATTTACGCTCGAAAGAATTTGCCGCCATGGTCGATCGTATTTACGACGTGATTAGCGGCAACGAATTGTCGGACGAACCGGAACCCGTGGCTCCCATGGGATTGCTTTGCGAACCGTTGCCTAACGCCTCGGCGTCGGAGATCGTCGGCCTGCTGGAATATCTTGACGCACGTGGCGGCAAAGACGATATCTTCCGAATTGTTCAGGAGTTGAATCGTGATTTCGGACATCTGATCAACGTGGTAGAAGCGGCGGAAATGTTGGATTTTGTCGATACGCCGCGTCGAACGGTGGTGTTGGATCCGCTCGGACGTAAGTTTATCGCCGCGGATTCGGATGATCGTAAAGATATTTTTCGGGAACAGATTTTGCGCATTGGTATTTTCCGCGTCGTGAATGATGCCTTGCATCGCTCTCCGACTGGCGAGGTGGATGAAGATTTCGTGCTGGAACGGATTATTTTGTTGTTGCCGCTCGAAAATGCTCATGATACGTTCCACACTTTTTTAAGTTGGGCGCGATTTGCCAATCTTTTCGCCTATGATGAAATTACAGCGACGGTTTCGCTTCAATAATGAGACGGATGGTCTCAGTTTGGTGTCGCCGTCGCAAGTTTTTCGCTGCTTTCCGTGTTTTGGGGCTGTGTATTCGTTTTGATTCAGCCCTCTTGATTTGGTTTCTCATTCGTGGTATTTCATCGCAAAATCGTTTTGGCTGGATTCCACCTGTCCTATTTTCAACCGAAATGGATATCGCGAGGATTCGTACCATTTGTGGCGAAAAGTCGCTTTTGTGATGTTCGTTTTGTTTGCGAAATGGGCGAATTTTGGTTGCCACCCCTCCACCCTGTTTCGTTCCCCTGTATAATGGGGGCTTCTTGGTTTAATGTCGGTTTGTGGATGTGGTGGTTGCGCGGAATGGGGTGCGACCAATTTGTTTCGCTCCATGGCTCAAAATCTTCCCCACGCTCGGAACAGTGTGCGAAGCCCCATGGAGGCAAAACGACATGGAAAATTATCCGATGATAGGGAAAGGAACGTGTTTCGATGAACGCTCATGATCGTCATCCGACTCTTCGTGCTAGAGACCCAGAACTCGCCGCTTTGATTGACCAACAGATCGATCATGAATCGACGACGCTAAAAATGATCCCCTCCGAGAGTTTTGCGCCGCTGGAAGTGTTAGAAGCGTGTGGTTCGATGCTGACGAATAAATACTGCGAAGGTTATCCGTTTGCTCGCTATTACGAAGGGAATGAATTCGTCGATCAGATTGAGTCGCTAGCCATCGAACGGGCTAAACAGTGTTTTGGTGCTGAACATGCAAATGTACAACCGTACAGTGGTTCGCCAGCGAATCAAGCGGTGTATCGAGCTTTATGTACCAACGGAGCGGCCGATGCGGCAGAGACGACGACATGCGATAAAGTGAAAGTGATGGCGTTGTCGTTACCGCTGGGTGGCCACTTGACGCACGGTTGGAAGGCGAGTTTTTCGGGACAGGATTTCCAACAGATTCCTTACGGGTACGATCTGGAGACCGGAGCGATTGATTTTGACCAAGTTCGAGAGCTGGCCAAGCGTGAGCGTCCTCGGATGATCTGGGTCGGGGCGTCATCCTATCCGCGTCTTTTAGATTATTCCAAGTTTGCGGAGATTGCCCAGGAAGTCGAAGCGTATTTGGTGGCCGATATGGCCCATATCAACGCGCTGATCGTGGCGGGTGTTCATCCGGATCCGGTGCCGTACTGTGACGTGGTCACGAGTACGTCGCATAAGATGCTTTGTGGTCCACGAGCTGGATTTATCCTCTCGAAACAGGAGGACCGTTGGAAACATTTGTATCATCCGGCGAGTAAAATGGATCTGGCGAAACGTCTGGATAATGGGGTCTTTCCGACGCTTCAGGGTGGGCCGCATGTCCATGTGATGGCGGCGATGGCGACGGCGTTTCGACGAGCGATGACACCGGAATTTAAGGCTTACGGACGTCAGATTGTGGCGAATGCGAAACATTTGGCCGAAAAATTGATGGAACGCGGACACCGGCTGGCGACGGGGGGGACGGACAATCATATTGTGCTGATTGACTTGCGAGCGAGTGAACATACGGGCAAAGATTTTGCGAAGGCCTTGGCGAAATGCGGTATCATTGGTAATTTCAATATGGTTCCGGGCGACCAGCGTAAACCATTCGTGACGAGTGGAGTGCGTTTGGGTACTCCGTCGCTTACGGGCATGGGCATGAAAGAAAAAGATATGGAACGTGTGGCCGCATGGATCGACGAGGTCTATCGACACATTGGCGATATCGATACGGTGGCGACGCGGATTCAGGGTGAGATCAAAGAATTTTGCGATACTTTCAATATTCCGGGAATTCGTGAGTAAATGCAAAATGAGGGGTGATGATCATTTAAGGTCTTTTGCCCCTATCATGAGCGTTGTTTTGTGAAGTGTACGTGGGACCAGTGATGTTTGAGTCACTGGTTTTTTTGTGCTAATGAAAGTTTCGTTTCAAAAACAGAAATACGAAAGGAGATTATCGACTTATACTATTACGATCTGCTGGATTAAACACCGTTTATGGGGCATTATATCCGATTCAATTGAAAATGGGGTAAATTAAAGCCAGACCAAAAGCGATTTAGAAATATCGCAAATGGCAACACAAAATTAATGGAGTAGGTGTATTCAAGCCCAATATTTTATGTTTTTGACACGGATAGATATGGATGATGTTGCAAAATTTTGGCTATGGGTAGAGTCCGAAGAAGCTCCAAGGTTTTACATTGGTGGAATTGTTGGTGGTGATTGCGATTATCGGTATTTTGATTGCGTTGCTTGAGGGCGGTCTCTTTCCCATTTCCGATCCGCCGCCGAGGGGCCTGGAACACTCGGTGGCGTAAGAGTACCCGCCTCCCATGGTCGATACTACACGGCTACTGCCGTTATCGTTTTTACTTGGGGGCGGGGAAGGGACGAGGCGAGGATGGGGGATGGCCAGGTGGGCGAAGGGCTATTGCCGAGGCAAGTGAGGGCTATTTCGCGGCAAGCATGCGTTCGAGTGCCAGACGAGCGTCCGTGGCCACCGCTTCCGGCACGGTGATTACGTTGACGGGTGTACCACGGGCGATATTTTCCACGGTCCATGCCAAATTGGTGAGCGTGGTTTTTGCCATCGTTTTGCACTGGTAGCGGCCCACTGAGGCCGAACCGCCAACGCAACCAACCACTCGATCCGGGTACAATCGTACGAGGCGTTCGACCAGGATGCGTTCTGTCCCGATGGCCCAGCGTTCTCCCGGTGCGGCGTTTTTCACGATCTGGATCAATTTTGCCGTGGAACCCGCGACATCCGCCGAAGTCACGACGGCTTCGCAACATTCGGGATGGACTCCGATTTTCACACCAGGCGTTTCTTGTCGCGACCGTTCCAAGTCTTGAACCCCGATTTCCTGATGCACTTCGCAGTACCCGTACCACAAAATCGCTTTGGCTTGTTGGATCGCTTCCGGTGTATTGCCGCCGAGCGGTAGTTTCGGATTCCAAAGAATCATCTCTTCCCTCCGGACACCCATTTGGACTAGTGTATTGCATCCGAGATGTTGATCCGGTACGAACAGCACGCGCGGGCGCTGTGCGAACGCCCATTCGAGAACGGCTCTCGCATTGGTTGATGTGCAGGCTAATCCACCACGAGCTCCGCAAAACGCTTTAAGCGCCGCGGTCGAATTCACATATGTGATGGGCGTCACTTCGGTGAGGTCGACATACGATCCAAGTTGCGTCCAACAGTCGGTAATTTCCACCTCATTCGCCAGATCAGCCATCGGACACCCCGCTTCGAGATCGGGAAGACAGACGGGGATGCGACGTCCACCACGCGAGGCGATGCGCTCCGGTCGATTCGCCAAAATGTCCGCCGTTTCCGCCATGAAATGGACTCCGCCAAAAACAATCGACTCACAATCGACTCGCTCAGAGGCCTCGCGACTTAACTGAAAACTGTCGCCCTGTATATCGGTATGCGCGATCACGGCGTCACTCTGATAATGATGTCCCAAAATGAGTAATTTGCGACCGAGCTGTTGACGAACCGCTTCAATACGTTCGGAAAGCTCCTTCGCGGAAAGTGTCGCGTAATCTGACAGCAATAACGGTATTTGAGACATGGGGTGACTCTCCTCTACTAAAAATCCGATACCCATCCAATTGTTCGTTGGCCGATCCAACAAAATGTTGACCACTTCTAACGGGAATCAGTATACCGTATTTTCCTAAGATGGCAACGCTACCAAAAAAGTAGTCTTTATAATTCTCACAAAAAAAGTCGATTCAGGCGAACCGACCCGCATTTATTTCCATCAAATCGCACGATCAAAAAACGCCGCACCCCCGATCAGGATTGGGCTTAACGGTGCGAATTGGTATGATCGGGAGGTTCAACGACTCATCAACGACTCCAATCGGTACCGTTGGGGCGATCTTCCAACGTGATTCCCAACTCGGTGAGGCGATTTCGAATGCGGTCAGCGGTGGCGAAATCTTTGTTTTTTCGAGCCGTAGCACGAAGTTCGATCAGTAGCTCCATGAGCGGTCCAGCGAGTGAGCCGGTACCACTGGCATCGTTTTCGGTTTCGAGCGTTTTGCTCACGGGGGCTTCGCGGAATAATCCGAGAATCGCTCCCAATTCACGCAGGCAGCGAACTGCCTCGGCCAATTCCTGTTTTTGCGCAT
>JAQVKF010000087.1 GCA_028694795.1 Thermoguttaceae bacterium | reverse complement strand
ACATTTCATCGTAAAATGATCAATCTGTACACTACCCCGAGACTCAGGGAAAACGTGTTTGATTTTTTCAAATGGTTGTTTTGTAATCTTCATACCGATATCATCGGCTAGTTGGTAATTTTTCTATCATCATGATGATGTGAATACGCCCTAGTTTCTATTGTACGTAAATCTCAAAACAAATCTTGCCGCAAGGGCGTGGTCCCAATAGATGGTTACGTTTCCACTGGGCCGGAATATAACCCAATTCTTACAAACTATGTGAGACAATATTGGTCCCCCGAAAACGCTCGACTTCATTCCCCAAGTCTTCATCGTGCTCTTCAAGCGCTCGATCAATTTCAGCAGGAATACACAAGGCCGTAGTAGGGATATCCCTAACACGAACCCGTTTTCAAAACGTTCGGCAAAAATGTGACAATTCAGTTTGTTCGTAGCAAAATCACAAATCAAAGAGATCTATCGGATCTATTTTTTTCACCCAGCTCTTTTGGGAACGCGGCGAGCAGGTCGGTGATATCGATGAGACCAATGGGGCGATTTTCCGCATCGACAACAGGTAACTCGCTAATTTTGCGACTCGCCATCAAATGAACGGCCTCGCTAATCGGTGCGCCACTGCGCACAGTCAGCGGCGTGTGCGTCATCACTTCTGAGATCGTGTGATCGAGCATCGTTTCCTGACGTTGCTCAAACAATTTGGCTAAATCGCTGTCGGTGAAAATTCCGGTCAATCGTCCTTCAGCGTCAGTCAGCATCATCGCCCCACTACGCCGACCCGGCATCACGTGCGTGGTAAAAACGCCGCGAATCGACAGCGAATCAGACGACACACGGCAATACGTCAACGCTCGCGCAAAATCGTCCACTTTGGCAAGGCGTTTACCGAGATTGCCAGCGGGATGAAATTTCGAGAAATCACCTCGCTCAAAACATTTGGCCTCGCTCACGACCAGAGCGAGCGCGTCGCCCATCGCCAACATGGCCGTCGTACTTGAACTGGGAGCAAGGTCCAATCGGCACGCTTCCGGGATTTGCCCCAATTCCAACACCACTCGTGACGCACGTCCCAGACGGCTCTCACAGCGTCCGGTGATCGCGATGACGGGAATTTCCTGCTGCGAGAAGAAGCTCAAAAGTCGTGTCATTTCCTCCGTTTCGCCGCTTTGTGACAATGCCAAAACGAGATCGTCCGGACCGAGCCGTCCTAAATCGCCATGCACCGCTTCTGCCGGATGCAAAAAGAAACTCCGTGTGCCAGTCGATGCAAATGTCGCGGAAATTTTACGACCGACATGTCCCGCCTTGCCAATCCCGGTCACCACGACATCGCCACGGCAACGCAACACGAGACGTACAGCCGCGTGGAACGAATCAACCATCGAATATGATCTGTCCGAACGTAACGTTGGAACGGATCTTTCCAATGGAAACGTTTCTTTTTCCTGCGTACCAAGGGAGTCCATTTCCGCGTCAAATCGTTCGGCGATTGAAAGAATGGCAGCGGCCTCCGCTCGCAAAATCTCGTAGCCGCGTTTCGCATCACCGCGGATTTCCGCAATTTCGGAAGCCGAGGACGGCGTGCGGCTCGTGTCCATAGTGACTTCTTGGGACAACATACCAGTTGTGGTATCAGGTGAGGAAGAGGAAGTCGAACTCGGTTGCGGCGCGACGGGAATCGAGATTCTTGCCTGAATGATCGTCGGAATGTGAGTCATTTTCGCCTCCCTGCGGCAAAATGCTGATCGGAAACCTTCTTGTCGCGAATCGTTTTCGTCGTCAATTTTTTCTCTTCACACCGGCTCCAGTATAGCCGGAACCGAAATTTTTCACAATTCCGAATTTTTTTGGTACGGATTAACTCAAGTTTTGCCACTCATACCTATAGAGGGCAGAATATGCTCGAAAAACCAAGCAAAAAATGGTAGAATATTCAAAATATGGAGATTGCAACATGCGTCTAACACTACGAATCGTGTTGGCTTATCTGAACCAAGTGCTCAGTCCGGAAGATGCACAAGTGGTGGCAAAGCAAATTGAGCAAGATGAGCAGACGCGGCAATTGGTTCGACGCATTGAGGAGGTACAGCGGCGTACTTCGTTGATGACGACACAACGTGAGATTCCGACGATTGATCCGAATTTGGTGGCAGAGTATCTCGATAATGAACTTACACCGGAGGAGGTGTTAGACATTGAACGTGTGACGCTCGAATCGGACGGCAATTTAGCAGAGGTTGCGGCGTGTTATCACATCCTAACGGAAGTACTTAGCGGCGTAGTCTCTCCGGAAAGTGACCTGCGGCGACGGCTGTGTGCTCTGCCGCAACTATGTGCCTTGTCAAAACGAGGGGAACCGTTGGAGGGTCAACAGGCCGCGACATCCGCTGACACTACCGGTTTCCATTCTACATTCACCGATACCACCTCCGGTTCGTCCCCTCGCACTAACGTTTCGACGCTAACGGCCCCGGAATCGCCGTGGTCAGAATTATCGCTTCGAGATTTGGCTCCGGCGCATATGACACCACCAGTCGTAACTTCCGGTACTACCACGCCAGCCACGGAGGTTTCCCCTGTCGAATCGAAGATGAAGACGGAGAATGCCTCCAAAATCGGTACGAATACACCCAACGCGGTTTCCAAATTCAGCACCGCGAGAGGGAATCCACCGATGTTGGCGACGCCCTCTTGTTCTGAATTACCCCGCTCGTCTGCCCCGGTTCCTCCATCGGCCAAACAGGCGACTAGTTCGTTAGCAGTACCAAACGAGAAGTCCATACCCTCAGTATCCGCAGAAAAAGAGTCCCACGAGCCGAACGTCTCGGCAGAAGCATCGCCTAGCGATTCTCACCTTTGGATGGGCATCCCGGTTCCGCCACCCGTCCGAGCCAAAGAGGAATCCGCTCGACCGCGAATGTCGTCCGTAGAATCCGCGGAGAAATCCATCACGAATGCTGCGCAAGGTACGGCGACAAATCGCCTTGTCCAAGAAAATACGGCTGGAAAATCTTTGGACATGGCACCTCCGTCCCCACCAAGACCGGTTTCGTCCACCCAAGGCAAGATGGTTGGCGAATCAGCAACCGTTAGCCAATCGACCGCCACGACCAAGCCGCAAAGCGACACCACTTCGCAAATATCACATCCTACGCAAGCTACCGTGCCATCCAAAACTCCTCCAAAAATTCATTCCAAAGAAAAATCCTCCAATCCTATTTCACCCATTTTGTGGGGCCAGAGGGACACGGAAAGTGATAGTACGGCTCACTCCGCCAGCGCATCCGCTAGCGATCAGACCGAACGTCGTCCCACGCCCCCCACCCCGTCGGCAATATTACCAAATCAATCGGCGGCGGCCCAAGAAGCGGCGGTGTCGGCCCCAGCTTCTGGTATGACTTTAGACGTTGCTGGCGTTTCGAAACCATCAACGGCCCCGGCAGCTTCCGCAACTCATATACCTGTACCGCCGGTGATTGGAACGACTGCTGTGACGGGTACCTCTCCGGCAGGTTCGACTGTTTCGAATACTCCAACAGCGGCTAAATCAGGGGAATTGGGAGCTAAATCCGAAACATCTCGTTCGCAAGCGGAAAAACCCTCCCAAACGCCAGCGGATCGTTTGAAAGATACCATCGAAAAGAAACCGCCGTTGGCCGCCGAGAGTACACCAGCATTTTTAGCCCATCCCAAACCGGTCCATGTTTCCACACCCAAAGCGAGAAAAGGCGATATGCCATCATTCGGCCAGGCGAGTGTGAATGCGCCTGTATTTGACGAACCGGAACCGTTATCGTGGAAAACCAAGTTATTGCTCTCGCTCCTTGGCCTGGTCATGTTGGCTCTTGGCGGTTTGGGCACACTCCTTTGGCATCAAGCGAATCATGGGGACAAACCATTGGCATCTCGATCGGATAAGGCGGAAGTGACGGAAACAACCGATAAAAATTCCGAATCATCGCCGAAAACGAGTGAGGTATTCGACAACTTAGGCCAAATTCCTGACGATCGAAAAGTGGAACAACAGTCCAAAATCGCAGAATCTACGGAAAATTCGTCGGCACCCAATCCGTCCGGCGACAACAGCACTCCGTCAAACGCAACGACCACCACGGCAACAGAATCAAATTCCGCCGCCACAAAGGTCCCATCGGAAGAAGCCGAACTTCCGGAAATTGCCTCACCGTTTGGTGATCAGAACGCGAAAACGGCTGCAACCGACGCTAACATTGATCTCGACACTCTGTTAGGACCGGAGACCGATGCTAAAACCACGACCGATGCTAAAACCACGGATACGAACGCCACCAATACCGCGGTGGTCGATGCTCCATCAACGAGCAATACCACACCAACCGACACGGTGCCCCAGAATACCGCGGTGGGTAATACGGGTGGTACCACGACCGATTCCACGAAACCGGCCACCTCCACGTCCGATTTACCCGAAATGAATCCTCCGGAGGTAGGCAACCGTACGCCTACGGCAGATTCCTCGGCAATCACGAGTCCTTCGGAAAACACGCCGGCACCAGACACGTTGCCGACAGAACTTCCAACGGATATTCCGGAAAGCACCTCAACGCCCGCAATGGTGGGTGACACGGCCTCATCGCAACTCGCCGGATCGGAGACCGAAAAGGCCATAACCGCGACGAACGAGGTCGGAACCGGTACGTCTAAACCAATTCAACCTATACGGCCGGAAAAACCAAAGGTGATCACGACCCCGACTGTTCCGGTAGAGGAGATTGTACCCATAGTACCAGAACCGGCTCCGCTGCCGACGGTTGACACGCAACCGGCTCCAGCGGACACGGTTCCAGCGGGCACAGCCCCGGTCCAAGAAACTCCATTGGAACAGAAGAAAATCGCCCAATTGAGCACGCCGCGAGAGATAATGGTCCGTGTGGCTCCGGAGGTGGAAAATATGGTACGCATCTCCGATAATATGCCGATTTGTTCCGGGGATCGATTGGCGACTCTGCCGACATATCGAACGACGATCCAGATTTCCGACGCGTTGGTACTCGATTCGGTAGGTGAATCAATCTTACAAATGCCCGACATTCGTTCATCTGGCGAGGGAATGCTTCGGTTGGAATATGGCCAATTTGTGCTAAAATCGGCTCCGGAAACAGGATTGAAATTGCGTTGCATATTGGGCGAATATCGAGGTTCTCTATGGCTTGCGAATTCACAAACAGTGGTCGCGATTACCGTGACACGCGATGTACCAAACACCTCTGATCCAGAGAAAACACCCGGATGTTATCAAGTTCAAATCGCCTGTGTCGAAGGTTCTGCCGCTTGGATACCCGAACAACAATCGAAAATCGAGATCGGTCGCTTACGTCAACTGAGCCTGCTCAGTGAGAACGGGACCGCGTCACAGGTTCCCGGAGCGTTGGAAGAAATGCCTCATTGGGTGGAAACGATGGGCCTAACACCACTGGAGCAAAAAGCCTCGTTCGCATTGGAAAATCAGATTCGGTCGGGAAGCCGCGACCTTGCCAAGACGCTCATCAATATTACAAAATATGACGGAAAACGAGAAACCCAAGAGCTCGCTCGACGTGCGACACGAACGCTCGGCGTCTTTACCTACGAAATCGATCGTTTGGATAAATCACAGACACCAGAGGTTGGCATTGAGGAGGCGGACGTTGCTCTGAAAGCTCTCGCCAGCGGGGTACAACGGTCGCCGGAACTGGCCGGTCAGATTCGAACGCTGCTCGAGAAACATTTTGCGACAGCAGGCAGTACCATTTATGAATTGCTCTGGAAGTATCGCAATTTGAAAGAACCGACCCCCAACCAGTTGGTGGAATTATTAAACTACATGTCCCATGATAAAACGCTGATTCGAGCAGCCGCGTTTTACGACCTCATGCAGCTGTATCCGGGTGACACGTTGAATTATTCGCCGGAAAAACGAGAGGCTCTGCGAGCATCCGCCATCGCGAAATGGGCCAGAAAACTCAAACTCAGCAATTAGCCGTGCCCTCTGTGGTGAAGGTTCTTTTGCCGGTAATCGTTCAGACAAAGTATGCCTCCACTACCTTTCCAATTGAAATTCATCATCTAGGGTGTGCTCACATATAATCACATGGTAAAAAAACGTGGCCAAGGATGAAATAACCGCCATCGGGGCGGTTTAGGTTGGTTGATATTGAAGTTCGTGCGTCTAGTAAAAAGTTTTGGAAGGGGAGTTTGAGGGGAAACTTTTCGCAAAAAATAGCCTCTTATTGGTTCTTCGCCTCAAAAAAGTTTGACTAAAAAAGCATTTCCACAGAAAATACGCAAACTTTTTTGAGCTTTTTACCTGACACTGGTACTTTTTACCTGACACTAGTACGGCCGTCGCTCCGATTAAGGTGGCAACTTGTGTGAACAAGCCCTAGAAACAAACGCAACAGTGATCATTTTCGAAAAATCGCAAAGGCATGGTTCAATGCCTAGGAATGTGGTTTATAGGGCAAAACATGGTATATCAAGAAAGCGTCAGATATGGTATATCAAGAAGTGACCAACCCTAGTTGGTGGAATCGCATTAGAAACGCGTTTACTGGAATTGTGGTCGGTCTTGTGCTGGCCATTGGAACGACGGCATTACTTTTTTGGAATGAAGGGCGAACGATTCGAACAACCCAGGGAATTGGCGAGGTTCGTAAAAAATGTGAGTCGTTGCCCGATGTGACAACCGTTCATACCGATTTTGAAGGCAAACCAGTCTACGCTTTTGGCAAAGCCGAAACGAAAATAACGCTCACTGATCCAACATTTGGCGTTTCATTGGATGGTGTCTTACGATTGCGACGCAAGGTAGAATTTTACCAATGGGTTGAGAATAGCCACACGGAAACACGCAAAAAATTTGGCGGTGGCGAAGAACAAATCACCACCTATACCTACGAACAGAAGTGGGTGGACACGCCGGTTCATTCAAACAGTTTCAAAGAAGCAGGCCATACCAACACGGTCATCGCCACGTTGGATAATGCGACCGAACAGCTCGCCTCGCCTGTCTCACTTGGCTCATACACACTTCCGGAATTTCTCGTGCGTAATCTCGACGATTTCCAAACGGTCACGCTTGACGCCGTTTCGCCGGAACAAATCCAAGCGATCGGAAGTCGGCTCACTTGGAACAAACCTCCTGCCTCGGCCCCGATAGCCATCCCGACTGTTCCTACCGCCACGGTTCCCGCCATGGCAGACACCCCAAATACCGCGACATAAACGCTTTACCCGATCTCGGTAGCACAGAACACCATTTATTTAGGTACTCCCACAGCAGTGGCGAATGGCGATATCCGGATTCATTTTGAACAAGTGGCTTCGACCGATGTCTCGCTCATCGCGAGGCAAGTTCGTGACACGTTCGAGCCGTATCATACCCGAAGCAATATCGATTTTAGTACGATTGGGCCAGGAACGCAGAGTACGGATCAGTTGCTTCACCATGCGGAAAATAGCAATCAGATGATGGCGTGGTTATTGCGTCTAGCCGGTTGGGTTGGCATTTCGCTTGGCATCATAATGGTGTTACGTCCGCTTTCGGTCTTAGCCGATGTGGTTCCGTTCATCGGTTCAATCGTCGGAACGATGGGGACGCTCGTCGCATGGCTACTCGGGACGGCCTGGGCTTTACTAGTCATCGCGGTGGCTTGGCTGTTTTATCGACCGCTCATCACCGGTGTGCTACTTATCGTCATCATCGGATTATTCGTGGTACTGCGACGTGCCACCTCGCAAAAAAATATGACGCAAAAGAATGCCGTGTAAAAGAAAATGTGGTCACCATCGAGTGACCGTTTTGCCTATGGACCAGCGCAGCGCAAGTAACTTTATATCCCATGGTGGAGAACGGAAAATGGAGAATCGGAGTATTGAGCCTGTGACGTTACGGCAGTGAGCCTTTGAGCGGAGTCTTGCACATCATGATGGGGGCTAGCCACGACCGATCAAAGCCCGCCAAAATATGCAAGCCCGCCAAAATAGGTTTTACCCAATCTGAACGCGGTACGCGTTGACATCGTCCGCTAAGTTTGCCTGTGAATCCGTCCGCGAATGCGACAATTCCGAGCTGCCCGACACCGATCCTTTCGGTGCATCGTCATCTTCTTGTACCAAACGAATCGTCGCTCCTGGGGGGGTACGGCGTTCCGGCACAATTCCACGACGCGTGTTCGCAATAAATTCACCCATGTGGGCGGCTAAACCTTGGGTAAATGTCTTGCAGAATTCCGTCACCAGTTCATTCCACAGCAAACCGCTGCGATAGAGCATACGATACGCCTTCTTCAGCTCGATCATTTCTTCCGCAGAGATTCCCGCACGACGCAAGCCTACCTTATTCAAACCGACTACAAAACTGCTCAAACCATCAATCAGCACGCAGGGCGGAATATCTTTGGTCACACGTGTTTTGCCACCGACCATCGCAAAAGAACCGATCCGACAAAATTGATGAACGGCCACTTCCGCCGAAATCACCGCACGATCTTCGACCAACACATGTCCCGCAAAAGACGTGTTATTCGCCACGACAATTCCCGAACCGAGAATACAATCGTGCGCTACATGCACATTCACCATCAACAGATTGTTACTTCCCACCTGCGTGAAAATATTCTCGTCCGTAGCCTTGTGAATCGTGCAGGCCTCACGAATAACATTGTTGTCACCAATGGTCACATTTCCAGGACGCTCTGGCGGATGCGCGTGCTGCGGCGGTGCCCCAAGCACTGCGTTCTCAAACACATGATTGCCTTTACCGAGAATCGTACCACGACGGATACTCACAAAGGCCTCTAATATGGAATGGTCTCCGATTTCGACATTCTCTTCAACAACACAAAACGGTCCTATCGAAACGTTTTCGCCAATACGTGCATCTGGACTAACCAACGCTGTCGGATGGATGTGACAGGTATCTCGATTGATATTACTCACGTGTCCGTACTCCTGGCCGCATCATGCGACCTATACTTTGAGGAAAGGAGACGATCCATGGCCCCTACCCATTTCGGTTGAAAATGTGACGGATTGGACCCACTCAAAAGCGATCTCTTTAACGAAAAATCGCGAATGAAAACACAAAATCAAACGAAATAGGTACCAAAACTCCTTGGAAACGCTCGGCTCATACCGGCCCGTGATGATTGCGTCCATTCCTGAACCGGATTAATGGGATGAAAACTGAGGAATGCTCGATAAACAACCTTATTGCTTTCGAACACGCTTTGTATAACGAATTTTTCGTTTTTTGAAAATCCCAAATCTTTAATTTTTTTGGACACTTTTGAAAATTTTCCAAAAAACATCCTTTTGCCCCCCGCGCAACCGAAAATTTCCTCGTTTGCGGCATTTAATGGGAATCACGCTCCCTTCCCTTTTTTCGAAAGGGGGACATGCCGCAAAGCGGTACCTATACAAAAAACCGATGCCTTACGACACCGGTTTTCATCCATTTTACCTCGATTTCCGATTTTGATCGGCTTACAACGGCTGAACTTACGGCAATGTAACCGTTTCGCCGCCACGAGTCGAACCCATCGCACCCCAAACACCGAAGAGCGACTGTCCCGTTCGATTCAACGCGCTGCTCGACATACTGCCCGCATCGACCGAATCGCTCACGAAACGTACCGAAGCATCACCCAAACCGCAGTTCACACCACCACTGTGGTAGCTATTCGGCGTGATCATCGCACGGTCAAAGTCGTTCGTCTCGTAACACGACGGCTTATTCGGAGGAAGAATCGTCGTGAATTTACAGAACGCCGTCGCGGCGTCGGTCCAACGACGACCTAACGCCGCCGTCGTCCATTCGTCCTTCGCATGGCCAGCAACGTTGGTTCGGTTCGCATAGCAGTCTGCCGGATACTCACCACCGTACCACTGTAAAACAGCCGTCTTGACATCCGCCACAGTATAACCAATACAGATTTCCGAGACAACGACCGTATTGGACGTACCATCCGTCATTGAGGACATCTTTTTGCAGTCAAACGGTCCGCCACAAAACATACCACGGCTGCTGTAGGGGGCATTTGCCTGCGACATATCCTCTAACGCGTCACCGTTGCAACCATAGTAACTACATTTACCATGGCGGTAGCTCGAACTCGAAAAATCGACTTTACCATTACCGTCGGACGGACACACGAATGTAGAACCGGGAGCGGACTGTCGCTCAAACGGCTCGAAACTGATCCCCGTACCTAAAATTGTATATGGCGGAGGATACTCACCGTGCGACTTCTTATAATCTTCACGTTTACTCATGATTTCATCCCAATACGGCTTCTGCTCGACATAGGGAAGAATCGCCATAATCCAACTAGTTCGCTCGTTACGCCAACCACTCGGATAGGATTCCGCATTTGAATCCGCATACGTCTGAAGTGCGATTCCCACTTGGCGAATCTGATTCGTGCACTGCGAACGACGTGCGGCCTCACGCGCGGCCTGGACTGCGGGTAAAAGTAGCGCAATCAAAATACCGATGATCGCAATCACCACAAGAAGTTCTACTAACGTAAAACCTCGTCTTTGAGAACTAGACATCTCGTCTCTCCTAAAACAATGAATTGCCATAATTTTATGGGCAAAAAGGACCCGAAAAGTCACCACCTCTCGCGGGCCACGAGCAAACCGCATTCGATGGACCGTTTGGACTGCTTTCTGAACGACCAACGTTACTGAAAACAACCCATCCTGAAAGGGGTTTCACCGAGGCCGTGTCCCCCTAACGGAGGCTAATCGACTTTAGACAAAAATCGGCAACTTAACCGCGATGCTGTTACCGATCCGGCAGTAGATCTTGCCTCTTTGTTATAAAATGGAGCGAATAGGTACCGCCAAAAGCACCGACCCCATCCCACCCCCATATCATGTTATTCTCATATCGATTAAAAAACAAGCTCCCCCGATAAAAAAGTCCGTTCTATCCGGGAAAAATGGAAAAATCAAGATGCTTTGTCAACTTTGCAACCACGCGACTCGGCAACGGAATGAACCGCCACCGGGCATCTTGGGGCGGCAGTGATAGAGCGGGGAATGTGTCACCCTGTTAATGATCGAGAGCACCGGGGGTTCGATACGCATCCGCCGCATGATGCGTCGGATCAATCGCCGAATGCGGAGCTTCCAGATAGGCGGAAAGCAGAAAACACGCGGCCAATTTATCCAACCGCTCCTTCCGCTTCTTTTGTGTCAATCCGGCATCAAGTAAAACCTGTTCCGCTTCGACACTCGTAAAACGCTCGTCAAACCATACGACCGGAACGCCCGTTATTTCCAGAAGCCAATTCCCAAAATCACGTGCTTCCAGACTTTTGGAACTCTCACTCCCATCCGAGTGAATTGGCAAACCAACGACAAACAGCGTAATCCGCTCCTCTTGGACGAGTCGTTGGAATCGTTCCGCATCTTTTGCACGGCTACGCCGATTATAATTCTCGTAAGGACTCGCCAAACGTCGTTCAGGATCGCTCACCGCGATACCAATCCGTACCGTCCCATAATCAATTCCCGCGACGCGTCCGGCAGGCTGATCCGTATTCGAAATCATGGTCACTCCTTAGGGTCATTGGCGGTACGTTTGGAACGCTTGTGGAAGGAATTGGACAATATCGCTTGCGACCATGGATTCCATCCCCCGTTCTTTCGCGGCCAGATCGCCAGCTAAACCATGGAGATAAACACCCAATACCGCGGCGTCGAACGCGTCGAAACCTTGGCAAACGAGCGATGTGATAACCCCGGTTAGCACGTCGCCGCTGCCGCCTGTCGCCATACCTGGATTGCCCGTCGTGTTAAGGTACTGACGCTTTCCGTCGGTCACGAGCGTTTGGTGCCCTTTGAGCACGATGACCGCCTGCCAACGCTCCGCTTTCTCGACCGCGATGTCCAGCTGCGCGTGACGCGGCAGGCGATCCATGCCGATCAGTCGAGAAAATTCCCCCGGATGCGGCGTGAGAATGCGAGGTCCTTCCGGCATTTCGAGTAATTCGGGACTTTTGGCCAAATTGTTCAGACCATCGGCATCGACGACCAGCGTTTTGGGTAATCCACTATAAATTCGGGCGACCAATTCCCGTAAACTCGGTGTTTCGGCCAGCCCAGGACCGATCGCGACGGCAGTAGCTTGCAGCGTCTCACGAGCGAGTTCTTGTTCCGATTCCAACGAAAGTCGCCCCATACAGTCACATTCCATCGGAATCGTGGTATAACAGGGGTCGAAACCGGCAACCGTGTCGAGAATACGATCCGGTACAGCAAGCCGCACTAGTCCGACGCCGCACCGCAGAGCCGCCATGCCCGCCAACACGATTGATCCACTCATGCCACGGGAACCGCCAATAATTAACGCCGTCCCAAAAGTACCCTTGTGCGTATCTTGTAATCGAACAGGAAGTCGTGGAAGTGCTGGTTGTTGCATGGAATCTCTCTTGTGTTTATCAGGTTCTGCTCTACTTAGGACGCGATTTCCGATGGGGAACGCGGCGGCTTCGATTGCTATGGATCAGCCGTCCCACAGTGGTAAAAAACGACTCAACTTGGCTAAGACGGATGGTACGACGAGCATGTGTCGGCGTCATCCCCTACGCCAAGTGAAACTCCACCATTGTCCCCTGCCAAACGGCTGGCAACGCCGATGTTTTGCGAGTATACTGGAGACGCCCGTAAAATGCCGAACTCCCCATAGCACTAGTATATATCGAGTTTACCGATGCAGGAAGTACTTTTCGTCTACGAAATTTCGCCAACTACGTGGGCCTACCTGTCCGCATTGATGCTGATCGGTATTTTTTTCAAATTTTATCGTGTGTGGAGCCTGCGAAATCTCGATCTTCTCGCCTTAATTGCTCTCGCGCCGGGACTCTTGCTGATCCATTACGCATTGATTCATGGTACGATGCGGTTCATCCGTCTCGGATTTGTCTGGATTGCGGTGGTGGGGACCTTTTATCTCGTCCGTCTGCTGCTCGATCCCTTGCTCATTCGGCGTCCCGTGGTCGAACCAAATTTGAATCGTTCCGGAATCACTTTTACTGGGCTGGCACTGCTTTTGGTTATGATCGCGAGTCTTTTTTTGCCTGTACCGATTGCCCGTATGGAACATCTGCTCTCCGATAATCAGCTGCCTTCACTCGAAGCTCCAGGATTGCGTGCGTTCCATTTTCTGTCGAGTTTTGTGAATCAAGCCCCGACCGGCTCGTTACCCGACCCATCGGTGGAAGCACCGCAAAATACCTATCCTACGAAAAAAATGAATACCTCGGAAAGTGCGTCCCCCCCGAATGTCAGTGCGAATGTTGCCGCTTCATCGGATGCGACACCGACCTCGGTACCAACCTCAACGTCGGTCTCAACATCCGCCACGAAGGTCCGACCGGTCGCGTATCTGAGCGAGGAGAAGGAACCCGCGAAGGGAGATGCGACTGATTCGCGACGTGAAAATGATCGTGAGAAAGATCGGACGAAAACGGTCTATCCGGTGCAAGATGTGCGGATTGAGTCGTTACATCCCATAGCTTCAGAACGAGAGCCATCCGAGCGGAAGTCGGCGGTTTCGTCGTTCGAGGAAGTGGAATCATCCGATTTTTTTCCAAAGTCATCCTTAGGCGAGACACTCCACCCGGATCATGAGATGCGAGCGGAGAACCCGGAAGCGGTCTCAAGCGAGACGGGATTGCGCCTTTACGATCCGAAAACGGGATGGAAATACCCTTCGTTACTGACACAGTTGATTTTTTCTCGAACGTTGACGATTTTGGGACAATTGCTGTTGGTCACGGGGATTGTCCTCGTCGGTTGGTGGCATTTCGGGAATCTCAGTACCGGAGTCGCGGCGGCAACGCTGTATCTATTGCTGCCGTACAGCAGTCAAATGGCCGGACGTTTGGATCATGTGGTTCCGGGAGGAATGATCGTTTGCGCATTGGTATTGTATCAATTCCCATGGTTGGCGGGCTGCGCGATTGGTATCGCTGCGGGATTGGTATTTTACCCCTTTTTTCTCGTGCCTCTTTGGATTATGTTCTATCTGCGTCGCGGGTTATGGCGATTTATCGGCGGATATACCACCGGTTGGCTGTCGATGATGCTCGTGGGATTACTTTGTTCGAGTGAAATGAGTTTTTCCGAGACGCTGCTACAGATGTTGGGTTCGCCGATCTTTAACAGTCAGGACGCGTTCGGTTTGTGGTTGTTTTACGATACGACCTATCGGATTCCGATTTTTTCGCTTTATCTCGTCTGTATGGGGTGTCAGATGCTTTGGCCACCGCGCAAAAACTTCGGTGTGCTGCTTAGCGGTACAACACTGATGATGCTCGGCTGCCAATTTTGGATGGTGCAAGAGGGCGGCCTTTTTATGGCTTGGTACCTTCCGTCGCTCATTTTGACCGTGTTTCGTCCCAATTTAGAGGATCGCGTCGCCGTTGCCACCGTGACGCGATGTTCGAATTTTTATCGGAAAAACAGAGAAATTCTCGAACACTGATACATTAGGGAAGTGACTATGGGACCTATGCGACTATTATCACCGTCTAATCCGTTACCGTGTGAGATTCCTCCACGTTTGGATAAGCCGACGCGGCTCACTGCGGGAACGATTACGGTCACTCTGCTGGGAATAGGGATCAGTATATCGATATCACTTTTTGTACTGACTCGGTTGGGCCGCTCTTGTGGACCTATCACTTGACGGGTCGTGTCCCCGAAGCCTCTTGAGTACCATGGGTGAACAGATTGGAATCCAAATTGCGTTTGCCGGGATTCCCGTTTTTTTACACTATGTGGTAGTTACCTTGCGATGGGATGTCTACCATGTGCGATGATTCCGGCATGCTTTTATTGGCTGCTGACGGTATATTTGCCTTAGGGTTTGCACTCTCGGTGGGAGGAAACACAATCAGCTTCGATTGCCGGTGTGGTTTATCGCAATATTGGGTGGTTGGGTAATTTTCTGTGGTATTCCACTTCTCTTTTGTGCGTTTGTGAAACGTATCGACAGGAAACAGAAAAACGATGGATTACTTAATAAACTTCTACGTGATTGACTGTCCGGAGGAATTTCGTCATACGAATGGTTCCGATGATCCACGGCGAATAGGATCAGGTAGATGGACACGAGTCCATTTTAGAGAGGAAATCGATAGGGACTATGGAATTTCCATATATGGGTAAGTAGATGGGCTTGTTTCAGTTGAGCATGCGATGGATTGGAAACTCACCAGGGCGTGTTCACATAAGTTGTCCCCCCAATCGGAGCGACTGGCATTACCAGCGTCAGGTAAAAAATTCTCGCATTTTCCGCGGAAATGCTTTTTTAGCCGAACTTTTTTGAGGCGAAGAACCCATGAGAGGAAACTTTTTGCAAAAAGTTTCCCCTCAAACTCCCCTTCCAAAACTTTTTACTAGGGCGTGTTCACATAATAATTATAGAAAAATTACCAACTAGCCGATGATATCGGTATGAAAATGACAAAACAACCATTTGAAAAAATCAAACACGTTTTCCCTGAGTCTCGTGGAAGTGTACAGATTGATCATTTTACGATGAAATGTTCACCAACGTCGGCAATAGTTCGGATCAAGGCTTAGGAGTAGAGCGATTTTGCAACGAAAAATCGCGAGTGTAAACGAATGTTGGCTTGGGCAGGTAAAAATCCTGCTCCACGTGGTGGAAAACGGCTGCAAATGGCGTGCGTTGCCGAAGGAATTTGGCAACTGGCACACAGTGTACATGCGTTATGTTATAGTGTACATGCGTATGCATCGATGGGCCGAAAATGGTGTCTTATTCCATCTTTTTGAGGCACTTCAAAATGAGCTGAAACTCCATGTGGACACCTCCGCGTTGTCACTCGACAGCAGCTGTATCAAAG
>JAQVKF010000278.1 GCA_028694795.1 Thermoguttaceae bacterium | reverse complement strand
ATGAACCGCATACACTGGATTGCGAAACGAGGTGTTCGGCGTACTGCTTCCACCCTTCAGATCGGTTCTCGCCGATCCCTTCGATGCTAGGCGACCAGTTCCTGACTTCCGGCCAACACCCGCACTTGCTACGTCGCCCTGATAGTATTTCGTGATGGCCGATGGCAACAATTCGTCCAATGTCGGCTGAATTTGACGCCGCCGATCCGACCAGTTCTCTTCCTCGTGATGCCGCGTCGTTGTGATCCCCGCTGGTTTGTCCACCACGACTACGTCACGATCAATGTACACAATCCGTATGTCATCTACACCAGGGGCGGGAGCCGCCGGACGCGAAAGTACTTTCAATACGTCCGTCAACTTGAGCCGACGCGCGTCATCCACGCAAGTATTTCCATTTACCTGAACGCGACGTGTGTGGATCAGCTGACGTATCTGTTCCCAAGACAAGCGTTTCGATTCGACCGCGGACGACTGGAAATCACGTAACACCGCCGCAAGCGTCTGACCCACATGCCGCGGAAGTAAATGGTAAACTTGTTCGTTTTGCTCGTGCTGCACCAATGGATTTCCTTTGTTTTAGGGCCTCCTATCTTGTGGAGGTCGCGTCAAATGTTGCTGCCGAATCAATCGGCTCCTCGATCGTGATCCACACGCGTCACGCTATCGGCCTCTACATGAGGAACCGCCGCGCACACGGAGATCGTCACGCTATCGATAGACCACCCCACGCAAACCGGTGTGGCGACGAACACGATCAGCGACATGTTCCATAAATTCGTGTGAAACCGCTGATACGTCCGATTCTGCTGGCGAACGTGCAATGGTATGCAGCTGAACGTAACGGATATGTCCGCCCGCCACAAGTAACCCTTTTAGACACTCGCGATACGCCTCCACCTCCGCACCGCTCATCGGTTTGCCCTGACCGTCGCCGCCGTGATTTACCAATAACGTTTGAATTACCACCGGAAAACGCTGGGAAACCGTCTGTATATTCTCTAGTATCCGCTCAAACGGGACTCGGCTCCGATTCATCTCGTGATAGTATTCCGGTGTACCGGCGTCTAATTTTGCCCAGATTTCGCCGCCATGCTCACGCAGTAGCTCCAAGCCCTCCTGAACTTGCGGCAGATGCAAACAGGTCGAACTTGTGATTAAAATGATTTTGACATCGGTTAATCCGAAATGCTGACGCACCTTCACGATGCGCTTGACCGCCTCGCTAAAACAGGGCGACGCGGTTGGCTCGCCATCACCGCTCAACGCAAAATCATTCCAACGTTGATGCACCTGGGTGACCTGGTCGAATGGCGGCATTTGCCAAAAGCGATGCTCCACAATCCACTGCGACAGCGTCATCAGCTCCTGCTCCAAGCGATCTAAATCGACATATCGCTTGTTAAACGGTGAAGAATAAGCAGATTGCGAAACACTAGCGGTTTCAGACGGCGCGGCATTAAGCGGTGGAATCTTAGAGGAATCGAGACATGGCGTTTGCGGTGAACTCGTCGGAAGCTCATCCGCAACGCTAGCGCGTTCCTGGCGTTGAACTTGGCAATAGACACAACGAAATGGGCAAAATTGGTCCGGACTGAGATTAATTCCGACTGAAAGACCGCCCGCTCGGCGACTCACTACTGGATAAACCAACGAAAAATCTTCAAACAGACGCCCATGATTTTGAAAAAACTTGGCATCTGCCTCCTCTGTATCCAT
This sequence comes from Thermoguttaceae bacterium, assembly GCA_028694795.1. Classification (GTDB taxonomy): domain Bacteria; phylum Planctomycetota; class Planctomycetia; order Pirellulales; family Thermoguttaceae; genus JAQVKF01. Next base: position 1,935 of record JAQVKF010000278.1, on the reverse strand, counting down.
CGTGATTCCCTCTCTACACCCAATGGTACCGTGTGCCACCCAAAAATCGTAACGGCCGCTTGTGGGACTTTTTCTTCGATCATGGTTGCGTGGAACGGTAGCAAAAAAGCCCCAGCGAAAATAACCCATTCGCCAGAGCTTCCATTTTAACGGGGAATTCGTAATTGAGAAGGTGTATTTTGTTCCGCAGAATCGGTATGTGACTCGCCAATGTGGTCTTGTACCGCATACACCACCATTCCTTCTCGAACTTCAATGGCTTCCAACTCACCGTCGAGTGTCTCGAGTAGAATCACACAGCGGACCTTTTGACCGGTAGAGAAATGCGTCATCTCGGAAAGATAACAGCACTCAGTTCGAACGACCCGGCCACAAATCGTCTCCGTCTCGAATGAGGACGGGAACTCGATACGAACTCGGTCTCCTTTACGTAAATCTTCAAATGTGATTTTCTTTCCCGGACAAAGTGTTGACATGGGAATACCTCCTGTTTCCAATGGCTTCTGATTCAGAATGCTTCCGCTTACGATGATTTCCTTCTATCTGTTTGAGGTTTTACCTTCCATTTATAAAGTACTTGACCTTTTTCACGATCTCTCCCAGTGGAAGTTCGTCTCTTTTGCGTACCGCGTCACTCTAAGCTGACGGTTATGCAACCCACCATCCGAGAAGACTTTGCCGCATCCTCTGCTTGCCGTCAGACGGGCTGGTCACAAACCCGATTGCCTACGGCCCCACCGCGAATCGTCAAACCGTGAATTGCTGCCTGATCGACCACCGCCTAAGGACCCCGCCAGCGTCACGCTAAACTTCACTCCCTCTTCTATTGTTGCACACTTTAGCGTAAAATCAATGTTTTTTCCAGGGAAGGTTCTTTTTTTGCGGAAAAATTTATATAAAATGCAAAATCGGAACCGTAAAAGCTCTATATTTGGTGCGATAGGTGAAATGTGCGTAATGTACGATTTACGCATTTCGTTTGATTTAGGGCTTCCATACGCGATTTCTTTGTTGAAAATCGCTTTAGGCTAAGCTCTCATTCGTTGCATTTTCAACCGGGATGAACCGCTTCTGACAGGGATATTTTATGCTAGACATTGCCGAGAAAACGTTGAATGCTGTTGTATCAAAATCGCCACGCCAACCTCGCACTTGGGGGGGAACATTCGGAGTGTGGATACTTCTGGAGATTTTACTTATTTTCATTATCTTCGCACTGCAAGGCGCATGGCCGATCCCCGATGTGAATGAGGCGTGTTATGTGGGCAAATCAATCCGATTTTGGGATGCCGCTTGGGCGCAGGGCGATTTCTTTTTGGAGTCGGCCAATCCACACGCCGCATATTACGTCACGCTTGGATGGTTGTCATTATTTCTTACGCCTATCGTTTTTACATGGACCGTGCGAATCCTCGGTTGGTTGCTGCTCGCGATCAGCTGGCAAAGGTTAAGCTCGGCGATCATTCCGCGAGCAGGCGTTTCGGTGCTCACGGCGGCTATTTTCGCCTATTTGGCCGAATCGTGTACGCTGGCGGGCGAATGGGTCATCGGTGGAACGGAGTCCAAAGTACTGGCGTACGCGGCTGCTTTTGGAGCGATTGCGGCGATGCTGCGCGGCCGATGGAATGTGTGCTGGCTGCTCATCGGTGTCGGAACGCTCTTCCACGTGCTCGTCGGAGGATGGACGGGCGTGATCCTCGCCGCGGTATGGCTGTGCGGGAGAATCACGGAACATTCCGTGGAATACCCCGCTTCGGCACGATTTCCGGCGTTGCGCGCGATGTTGCCGGGATTGATCGTGGGAGTGTTGATCGCGTTGCCTGGATTGTGGCTATCGTTGCGATTGAACGTTGGGGTGGACGCCGCGACGGCGACCGCCGCCGATTATATTTCGGTGTATCGGCGATTACCGTTTCATTTATATCTCCATGGAAT
>JAQVKF010000277.1 GCA_028694795.1 Thermoguttaceae bacterium | reverse complement strand
TTCAAAGATGACCACCCAACCGGTAGGCAAAGCGGTTCAAAGATATCCATCGTCCACCACATCGGCGATTAAAAACACGGCGTCGGTTAAAAAAAGAGGTACGATTCAAGAAAATCGTTCGGCATCCCCCGAACGTTCCGCGGATCATTCCACCGCATCGTCGCTTCTTTATTCGCTTCCGCTCCTGTTTTTGATTCTGCTATGTGGGGGTGCGGTTCGCTTTTCGCTTTTAGACGAGGCTTTTTTGGCGACACTCAGCATGGGTCGTCAGCTTGAATCGCAACAGTGGGAAAAGATGCTGGAAATCGCGAGTCGGTGCGATCGAACCTCCTTTTCGATGATCGGTTTACAGAATCTTGCGTTATTCGAGTTAGGCGAATCGGCAGACAATATGTTCATGTGGCCGCAAACCTCCACCGCCTCCGGAGCGGAGGAGGTCGCGTTCATTCGTAAAATGTATTCCGCTCAGATTTTATACCGCTATGGCATGGTCAATCACGCGCAACGCGCGGTGATGAATCGGATGGTCAGCGGTGCATATCCTGCGGTAGAACCACTCAAAATGCTCGCCGATGTAGCCATCGTCCAGCAAAACGCTCCGCTCGCTCGACGTTGTCTCCGAATGCTCAGCCACACCTTATTCCACCGCCGCTGGGCTGAACAACGTTTGGCACTGTTGGCTCGCGATCTCCCCAAAACACCGGCATCGCTCCCACACCGAATGGATATTTCGACGCCCTCCCCGTCTATGGCCGCAACATCGTCCGCGGAAGCGGTACCATCCGCGGAAATTTCCGCCCTAGTCGATACTTCGAAAGGAACGGCGAACACGACTCAGCGGGATTCCGTCCAGATACCTACGCGAACACGATCGGCATACGCGGACGATCCTGATCCGCTGGCGTTGGAATATGAGCATATTTATCAACGCGGCCCTTGTGTGGACTCCTTCAATCAGCAGAAACAGGCACAAGCCACGATTTATTATCAAATGTTGGAATATCCTTACCAACCTACCGCTCTTCCAGAAATGCAGGAGCTTCAGTTGGTCTACTATTTGATGGGAAGTGAACTCGACCTATTTGAGCAGTATGTTTCAGTGTCGCAAGTAGCGACCGCGCGGACAAAAATACCACGGCATTTCCAGGAAGCCCTTTTGCTTTTGGCATCCGAACGACCGGAATTATTGAAAAAATGCTCCTTTTCACCAACGATTTCTCAGCGTTTTGACCACCTGTACCCCTTTTTATTGAATCATCGAGAAGATCACGATCTTCCTAAATTGCGAGCGGTATTGCAGCGAGATTATCCCGACACTTACTGGAATTTTTTTCTCAATCGGTTGACACTACCCTTTGAACCGAATTTACGATAAACGTTTTTCATTAGGCAGATATCGATGAAAAAAAACCGTCCAACCAAGCCGTCAGTCCCGTGTGACGTCCCAACGAGAGACGTACAGAGTGCGTCCATTCCACAACAATCCACATTTTCATGGAATGCGATCTATGCTAACGATCGGTTCCAATGGGTTGAGTTGGGATTATTTTTGCTTTTTGCGTGGTGGTTTTTCGGATGGCGTTACGCGGATTTCCTCTATTTTGCGCAAAACAACGACTTATTTCTCTACGACAGCGGATATTTTGCCGCGCATCTTGCAGAATTAGGCGGATTGCACGACTATCTCATTTCATTCGTCATGCAATTTTTTTACCTCCCGTTTTGGGGCGGTTTGATTCTGGCCATCCTAGCGACGTGTATCGTGGCAATGACCGCGAGTCTGCTGCGACTACGTGGAATTTTCTATCCGCTTGCAATGATTCCTGCGGCACTCGTCCTGATTTTTGTGGCGCGAATCGGTTATATGCTGGTAGAATTCATGTTATTCCGCTTCTGTTTTGGAATGCTCACTGGCGTTGCGGCGGCACTCGCGCTCGGTTTGGTCAGCAGCTTTTTTTGTCCGCTCAAGCCCATCCAATCCCCTTCCGCAACAGAACAATCGTTGGCATTTTCCACCGTTTTGCGGCAACGATTTTGGATCGACACTTGCGTTTTATGCGTCAGTTACCCCATTTTTGGCGGTTTCGCGATACTCGGTGGCATCATCGCTTGGTTCCGTAGTGTTCAAGATACCCTGTCGCGTTCCGCACGACCATCCACCGGATCGGTAACCACCCAATCGGCGAGTACCGCGGAATTACGGACCACAGAATCCGTACAAGCTACCGAATCGGTCTCGATTTGGCGATTGCATTCCATGCTCTTTGCCGGACGGCTCGCCCTACTCGCATTACTTCCGATATTTTATTACGAGTGCTTTTATGTCCATCATATCGCTTGGCCCCGATTGTGGTCCGTCGGTCTCGAAACGGAAGGTTCACCGATCACCGATCTGATTGGCACCTCGAATCTTTTCCGCAGTTTCGCCAGTGTGCCATTGCTCGCCTTAGCCGTGATGATGGCCTTCTTCATCGCGATCCAGTGGACGGTTTCCAAGCGAAAACCGACAGCGGCAACTAGAATGTGTTCCGCCCAAACGAGTGGACAGTTCACGCGAAATGGATCGCTACTCCGATTGATTCCACTGTTAGCCATATTGGCTTTATTCGGTGTCACGCTTCGATACGATTGCCCGGATTCGACTTTTTTACCCTCATTGGCCATGGGCCGCGCGATGGAATCCCAACAATGGCAAAATGTCATCGAGTACGAAAATCGAAGTGAACACTCCTCATTTCCGATGATCGCGTTACGCAATCTCGCTCTGTTCGAGCTGGATGAATCGGCGAATTGGTTCTTTTCTTATCCACAAACAACGACCGAGCCGATGATTGGACGTATTTACACCGATGAAATTTTATATCGTTATGGCATGTTGAACCATTCGCAACGCGCGGCAATGAACCAATTGGTTATGAACGATTACCTCGCCGTCGGACCGCTGCGTGTGCTGGCATCCGTGGCCATCGCTCAGCGGAATCCCGCCTTGGCACGCCGCTATCTTCGACTGTTAGACCGAACGTTATTCCATCGAACATGGGCCAGGTGGTGGGAGGCGATTCTCGAAAAGGAATTGTCCGAACAGGCATGCGTCCCCCAGGCATCCGATTCCCAAACCTCGGCCACACCCGGCACTCCATCCGGTTCCACCGAGTCACAAGGGACTCCGATCGCCGACGCTTCCCCCGATCAGCAATCGTTACCATATTCGGAATCGCTGGAAGCAGCGAAACTTGACTTAGCTCGAATACGTCGCCGCATTCCCGTGACCGATTTCTTCAATCGTGGAACACAGGCGCAAGCGATCTTATGGGGTCGGATGCTCCGCCAGCCGCACGATCCGCAAGACGCACCGGAAATACAGGAATTACAGCTGGTATATCGGCTAATGGTGGGTGAAATGGACGAATTTATTCGTCAATTAGAATCGGTTTTTCGAGCAAAAAATGAAGATCCGATACTCAATCCGACGAAACAACCGCACACCATGCCACGACATTTTCAGGAAGCGTTGCTTTTGTGGCTTTTTCGCCATCCGGAGATTTCAACCGTTGACCGGAGTGCCTTTTCGTCCGACATTTTAGAAGAGTATCGGATATGCGAACCGTTTCTCATTCAGCATCGGCAGACCAACGATTTGCGTACACTGCAAAAACAGCTTCACGAATACTTACC